>NZ_CP068596.1 GCF_016772475.1 Paenibacillus sonchi
GAAATACGATCTCATTACAGATGTCCATGTCACGCCCGGAAATGTCCATGATTCCGTGCTGTATTTGTCGCGTCTGGACCGACAACAGAAACGTTTTGGATTCCAAGTAGAAGCCATTGCGCTAGATTCAGGGTATTTAACAACGCCGATTTGCCGAGGCTTGCAAAGCCGAAACATATTTGCCGTTATTGCTCTCCGGAGATTACATTCTAAGCAAGGACTGTTTCCGAAATGGAAGTTTACTTTTGACGCTGAGCAAGTGCTCTTCGTCTGTCCGGCCGGCCAAGAATTGAAGTACCGGACGACGGACCGCAAAGGCTACCAGCAGTATGCGTCAGATCCGGAGCAATATAAAAATTGTCCGTTTTTAACCGAGTGTACGCAGTCCAAAAACCACCAGAAAGTGGTGACCCTCATGTCTGGGAGGACAGCAAGGATTGGGTGCGGAACAACTGGCTTAGCAAGTCAGGCAAGCAGTTGTACCGCAAACGAAAAGAAACGATTGAGCGAAGCTTCGCGGATACTATAGAGCTCCATGGGTTTCGCTATTGCCGATTGCGCAGGCTGCCGAATGTCAGGGAACAGGCACTGATGACAGCAGCTGTACAGAACATGAAGAAGATGGCGATTCACCTGGATCGCGGGAAACACGGGGGTAACCCCCTCGTTTTCCCGTTTGCAGGTAGTCATTGAAATACGAAAGAAACCCAGAGTCTTTAAAAGACCTGGGTTTCTCGACAATCTGGGGCGCTCTAATTAGAGCGTCTTTCTTTTCTTAATCATTTTTTTTGAGTGTTTCTGATGCTGATTTTTTTAACTCTACATTGAGAGTTTGAACAGCTCGAGTCAATTCCCTTACTGTTTTATCCAGTTGCTTAAATTGTGACTCCATATTCTGCAGAACATACTTCAGCAAGATAAGGGATATGGCCGCCGGAAACCCGATATTTGTGACCAAGTTGATGATACTCTCTGGGTCCACTTCTTCTCTCATCTCCTTTCAAATTAACTTTTCCGTTTCACTTACAAGGAGAAATTCATCACTTTTTTACAACATAACCTGATAGAAGACCCTAAATATGGTATGATAAATGGGAACAAATGTTTGTGTTTTAGTTGTGAAAGTAGTCAGAATTACTCCTTATATATAGAGAGGCTAAACCATACAAGGAGGAGTT
This sequence comes from Paenibacillus sonchi, assembly GCF_016772475.1. Classification (NCBI taxonomy): domain Bacteria; kingdom Bacillati; phylum Bacillota; class Bacilli; order Caryophanales; family Paenibacillaceae; genus Paenibacillus; species Paenibacillus sonchi. The sequence goes on from NZ_CP068596.1 coordinate 1,179, forward strand.
ATTATGGCGCTGTTAGATTATTACCGTACCGAACTAAAAAGAATGGCATGGCGAATTCACTATCATGTAAAGAAAGAGCAAAATGCCGAGTTACTGTCTAATTTTGAGCCTATTATGGCTTGTCCTGGTTTTAGCCAAGATAGTGATAATAGACTTATACTGAGGCAACTCCTGAATTCGTTATCCTCCGAAATCGGCAAGGAAATTATCTACCAGTTATACATACTGGGCAAAAAAGAAAGAGACGTTGCGGCTGAGCTCCAAATGACCCAACAGGCGGTGAACCGATGGAAGAACAAGATGCTAAAAGAAATGAAGCAGAAGATAGAGAAATCGAACAGCTAATTGAACGAATTGTGGTAGATCATGATGAACAAGCAATGCTTGCTTTCTTAGCTTTATTCGAAGAGGATATGAATGTTTTATCTAAATACATGCGGATGTCAAAAGATGATGCTATGCAAAGTTTAAAACTGGGGTTGCTGGAGATGGTTTTGAACAATCAGGTAATTAAAAATAGAAAAAGTAAACGTAAATGAATCGTCTGCCGATGCCAATCGCTTTCCTGCATGTTACTGTGGAGCAGATGTTGATCGGGCGAAACCGACGACTCCATTTCCCTTAGCGAGTGCTACGATTGCTGCCGCGGCGGGAAAGAACCGAAACGGAACCCAGGTCCTAGCTTTTACTGTAACCCTTCCTTAGCCGGTTTGGAAATCTTCATTTACTCGGTTCAAAGTGCTGGTAACAACTAAATATGAAGCCGGCTTACCGGCAACAAGGTCCCCTCTCTGCCCATACCTAACGAATTTAAGCTTTGACCACATCGTGCCGCACAAGGGCGACAAAGAACTATTCTGGAACCGCACAAACTGACTGGCGCAGTGCAAGGCTTGTCATGATGCGAAGACGGCAGCTTTGCCAATAAAAAAACCACTCTTGAGAGTGGTTAAAGACGTCTTTCACCTTCAGGATGAATTTCAGCGCGTCATTCTTTACGGAGCGTGAGGTATCGGATTGGACAACAGATATACTTGTTATGCCAATAACGTCTATCAAAGCGGTGTTTCTCCATGGCCTTGGGTATGGTCGGTACAGTAACGACCCCTGGTGAGCTTAGCCGCGGTCGTCCATGCATCTTCCGAATCCATCAAAAATGTCCGTTCTCCCGCTTGGGGGAGCTTTGGTTACATCGATTTTCACCCGGTCAAAGCGGGAACATGATGCCGAATTGTGTTTATAATCTTAAGGAAGCCTTAGACTGCCGCTGTTATTCAACTAACGTTACCCATTAGCTTAATGAAGCGCCCGTCAGTCTAATACTTTATTTTCTCAGTCTACAACTTTATTTTCTGAGTTTATCATTTTATTTTTCAGTCTAATGCTTTATTTTCTTTGAACAAACAGAATTGCAAAAATTAGCTAATTGCCAAAGTGAAAGATTTATCAACTTGAGCAATACATAAGGAATAGGTGTTATCTTCCACTACTTGAACCTTAAAAATATTTATTACTGTATCTAAAGTGTATACTGTAACAGTAAAAAGCCTCCAGGTTTCCCTGGAGGCTTAGGTTTGTGATATTTATTGAACAGCTCTCAAAACATTCTCAACTTTCTTCTCGGTGACAGCGGCTCTTTCTCCCATTTGCTTCAGGATCGAATTCCGCAGCTCACGCCGGTGGCTCATAATTTGTTTTTGTGGAACATCTTCGACTTTTCTAACCTTAATTAGCTCCTTTTGCATTCTGGGTAGCCTCCTCTTCATCCGATGATATCATGCTCTTTTGCAAAATAAGACAGAAGGTATGAATCAATCTACGAACCTGTCTTGACTCTATTATATCATTAGACAAAATAAGAGACAAGGCACGTTCGTCCGTATCGTTGAAGTGGAAACACCAAATCCATCGCTTTTGATTGAGCATTCTCATAGAAAATGCAACAATAAATCTGCCAGGATATGGATTACTCACGAAGGCTTCGTTTGAGCGATTACTTCGCGCAGCTGACACCGCAGCATATTCATTCTCTTGTGGAATAGACATATCAATCTCATTCATGCTACCGCCAGAAGTTCCGACGTCCTTCAGCTTCCGCAAAATGTCCCCATCTACTTCATAAATCGTAAATGGTGTTACAAAGCGGAGATCGTTAAAATCTAGGACTCCATTAGAAAACCTGTATAAATTGGTGTTTACTTCTGTAATCAAGGTCACCAGTTGTGTGATAGAGGTTTCTGAGAGTTCTAAGTCAGAAACGAGCCCGTCAACAATTCTCTCATATTCTTCAATACGTTCACGTTGTTCTTGAATGGTCTCTTCCAGCGCTTCCTCTCTACCCATAGAATACTGCAGCACCGACGTTACGCTGTGATCCGTATTAGGTACAAGATAGGAATTCAGGACCTCGTACAGATCATTAAACGTAAAGTCGTCGAGCTGTAATAATGAATTCCAGAGATTGTATTCGCTAGGACGTATGGCTTTAAGCGCCTCGATATGAAATTCCGGAGTGCCCAGTGTCGCCATCTTATTTATGTACCGACGTACATATCCGAAGTAATAGATTGCAAGCAGTACGACCACACTGGTCAGAATAATGGACCAAAGCGGAACTTTGACATACCAAGTTGCCGCAATGATGATACCTTGTCCAATAATCGGCAGCGAGGTCCACTTTATCGCAGATAAGAGTTTTAAGTGCTTGGTATAGCCCTTAAGCTCCCTCAGTGGGCCTTTCCAGGCGAGGCCTAACCACTTTTCTCCTTTCTGCCTCCGCATCTTCATGATAACCGGATCGAAAATGTCTCTTAATTGGTTAATATAACTATGATAATTTTTTTTAATACCATCCGGATTCATTATATTCCTCCTCTAGTACCTATTAACTATTCGCTGTGTTTTTGATGCTCCTACACCTTTGATAAAGTCAGGAGTATTGACCGATCCCACAGGAAATTTCATCTTCGCAAAGGGGATCAGTGAAACATCCACATCCGCCAAAATCGAATAGATCCACCTGACTATCCGAATCCAATTCTATCTGGAAATCCCGAAGTGATAGAGGTGCTCCGTCACGTTTCATGAAGCTATATTGCTTCAACTTCATGTATTCTGAGCTAGCACTGGCAGCCGGATGAATAAACAGTTTCGGCTTAGATGCGCGGTCATAGAAGTAATCCCGATAGGCCTCATCCAGCTCCGTCAGCATTTTCTTTTGGACTTCAAGAGGAATGACATCTTCCAAAGGTATTGGATTCTTGTCCTTAGGATTGTTCCCCTTAGTGATGTATCTATACGCTGACACACACATTTTCAGATGGAATTCTTGCTCCACTAGCTTTGCAAAAACAGCCGGCATAGCTTCGCGCAGCAGCCTATAATGAGCTTGTCCAGCTTTAACACAACGACCATTGCAATTGTTATGAGAAAAGCCAAGGTCATATAGTTTGGGCTGACGTATATTATAGCGCTTTATGACTTCGTCTTTCCATATATTCCGCTCTATTAATGGCATTTCTACCTTAAATGGAGCCCAATTCTTTTGGATAGCCGGCGCACGGTGCATTTCCTCGAATCCAATCCCAAAATAAAGTGTAGGGTCGAAAGTGAAGTTTTCATTTTTCAAATACTGCTTATTCCGCCATTTCTCAATTTTAGGACGAATTCCACGCCGGATAAAGTCTTGTGAGACTTTCTGCTTCAATATTGTTGAGCAGCGGCCAATCATGCTATTATAAACTAGCTTTTCTTCAAACATTACCTGTATCGGTGTTAGTCCCGAGCTATGGATGAGCAGCGGTAATTCCAGTTTATCCGATGCTTCATGGATGAACCGGTATAGGTCCTCATTCTCCCATAGCGTATCCGTAAAATATAAAATAATATTGGCTTCTGGAAAACGAAGCTTCGCGTCAACAGCAGACGCGAAGCTTGCTTTACCGCCTGAAAAGAAGACGATAATATTCACTAAGCACACCTTTCCAGGGAAGTTCCCTCTTTTATCAACACGTTTCTTTATCCCAGCTACAGCCTATTAGAAAAAGGACAATTGCCCACTTCCTGTCGGCTTATAATTGGTAAATACATATTCGACTTCATCCCGCCGGGTTTGTCCTAGCTCCGCCTTGGCTACTGTACCAACCTTTGACTTAAAGGTTGTGCAGTGCCAATCACTGTAAAGCTCTAAGATAAGCGGATCTCCATAATAAGAAACCATACATTTCCCCTGCAGATGATGAAGCATTTCAGCAAGCCGCTCATGCTCATCAAAGGCAAATTTGTAGAAATGTTCTCGATTTACATAGGGTGGATCAACATATAGGAAAGAACCGGGTGAATCGTATCGCTTTATGATCTCTTTATAATCTAGGCATTCAATCATCACGCGCCTGAATCGTTCCTCAAAGGCCTCCAATTTATCAACTGCATTCTGGTAGTCATTCGCTGTGTTCTTGATCTTCCCCGACCGCCAGCCGCTCTTAACCCCGTTCGCTGGGATAATACACTGGCGAAGGCAATAGAAGAAGCGGACGGCTCGTTCAAATGGATCCTCTGGAAGTGCTTCCCGCTGCCACTTCTCAAATAGAAAGCGGCTGGTGGGCAGCGAAGCTAACGCTGAGATGAGTTCAGAACGCCTCTCGCGGAGGACGAGAAGAAAGTTGATAAGCTCTTGGTCTTTGTCATTGAATACTTCAACACGGCTCCTCTTCTTGGCGACAGTCATATGTCCCCCTCCGCCAAATACGTCTACCCAGCAGTGATGCTCAGGAATGAGCGGGATAAGCTCAGGTGCCAAAAAATGCTTCCCGCCGAACCACCTCAGAACTGAAGGAATATGTTTATCATCGTAATAATTCATAGCCAATGTACTCGCTCCCTTTTCCGATATCGTGTTGTTCGATATGGGAATAGGCAGGACTCTGTTTGTCCTCTCACGCAGGCTCGATCTCCCTGCAGTAAGTGCTACTCATTCCTTGCGGAAGCTCGCCGAAGGGGATAACAATGTATCTCAAAACTGCACCGTCCTAGCGGTACAGCTCCTTCATCGCACCTGAATTTAGAGAGTGGGTATCACTGGCCAATCGTAGTGTATGTTCATAGGTTAATCTTCATCGTAGATGGGCAGGCCTTCAATCACAGGTCCATCGCAGTCCAGCATAACCCAGCTGCAGCCAAGCCTGGCGGCATGGTTAACCACCCTGTGCAGACTTTCTGGAACATTCTTGAGGCCTTCTACACTTCGCAAATCTTTGGGAACCATGATGAACCAGCCAAATATTGATTTTTCAAAAAACTTCAGATCATTACAATCGTCTTTGTCCATCCATTCTTTTGCATCAGCTGTAATATGTGAGTCCGATGCTGTTAACATGGCAACGATCATCCGTACTCCTCCAGGCACACCCCTTTCAACAGGAGGGTGTGCATTTCTCCCCCTGTCAGGGCTGCCGCGGCTTACTTCATCAAAGCGATTTGTGTCCGCAGCATGGCTTCGTTAATCCTATTTTCAAGCAGCAGAACGTAAGTGTGTTTGATCAAATAGGTAGAGAACTTGGCCATACTTTTTCCAAATTTGAATTTCATATTTTCAAAAAACTCATCTGCGTGAAGCTCAGCAAGAGACGTTATAGATTGTAAAAAGCGTGCTAATTCCCCTTCCGTATCCTCTTGAGAGAGTAATGTTTGAAACTCCTGCAGCGTCTTAGCTTCATCCTTATGCTTTCGCCGGTAGCTGGTCAACATTGCCTTCAGCTCTTCAATATTTTCCTCGATGCCGAGCAGCTGCGCGCGTTTCCCATATCGGTAGATCAGCTCGCTTGCCTCATTCGGTGTCTGGTACTGAATCAGAGAAGTAATTTGCCACTTCTCTCGCTGCACTTCTCGATTCTTCCGCTGGATCTTTTCTTCCTCGATCAGTTCCTGGTACGCATTTGGCTTGGTCCCAAGCGGGACGCCGTCTGCGTATACCCGGCAAGAAATACCGGCAGCTTCTAAGGCGGCCTTCAACGGATCCGCTAGAGTGCGGCCAGCGTGTATCTCAACAAAAGGCGTAGGCTGAATCGATTGAATGATATCAACGGCTTTATCCGCTATATCCAGGGCATCGCTTTTTCTGGGGTGATACTTTTGGAGCGGATAAGGCGCTACGATGTCTTCATATCCGATAATCCGCTGCCCGTAAGGACTTAAGAAGAAAATATCCTCCCGAGGGAATGATCGGACCTCCATATACTCTATGACAGCGTTGATCCAGCGGCTTTGTTTCCCCTGATAGAATAGGTATGCCGGCAACGGTTCTGCCGGCCGGGCTGAAGATTCAGTGATGAAAGCAATTCTCCTCATACCAGCTCACCACCAGGTGCCGGAGCATATCTACTGCGTAGAAGTTTCTCTGCTTCCTTGATGGCGGCCTCCTTCTGAAAAACCCCATGCAATAAATAATCCTCGGTATCGAACTTCTCCCATGCTAAGATATGGAATAAAAGTCCATCGTTATATCCTAGTAATAAAGGATTGATTCCGGGCTCATAAAATGCAGGGTCTAGCACTTCGTCCAGAATAATAATGTCTGTTGGGTATCCACTCCAATAAACCGTCATGCTATTAGTATCGGGTGGACCATCCTCAAGATGCACAATGATTCCGTCCTGGCCTTTAAGAAGAGAACTACTTATTTCATACTCTGCCCCGGCCCAACCAGTAAGCGATAATCGATCACTACCGCAAACTTCCTTGGGATATGGATTCCTTGACAGAAGGGCGCAAACCTGACAAATGCCAGTCCGTTCAAAGTTTAATGTACGTCCTTTCTTTCCGCATCGCATGCAGATTTCCACTACTGGGATCACATCTAAGCATCCAGACATTACAATTGCGTTGCTGCTTGTTGGATCATCTGATAAGTCTTCCTCGTGATACTCTAAGATTTCCTCTGCAGATGAATTCACTTTTTCCATATTTAATCACTCCATGATTTAGTTTTTCTTCTATTTGTTTCTGAAGCGACAACACACACTTCCGAGCAGCAGCGTAGAGCCGGCTGCAAGCGTTAGGAAGCGCACTTTTTACACATAATCGTATCCTCTAGGGTATAGCCATCGTCGCTGAGACGGGATACTGGGCGCTCCACTATCGTGCATATCTGCGTTCTCCGTCAAATTCATTCTCTGAAAGCAGTATATATCTCCTTATTGCTTCATTTACAAATACACAAACCTGTTTCAACTATGAGCACCTCCAGATTCACGCAAAAAAAGAAGACAATATCACACCTCTTTCGTGTGGCATCCTCTCCTGTCTAAAGCTTCCGTATTTCACGTTGTTCACTCAATGGCTATGCCGGTACGGGATCTACAAAATCCATCTCTGAATCGAAAAGTATAGATCCATTTTCTAGGCAAAGGTGTTCAAGTAAACGGCGGACTTCATGATGGTTCTGAGGAGTGACTCGAACGAAGAATTTTCCGTTCCTGGTCCAGGTTAAATTTAATCCGGTTAACTTCTCCGCTATGACTTCCTCGGTCAGAAACCATGCCTTGAAATACAAATTGACGATCTTACGGATCTCACAGGATTCACTCACGCAGGTTGCTGAAGAAGCAAACCCATTTTCCGTATCCAGATATTCTTCCATCTCCAGTTTTTTCCCACAATAATGGCACGTTGTCGTTAAGCATCCCTATCCTCTCTCTTGGTATTGTTCCTCCAGCGGTATCGCCGGTCAACACGTTCCCTCCTTTGTGCATAAAAAATGGAGACAAAAAACACACGTGTCCCGTGTGTCGTTTGTCTCCAAATTTTAAGCCTATTTATCTGCGTGAAGCAGAGCCCCTATCTCAGCTGGAAAACTACGTTCCGCAGAGAAAATTAATGTGTATCATAATACAAATAGTATATAGATTTTTGGCAGTTTTGAAAAGAGTACACTTGAACTTGTACGAACCTTGTAGCAAATACGTAGTGAAATCCTAATCATTGAATATTCTCTGGAAATAAGGTGTAATGTACGCGATCCGCAATTTAGAGATGGCCACTGCCAGCGACACCGATCTTTGTCAGTGATCTATCTCAGGAAGCATTCTGCCACCAAGTTATTTCATTAATAATGACTACTTGAGTTATCGTATAATTTCAGCCAATAATCAACAGCAGTACTATATGAAATTTTCAGGATCTTTAAGTTCAGCATGACTAAATCGGTTTGCTCTTTTAATTAGAATTTCCAAGCGTTTTTTTGCTCCGAGTATAACCGTATCAAGTTTGAGTTCCTCTTGATCCTCCCAGCCAGGAACAGACTGAAAGAGGGCATCCTTTTCAAAACGTGCTTTTAACTCTGGATTATTAGTACTCAATAGCAGAGTAGACAAGCTACTCCATCCACCAGCTTGTAAGAGAAGAACATGAGCTTCTTTTAGGAATGTATCGAAACCTGGCATATTTCGCTCATATGTGATGTACAGGTCTATTATTGATAAAAGATGAATCTCAGATTGTTCCCAAAAGGACTGTGTACTGACTTCCCCTTTAGTGAGTTCAATTACTAACTCGCCTGACGCCGTTCTGGCCGCTGGAGAAATAATTCTTTCGATCATAGTATCATCCCTTTTTTAGATTGAATTTCGTATATCTGATCAAACGATTTGTAGTGTGCCAATAATCTAATTATACATTGTTTATTGATTTTAAAAATACGAGAGCATCATCAATACTTTCTACCTTGACCAACTGAAGTTTCAATATTGACGTCGGCATACCGATCCCGGACAGCCCGGTGCATCCGGAAGAACAACCAGCAATGCGAGCTGCAGGTTTGCCGCACAGACATCCGCAGTCGTCGGTTCGCCGGATCTGCCGAAGAACCAGGAGCACGAGGTGCAGGTTCGCTGCGCAGCAGTTTGCTAATCGCCATGCCAGTCTACAACTTTACTTTCCGAGTCTATCCTGAAAATATCGCTCCGTAGTACACCTGAAACGAAGTTATGCATCGGTTTGAGGTATGGCTTAGAGATGTGCACAAATATGTACCGGGCTAAGAAATCGAGTGGGAGACCCTGAAGTTGTTACGAAAACAGTTTTTCCTGGAGTTTATTGAGGAGCCTAATCTCTTCTCTACTCAACCCTTGCGAAAGATAATACGTTCCGGTGAAGATGTATATGTATCTACCGGCTGTCAGGCTCAAATGAGCTCCACCTATTTTTTAAAATGTTGCCCCTCGAAAAAGCCGAAAGCAATTAGTCAATAATGGAAAGGCTCCATCATTCGCTTAAAAATAGGTAACGAATGATGGAGCCTGTGGTGTGTTTCCTTGCTGATAACCATTGAAAAGTTCCGTGTTTACTTTAGTCTCTAAGGTTACTGAATGGATCATATTCAATGATATCAGTCCGTATCCTTTTCATGAGTTCATCAATTTCTTCGGTGCTACTACATTTAGCATATCCAAGTGCAAGTTCCAATAACGAACGTTCCTTTGGTCCGACTCTTACTAATCTATGATCTATATTTCTCAAATCTCTATCCAATATCGCAGGGTTCCTAGACAGAAGCTTTTCTAATTCTGAAGAATATTTATGTAACACATACTGAACATTTTTGACTTCGTTTGCGTAGCGTTCATAAAGTAAGACTGTGAGCGACGGTACCTTCACTAAAAACTCTCTCTCGTAGATTTCCCCTATTTGTATATAATATGGGCTATCTATCTGTTCCTCATTCAAATCAATGTAGTAAAGATAATCTGGTGCTTGATCTGCGACGACTTTATCTACAAAATCCTCACTTTCACGAATTAGCTCGACCTCTCCTAAATATTGTAAAATACTCTCCATATAGGTTCTATACTTATCGATAAAATCTGGTATTTCCAAGTTTAAAATATCATCCACTACTAGAGCTTTATTTTTATAGCAAAACGTGTTTAGAACATAGGCATGTCTACGTGAATAATGTTTTGAACAATATACGAAGATTTCATTCAAACGATAACGTCTTTTTTCCACAAGCTCTCGATGTTTATCTGATTTGATTTTCTGGATTCGATTCATAAATGTAAGATCGAACTGATCCTTTATTTTTGGGATAACCAAAGCAGCATACTGTTCTTCGATGTCACAGCGAAATTCCACATGATCTAGTATTTCCATGTGATCATTGGGATCATGGAATGTGTATTCGTTGTCCACTGTTCCTCTACGATTGTTAACTTTACGCTCGATGGATCGAACATAAAATTTGCAATCAATGGTCATGTTTCGAGATTCCAAATCTAAAAAATATGTAAATCCAGTCTCAGAATAGACTGCTTTAATTGGATCTCGAAAAAGCCGTGCCTGATCAACATTCCGAGCTTTGGAATACTGCAGAAACACGTTCGCATCAAAAATCCAGAAATCAAGGATTCCTGCCTGCCGGTAAAGATTATGCCTTCTTTTCCATTCTACTTCGGAGAGGGGGCTATGTTGAAATTCAAAGGCCCACTTCTGCCCTTTCATTTCTCCTAAGTTGTGTACTAGTAGAACATCAGCTATTTGATCCGTTTTTTGAATAAATACCTCTAGCTCAACGGTAGCCTCTGGAAATTTGGAAGTCAGCCATGAAAAAAGAATATTTTTCCCTTTGAGATGGTCAACGGTCTCTCTCTCATAATCTGAAACAACACATTCAGTGTGAGGTCTATGGGCAAAGTGGGCGATTGTTTTTGGCCCGTTCTTGTACATGACCAGGTTATCACAATTGGGACAATGCAGTTCATTGGACGAAGAAAGCTGACGAGTCTCCTCATCATCACAACTGGTAGAATACAATTCAAGTCCAGAGCTTGTTCGTGAACGCAACATATATCATACCTCCTCAATTTGAAGATTTATTCATTCAGTTCCGCATTTTTATAGGATCTCAATCAATGTAGGCGGTGGAAATGATGTAGATGCTCGTCGAATGATCCGATCATTTGTCCATATTAAATGGACTCATAATTAGGAATATTAAAATTGAAGTACCAGCATTTTGAGCTGCACATACACGGCCGGCTTCGTCGTTGGCGTGTCGATCATCAAAAATCGCCTTATTTGGACGAACTAAGCAAGTGAGCTGTACCAAGACGTCTGCCATTCGCTGATCGTTACACCGTGCCCTCAGGAGTACAAAGGTTCGGATGATTGAACGAAAATTGGATTCGCCTGTTTATACCTTTCTAATAATCATCCCATGAGACTTTCATCTCGGAAGAGAACATTAATGTATCTACTTCCTCAAGTGATAATTTTTTGGCTGCTGCAAATTGTAAATATCCTTTACGCAAACGATACCCAGATTTCGTTTTATCGATAAATATTGGCCTGCTAAACATTTTATGTTGATGGTAGTAAGAGACTTCTTGCTCAATTTCTTCAGTCGATGGACTTTTCGGAATTAACATGAGATCAACGGCAATATTGATTAATGGTACGCTTTTAGTTCGTGGTGGTAAGGGTTTTACCGTTGCCTTCGGTTCCTTGTCCAGTTTGTCCGGTAAAGCTTCCGCTTCAAATCCGATTACTCCCAATTGGGCATTATTTAAAAATTCAGCATCCATTTCAAGGTATAATTCTCCTTTAATTGAAATTCTCATACCAACTAAAGGTCTTCCTACATTCGATGCATGCTCCTTCAGCTTTTTATAAAGGTTGGCTTTAACCATACAAGAAAAGGTAATGTCTTGAGTAGGCTTAGGCAGATCTTTAGGGGAGATGTTGATCCACCGGACTTTATTGTAAGGATAACTTTTTCTGGTTGGCTGTATTCACTGAGGATTACTTTCTTAGATAAGATAATTCCAGTAATGACGACTTTCGCAGACAAATGATTACCTCCGTCAAGTAATAATTTAGTAATCAATTATATTGTGGATATTTATTTATTGAAAGGGAAATCTAATTGAGCACCCAGTTCGGTTTTACTTATTGCGAAAGAAATATGCATTTAAGCGTAATTAAAAGCAAATTAATAATAAGGAGTTGTTACTATGCCTACAACAAAAACGATACCAAGAACTTTGAATGAGGAACTATCTAAAGGTGATACGGGAGAACAGGTTTTATTCCTTCAAGCAGTATTAAATAAGCTTGGTTATTTACAAACTAAACCAGAGGAAGAGTCAATAGGATTAACGGCCCCAGAAGCTCATTTTGATGAAGATACGCAAGTAGCTCTTCGTAAATATCAAAATTTCCATGGGTTAAGCGAAACCGGTAAGTTAGATCAAAACACTCTAAATCAAATGTCTTTACCAAGATGTGGTCTCCCGGATGTTAATCTCACATCAAGTGATTTTAAAGCTCAAGGAAACCGTTGGGGAAAGACAGGTTTAAATTTTAAAATTGAAAATATAACTTCAGATCTACCTGAAAATGATGTGCGAAACGCTATCATTTCAGCACTAAGTTTTTGGAGTAAGGTTACCCCCTTAGTTTTTACAGAAACAAACGATAATAATGTTGACATACGTATAAAGTTTTCTACTTTTGAACATGGCGATGGCTCCCCTTTTGATGGTCAAGGGGGCATATTAGCTCACGGTTTCTCCCCTCCACCAAACGGAGGAGATATTGCTGGTGATGTACATTTTGATGATAGTGAAGTTTGGTCAGTAAATACACCTGCGTCAGGCATTGATTTGCTTACCGTTGCTATTCATGAATTTGGGCATTCTTTAGGACTTAATCATTCTAATGTAAAGGCTTCGGTGAGTCATCGTTATCTGCACGAAGATGACATCGAAGGGATTCAGTCCATTTACGGCAAAGCACTTCAATCTTGCGGAAATTCTGTTATCCTACAAAGTAAATTTGGAAATAAGGGAAATTTCGAGCTCATCACTCCCCTCACAACTGGAGGGCTTGCTCATTATTGGCGGAACAACGATGATCCAAATTTGCCTTGGAGTAGCCCTACTGTTTTTGCCACCGGTCTTGGTCGAATTGAGGCGCTTACTTTCATCCAAAGCAATTTTGGTATCCCCGGTAACTTCGAGGTATTTGTTCGGGTCGGTGAAAGGTTGGCTACTATGTGGTGTGATTCACAAACTCATAAATGGAGTGAACCCACTTTTTTGTTTGAAGGTGTGACCGGTAACCCTACTGTCATTCAAAGTCGCTTTGGAAATAAGGGAAATTTTGAGCTCATCACTCCCCTCACTACTGGAGGACTTGCTCATTATTGGCGGAACAACGATGATCCAAATTTGCCTTGGAGTAGCCCTACTGTTTTTGCCACCGGTCTTGGTCGAATTGAGGCGCTTACTTTCATCCAAAGCAATTTTGGTATCCCCGGTAACTTCGAGGTATTTGTTCGGGTCGGTGAAAGGTTGGCTACTATGTGGTGTGATTCACAAACTCATAAATGGAGTGAACCCACTTTTTTGTTTGAAGGTGTGACCGGTAACCCTACTGTCATTCAAAGTCGCTTTGGAAATAAGGGAAATTTTGAGCTCATCACTCCCCTCACTACTGGAGGACTTGCTCATTATTGGCGGAACAACGATGATCCAAATTTGCCTTGGAGTAGCCCTACTGTTTTTGCCACTGGTCTTGGTCGAATTGAAGCACTTACTTTCATTCAAAGCAATTTCGGTGTCCCTGGTAACTTCGAGGTATTTGTTCGGGTCGGTGAAAGGTTGGCTACTATGTGGTGTGATTCACAAACTCATAAATGGAGTGATATATCCTACATTCTGGGAAGCTGAGAGGTAAGCTCAACATAAAAAAGAGTAAAACTGCAAAAGTAAAATTAAGCAGAATCCATCTGTTACTTTTGTCGTTTTTTCTTCATGTTGGGTGAAAATAAAGTATTAGACAGGAGTAGTTGATTTAACGAGGTTCTTGTATTAAAGAATCGTCAGCTACTGAAAAATTAGTATTAGACTGATCCATAAAATGAAGCTGCGGCAGCCCAAGACTTAATAAATAAAGTCTTAGACTACCGCTGTTGTTAAACTAACGTTTCCCGTTAACTCAATGGATTAACAATATTCTTCAGACTTAGCTGTTCACGTAAAGACATCCAGCTTTCCGTCACGGTTTGATGAGCCGTGTCGATCACGATGTGGTCGCGGTCCCAAGCTTCGTAATGTCTATTCTTCACCTCATTCCAAGTGGGGAGGGTAAAGCCGGGAATGTCTGTTGTATGAGTAGTGATTCGTTGCTTGTGCTCACATTCGTCTGAGCAGACAACTTCGATTTCGACAAACGGAATTTCTAGAGACTCTGCTACATTACGCCAAGCTTGGCGTGTATAGCGAATGGGATTGACCGTGTCTGATATCACATCCAGACCTAAAATGAGATTCTGCCTCGCTATCTCGTAACAAACGATGTAACCCTCAGGTCCGTCAACCTTGACCCCGGCAACGCGCATGGCCTGTTCTACGACATCAACCCGAAGATACGGTGCTCGAAGTTCACTTGCTAAAGCTGATGATAACGCAGACTTGCCGGTGCCTGGCAACCCGCCAAATATATACAGCATATTGATTTCCTCCTTCAAGACAACCTGTTTACTGTTTAATGCCTACAGCCTCGTTTAATATCATTCTCGTAATTTTCGAGAATACCTTTGTTAAGTATCCTGACCGTTAGCTTAATGATGGCTTCGTGAGTCTACAACTTTATTTGCTGAGTCTAACACTTTATTTTTCAATCTAGAACTTTATTTTCTTTTGACACTTCAACCAATTTTCACTACAGATTTTCAAGGCACTCTTTTATACGCTATCCACTTTTATCATACTCCCTTTGCTGCCTTTCAGTATTATAGAAATTAGAAATAAGATATTTCTAGTTCCCGGTTAGATCGTCCCTATGTCATAAGAAAAAAGCCCACAACAACGAAATTTTTCAGCTTTCAAAAGTGGGAACTAGAAACGGGCCGTAAAGGTTTCCAAGTACAGTGGCCATCGAATAGATAAGCCTAGACGATGAATTGCTGTCTGCCACATCGACAAAAAGAGAAAGTCCAGAGAACGACTAGCCGACGATATGGAAAATCATATATCAAGCATCAAATCGGAAAGTACATATCATAATCAGCTTGTATAACCCCATGCTTCTCTTCAAGTGAGGCAAGCAGCCGAACATTGAATCCAAGTGCATCCTGGGACGGCATATCAGCGGGAGCGCTTATTATTCCCCCAAGAGTGATCAGCTCACGATAGATTCGGCCGCATAGCCATGAGCTGCTATCTGAAGAGGCCCAAGGATAGCGGAAAAGCAAATCAATCGAGCCTAGTCCGAGGGCATGGAAATTAATTGATTCTCCATAAATTTTGAATATCTGATCAAAGGCTTCTATACGCCTTCTGTGGCTCACAGAACGCAAGGCACTGCCTCCAATGGCAATCATTTCATAGTCCGTCCGCCTCTACGAGCTCCTGCAGCGCCTCAAGCGGCGACTGGATATGGTATATTGGAATGGGCCGACGCCCAACCAACTGCTCCAATAAATGCGTATTCATCATCGTCGTATGGGGATCGCCAATTCGGTCAACCGTCAAGTATTGTTGGATAATGTCGGAATGCAAGGTGACAAAGCGGGCATATTCATACAGATCAACTGGATCTACTTGCTTGCATTTGCACCTCGCATCATATAACGTTTTTTCGCCAGGATCGAGCAATACACAGCGGTAATCATACCCCAATTCACGTAAATTCTGCTTCCATCGTCCTGCTTTATCCCCTCTTATTGAAGCGTAATTTAACAGCACAAATCGGCCGTTATTCTCTTTGACGATTTTCACATCCGCTTTGGATCGGCTAAGGCCACTAAAATAGTATCGGATGCCGCGGAGCGTTAACCGCACTGCACCTGTCTTTGTAATGGCTACCTTACAAAATTCTATCATCACTGCTTGGACCAAGGCTGCAAGAGCACTGGAGTAACCATGCATCTTAAATAGTTGTTTCAGTGTCACGGTCCTACGATAGAAGAACAATGTTAATGCCCGGCGCAACGTTGCCCGCGGAATACGGAAGATAGTTTCTCGCTTCTCGGAACGCAGATAGATATACTTGTCTGTAGTCTTTTCAATGATATTGGCCTGGGCCGTCTTTAAAGTGTAGATGACTCTTCGGTTACAGCCATGTTTCTTGAAGAATCGAGATTCTTTTTCTGCAGCCTTCTGTTTGAAATATGGGTTCACAGCCTACCACCCCGTTCCATTTCTTCGTTCAGCTGCTTTAGCCTAGAGCTAGTGCTGCCGGCAGATGGAAGATCTACTCCCTTTTTCATATACATAGTTACGCCCATGAAATCAAAAGCGGGAGTCCCCGCTTCTGATTTCAGCGGAGCTCCCTCCCTTGTCGTAGTATGAAATTTAATAATGTAGTTACTACATATTCATTTTATAAGTGATCGCATCGTTAATCACAATGGCTGATATACAGATGGCCATCTCAATTGTCTTACCTACACCTAAATAAACATCTTCGAAGTACACAATCCAAAACGGGCCGACACTCGATCCACAAGGGACAAGACTTAACTTATCTGGAACAAGAATGTAATTGAACACCTGGAATGCATGATCTAACCGCTGAGTGGGATGGAATTCTTCGCGTGAAGTGACCTCTCCCTCAAACGGAGGCACCTCGGTTGCGAATGGCCCATAAGCCATAACTTCCGAATAAATAACCTGATCCCTTTCGTCCGGCTGCAGGTCATTAAAACGTTGGATTTGGGGTTCGCATAACATTCGTGATTTCCGAATATCCATTTTCGTTAAGTGAGTTAAGATGTAGGCACGTTCTTTTTCGTAAGCTTTGTTCATTTGATTTTAGTGAATCCCCCAGGAAGGGGCAATTCACAGCTCCCTCCCTAAAGGTTATTTTATTTTGCATTCTCCATAAGATGTGTGATCCAGTTGGGCAACTCTTTTTTCATTTTCTTAATAGGCTCAGTCGCCTCTCGTGGCGGCTGGTAAGAGGTATTCTGCTTACTTGATTGCTCCACCAGCAAATGATAGCGCAGGTGTTTAAGGATCAGTATGCCGGTATCAATCGTGCTTAACCATCGATACGAAGTGAAGTTTGTTTCAGTGGCTCTCTCCTTGTTTCTCTCGATTCGGCAAGCGTAGTCCTCCTTCAATTTTTGAAGAAGCGATAGTTGCTTATCGATCGATTGAATCTGAAAATATATAGGGGTGATGAAGGGCTCATACTTCTCAGCACCTAAATAAAACCCGGTAATCTCCAATGAACCATTCGTCTGATCTCTCACCATTTTTAATATGGTGTCCATTTGATACCGCTCCAAACTGCGAATAACCGTTTCTAGTGCGATGCTCCAATCCTGTGGCCGTAATGGCATCACGAAGGAAAGTTCATCATCTGGGTTATGCTCCTTCATCGTAGTATTCAAAAGAGGACGCAGCATTTCACTGATCTCTTCAATCGAAGCCTGGTCCATCAGATGGGGTTCGTGGATAGCACTGCAGAGTTCTTTAGCATCACTCACCGATTCACATACCCACTCTAAGAGAAATTTCATCTGCATCATTTTAAAACCTGTGATGATCGGTTGAATCTCTACCATAATGCAATACCTCCCTGTTCGCTATTGATCTTGCATTTTGCCCGATCCTCCGCATAGAAAACACCTTCCATTTTGGATATGTGTATATGGGGTGCGACCCGTGCCCTTGCATCGCTCACAAGTCTCTTCATCTACTCTCGCCGCCCGAACAAAATGGAGCAACGCCCCTTTTGATTCGAGTTGAGGCCTGTGCTTCACTAGTTTCATCTTGGATGAGTGACCAGCTGTGCTTCTTGTCTGAAGCTGCCTTTTTCCAGCGTCATCCAATACACTCTTCACAACAATGTCCGGATGATAAGATGGTTTTTTCTCCCCTGCAGCTGGGCTTTCTTAGTTTCGATAAGCACTGCGATTTCTAAACCCTCAGCCTCAGAGCAAATCAGTCCCCATGCTAATTTTTCATACGTTCGCTGATACATAGCAGCCGTGGATTCAGCATTCCATCGCCACACCTGGACACTTTTCTCGCAGGTGTATTTTCGGTAATACCATCCGCCATGTTCGGAACCTCCATAAGCCCGTGTAACCTTGTACACATTAACCCATGGGGCTAGGCCCATCAAATTCGATATCCGACTACCATCAGAAGCAGCTTCAGGAGGCTCCGCTGGCATGGACAGGCAGCGGAGCCCTTTGCAGAATTCATCGCGATCTTTTTTCATATAATCGTACACGACTCCGATCCCATATCGGATTCGAGCTGCTCCCCGCTTGGCCTGTTCGGATAATTTACGGATGACAATCAGGGAGCAGGACTTTATATGTAAAGTCCGGGAGTATGTTCGAAGTGAATGGACAACTCCCTTTCGGATCACATGAAACCGTAAAATTTGATTGTTCCAAAAGTATTTCAAGCGAGAAATCTGTTCCGATTTGGTTGGGCTTTGAGTCTCTGCTTGGAAACTCATCTGATCATTCATATAATTGAAAAGATCGATCTGCTCAACCTTCTGCTCAGGCATCATGACTCTTCCTCCAGTTCCATAATGGTTAAGATCGGTTCACCGTGATCTCCAAATCCCAAAGCTGCCTTTAATGATGTGGAGAGCACGCTACCATCAGAAGACGGCAAAGGTACGTTATAAAGGAGTTCTCCGCTCCCCCCTTTGCTGAGAAGCATCTCACTTCTAAGCATCATGTGGATCTTTCACAAGGGCCCCTTCTTCGAGCATCGAATTCCTTATTCCCCAGGTTCATCAGAGCCGCCCCAAACTGCTTGGACGACCGTTACCGGTAGTAGAAGGCTAATGCATATGCAGCTGCTGAAACCTCAGTCAAACCTCCGTCTGCAATCATTTGCGTGCGGGAATATTGACATTAAAGGTTCACTTTTCTTCATCACTTTCATCAGTCTTTCTACTCCCTATCACTACGCTGCTTGTACCGTATCTGCCCGACGATGACATACCGGCACGGAATGGTTTGATGGACCCGGCGCATTAAATGCATGAACTGCCACTCCTTATCTGACCGCATGCGGTAGCTGGCTAGGTTGGTCAGGATAAACAGATAGCTCATCGCGTTGCTGCCCATCCACTGCAGTAAGCCCATGTTCACAGGAATGGCTGGTATGCCCAGCTTCGCATAATATTCCTGCAGCGTAGAAGTTTCGGCAATCAACATCGAATCCGGATAACCGGCTACGAACGTTGCGATCGCTTCTTTCCGCAGCCGAAAATATTTTGCCGGCTTGGCATAGTAAAGGCCGAGTGCCGGGGAGAAGTGCAGCTCATAAATCCCGCTCCCCTTGTGGCTCACACTGTAGTAGCGATTCAAATAACGCCCGCTCACCTTGTTTCTTATGGCGTACAGCATGGAACCTAAACAAAAAGCAGCTACCAGCAGTACCACCGTTCCCCCAATACCTTCGATCCATTTGAGCATTCAAACTCCTCCTTCTTTTTAAAAAAAGAGGACCGTCACCCTGAATGGGGACAATCCTCTTTTTTCACTCCTATGCAGCGTACACATGGTAATCCAGATTAGCCTGTGACACATGAGAGGTGACAAAGTACTGCATGTCTACCTCTACAGCTTCCCAATCCCCATCATCCATAAAAATAGGAATTGAGATGCCCAGCATGATCTTCGCCAAATTGGACAATTCAAAGGCGCAGCGGAATTTTTCGGGATTCGATAGCAGATAATACTCCCTGTTGTTGAACAGCAAGCGGTGATGCAGGATGACTTCCCCGTCACTGCCGCTTCGGACTGTCAAACAGATTTCTGCAAGATTCAGTCGCCGGTTGGCGGCCTCAACTTGTAGTTGAGCATATTGGAGCATGAATGCTTGAATGCAGGAGATATCCCGCAATAAGCGATCCCGCTCTATTGTGCTATCGTCAATCTCCTTCTGTATTCGCACGAGTTCCTTTGACCAACGTTCGCTGTTATACCTTATGCTTTTTCTGGCCTCCAGCAGCTGTTCCTCTTGACGCAATAGCTGCAGTTCTTGATGAATGCGGGCATGATAGTCAGCCAGATCCTCCTCGAAAGCTTTATGCTCCTTAGCGATTTGATCTCTTAGGACATACCCATGATCTAAAAGTAACTGGCAGCGCTCCTTCTTTGCTTCCAGCAGTTTTTGTCGCTCGAAAAACTCTCTTTGATTTCCTCCATCTCCCTGCGCCGCTGCATTCAGGCGTTGCCAGGCAGCAACTTCTTCCCGGTATTCTCTTCCGAGCTCGGCGAGCTCTTCTTCCCAGGCAGCTATGCAGTCAGGTTGAAGAGGCGGCTCGTCTAACTCCAGCTTCTGAATCTGATGCTGAATGGATTTCAGTTGCTCATCTTCAGCCTCAACCTGTTCCAGAGTACTTTGCAAAGCAATTTTTAGCTGAAAGTTATCCCTCCGGATTTCCCACTCTTTGAGATGAACTTCCCACTCCTGCAGTTCCCGCTTCAATTGGTGTAACTCCTGGAGGGGATCGTTGAGATCATAATCAGAGAGGACCTCTTGTATCTCAGACGCCAGAGTTGGAACAACGTCTATAACGCCGAGTTTCGGCATCAAGGAAAGAAGTACATCTCTGGACTTTATCCCTGCAATCCTGCCAAGATAGCCTGGGGAGAACACGCTCAGAAATAGGTCGGTCTGCCCGATCCACTCATCAATCACCGGCTAAGATACTTTTGTTCCATCTAAAATGCAGCTTGAACTTCGAGCTGTACTTACCCGGAAAAGGTAGCGTGTCTCCATTTCGCCGGTAGCTGAACAAATTTCAAATTCGCATCCTACCTTCATTTCTTTGCAGGCTGGATTCATCAGCCGCTTCTTGACTCCCTTTACTGACCCTTTGGTGTCGCAACCCTTCAGGCACCAAATGATGGCTTCTCCTAGAGTCGTCTTCCCTTCTCCGTGACCACCAATAATATGATTGGCCATACCAAAGGAGAAGCTTTGACTCTCCTTGTACAACTTGAACCCCTGTATATCAACCTTAATCAGCTTCATATGCATACCTCAGACTGAGTACGGCGCTCATCCATATACCCGTGCTCCTTCTACTCAGACACGATAGCGAGCCAATAATGATATGATCAACTCCGAATCCGTTAATCCATTTTCCGGTCATCTTGTTCGCCCATACCATAAAAGGGGCGACAAGCCCCTATGCACTATGGCAGCGGGGCTTGCCTCCTTTACATGTTATGAATATTGAATATCTATAGACACTATGAAATGTAGCCACAGCGGAATTAGCTTCTGGACAATAATTTTCCAATCACTGTACATTCCTTCAGTTTCTTCCGACGTTCTGCTTCAAACTGTAGCTTCATCAATTGTACCTTTGTCATCTATTTCGCCCATATGCACAGAATTAGGGCGAGAGCCCCGGTAGTACACAGAGGGGCTCCCTCCTCTAATTTGGAATATAAGTGTTTACCTTAAAGCAATTAGTTTTCTTAACCCTTTAACAGGTGTAAAGCATGCTCTGGTTCATTATTGATTAGAGCAGCAATCGCTTTTTGATGCCGATCCTGGATTTCCTGGCATCCGAGTACTAAGCGATAGATACCTGGTATCCCCAATTGCTTAGCTTCAATATCGAGTTTTGCTTCCCGCTCTGTTAACCTTTGTTTATTAGCTGCTTCCACTTCATTCTGATAGTGAATGAGCTCACTTCGATGAGCTTCAAATCCTTCTGTCATATACAGGTCCCAGCACGGATCAGTGAGCCACTGAGCCTTCAACTGCTCTATTTCATCTGCAGATCTCAAAGGAAATGCCCCACTTAGCAAAGGGTAGCGTGTATCCATTAGAAGGCGAACTTGAAATGGATAACCATACGTTTCAGTTAACTCTCCCGCTTCCTTTATCGTGCACGTTCTAATTTGATCTTCACTGATAATAGGACCTCCATGCTCACTTACGGACTCATTAGTCTTGGTATCCAATATATCGAAACGGATTTTTTTCATTTTTTGGCCGTCCTTTATCGTTTATATTTTAAACAGCCACCCGCAGGTGAGACTTCAGCACTTGGAGATTCATGGCCTGCTGAACGTCCAAAAACGGTTGGCGTTCATTGGCTGCCTGCAGGTTCGCACATACCTGAGCGGGATGCGGGTAGCCAGCGGCCGTCTCTCCAATCAACCATTTTTCCAAACAGGCAGAAATGTTGCCTTGGATATCTGCCGGAAGAGTCCGCAGAAAATGTGAGATATTACTTTCCTGCAGAAGATTAATTGATTTTGACATGCATATCTCTCCTTTGTCGGCGTTTGCCGTCTTAAATAATTAGGTCCAAGCTAATCTGGTCATCTGGTTTTTTGTGACCTTGAACATTGTGCTCCAGATCATCCAACCAGAGTGAATACCGGTGGTGCGGAATCGCTATTCGAATATCATCATTCCTGACGTCAAGAAGATAGCTCTGGCGAACAGGATAAAACGAGAAGCGAAGCTGCTTGTCCACCTTTGACCAAATTCTTGGTGTATTTTCGGTATATCCATATATGGAGCTAAATGGATCTACCTCAACGGCTGCCTGCATCCAGTTCACCACGGTGACAAAATGCTTACTCATGGTGAAATACCAATCAGCAAGCACTCGATCAAGAGCGTTTTTCTCAACAGATGCTCCTTCCCGGAAAAAATGAACCCAGAAGAAGGAACGTTCCGCGGAGCACATTGTTATCCGTGGACTGATTTGCAAGGTATGCGCACCAATGGAGCGGGACCACATATCTTTCTTTCCCGAATGAAATTTGATCTTTTTCAGAACGGGACCTATTTCCTCAATTGGAGCATCGACAAAGCACTTGAAACCAATGGTCCGAAGGATCATCAGTCGCTCACGCTCCAATCCGGATATCATCACGGATGACCATTCCAAGCGGGAGCTGGCCACAGTAATTCTTTCCGGCCGCCAGGATCGTAACTTGGTCCAGCGGAAATCCTGCCAGCTGCAGCTGCTCGTTAATCATCGTTGACCAAACATGTAACTCAGGCGTGGTCAGGCGATTGATGTTTACCGGAACGCGGAAACCTTCACTGATATTACTCAGGCCGTCACCGGTGAGTGAATAAATGGTCGAAGCGCACTCGGCAGCCATCGATAAATATTCATTCAGCTTTTTCTCAAAGCCACCCAAGTTAACGAGGAGACAAATCTGTTTGATCTCCTTATTTTTCATTTCAAGCTCCACCTTCCGGTTATATTCGTTTATCGCTGCCGGCACTTGAAAGGTCCCTAGCTTAAGCGGCATGCGGTGAATAACAAATATTGCAAGCAAATCACGCTCTATTTGTTCTCGGTATGATGATTCTAACCACTTTTCCCGTGTTACAATGATTACAGGGAACTTGTTCCTGATTACATCAAAAAAGATGTATTCACGTTTCTCATTGCGCAGACACACGGCGTAACCGCCGTAAACCATCCCTTCGTTAAACTGGATTGAAATGGTCTGGATCATGATAAAATCCTCCTTTTTTGCATAAAAAAAGAGACTGCACAATGTGTACAGTCTCCTTTTCTTGCTATTACATTTTTTATGAGATCTAACGCTAAACGATTAGAAGGTTCATGCCGGCAAGAAATCTTGAACCGAATATGTTCCTTTCAATTCGTTAAGGGAAATAGTTATTTTACCGACAATGCTGCGGTCACCAAGCATTCTTGTATATCCGGCAATAAGCGCGGCATCCTCAAGAACAAATTCTTCGTCACAATCGCACTTTTGAATGGGAACCTCAGTTACTTCCAGAGTCCCACCCTTGAAATGACGTAAAGTCGTAGTCGTCATCGTCGTAATCTCCTTTTACACCGGTCACACAGAGACATAAACATCCCTCCTATGACCTTATTTTATCATGTCTTTTCGAAATCAACAAAAAAAATTGCTACTTTGCATGATCAATCAGAGGAACTGAATGATCTTTTTTCAAAGCTCCAGGTATTTCTCATAACGAGGATTATTCAACGGAAAAACAGTCTTTACAACGAATCGTTTAGAAGTTTTCATGAGAACAATCACTACGCAAAACTCTCCAGAAATGGATGGGCCCACAATAGTGCGTTCCGGTTCTGGATTTCGCCCCTTTTCTCCGGAATCAAATCCTTCGACTATCTTTCCTTGGGCAATCGCCCAAAGAATATCTAACTCATCGAAAGTACGATTCGGATAGGCGTCATTATGCAATCTGTCGTTAATATAATGTGATGATATGGTGGTCAAATAACCATTCAATCGATTCACACCTTTGCGAATACACTCGATTTCTTCTGGCCAGTATTTTTTCATGTGATCCACCGGCGACGCCCCCCCTTTTTTTATGTTTTTGGACACAAAAAAAGCCCTGAAAGTAAAAAAGGCACAACCAAATAAATTGGTCACACTCTTCCAACTTCAAGGCATATTTTATAGTTGTCTTCGAAGACAACAGCTCCCCTCTCCAGCTGAAACAATAGCAGCGGAGAAAATCAATAGTTAATCGTCATAATGCAATTATAGCGTAATTGGAAAAAGCGGGCAATAGAAACGAAAAAAAGTCCCGCTCCAGTTGAAAATCATATTTGTATATGTTTTTGCATAATTGGCTTCACTTTGAAGAATCATGAAGGCACCAGCAGGCTAACGAGCTTTTAGCCTTCTGTTCAGAGAAAATAAGCTATTAGACTGCTGTAGTTGAAATGACAACGATTTTGATTCGGAAAAACGTCAGTGATTGAAAAATTAGTATTAGACTCGCCTGTAGAGTTCTATAAGGAGAGCCGAACAGTTAGACTAAGCTTGCGAGTTGAAGATTACCCTGCAGCTGGCCGCCGGTTGTGCCGATCGCCTCCGGAAGAACATCCAGGAGCGTGAGCTGAAGATCGCTCGAACAGCTGACCGCCGCCGGTCGTATCGATCGCTGCGCATCGGTACTCATCCGGAAGCGCATTCAGCCAGTCTACAACTTTAATACCGAGTCTAACACTTTATTTTCTTCTGACAGCCGACGCCAATCTTTCCGTCAGGAAGTCTGCTTACAACATTTTTAGCCTTCTGATATTTCCATCATCTTATATTTGGTATTTTGTTTCTGAAAGTTAATTTTCAAGTTCTTTATTTCATTTTTTTGATGAAGAACTCCCTCAATAGAAACATTTCCCTTTACTGCACAGACTTTCTTAGGATTAAAAATCCAATCTGTACCATATCTTTTGCATATTGCATCGTTGATCTCATGTTGCAAAATTCTTGTTGAAATTACCAGTAAATCAACCTCGGGCGACTTAGCTTCTGCTTTTGAAATACTAAACGCCAAGGTAAAGTTCAAAGTTAAGCAGAACATGATTAGTACCAACAAAGCCTTTTTCATTGTTTTACCACCCCTTCGTATTAATGTATATGATTTGCAATACCATTAAAAAATACACATCAATAATACTTATTGGTTGATGGTAAGTAATGATTATTAATAATTTACATAATATTACACCGTGCAACAAATCACGATATATTATTTACTAAAAATAGGGTTTAAATCCTATATATATTATTTCAAGTGTATAGTTATAATTATTCTATAAAATAGACTAATTTAGTAAATGACTAGATGCGTTTTTCTGCTCTATGTATGTAATTCAAATTTATTATCAAAGAGAGGTGGGGTATTTTCAAAGTTCATTTCTTTAGTTTATTAAAAAACCGTTTTGGAGGGATTAGTATGAAGAAAAAGTTGATTATTGCATTGGTTATGTTGAGTATATTTATTGTTCCAATTCAATCATTTGCAGCTTCAACAGATATTACAGAAACTACCTCTACTACAAATAATATAGATACTTCACCTGGTACAAATTATGTTACGGCCGGTTATAATGTTTATCCATTCTCTTATAACTTTTCAAACCAGATTGCTACTCCAGGATTCTTATGTGGAAGTTCAATGCAAATTGAATTAACAAGCGATTCTATTGCACCAGATGGTACCTTTAGAGTTAGGTTACAGTATAGTTCTTCGTCAGCGAATGGTCCTTGGTCAGACACGGGACATAGTATTGATGCAAATCGTAATGGCACATCGTCAGGTCTATGGTACGGTTTAACTCTAGGATATTACAGATTTATATTTGACCAAACAGGAGGGTATACAGTTGATGGATATGGAAAATTAACATACTATTAAAAATTCGGAAGACAAGAATAAACTCTAAGAAACCGCGCCTTGCGCGGTTTTTCAATTTTACCGTGCCTAATGTGCGGAGAAAATAAACTATTAGACTGCTGTAGTTGAAATGACAACGATTTGGAATTGGAAAAACGTCGGCGATTGAAAAATTAGTATTAGTCTAAGCAGTCGCTATTAAGGAGAGACGAACAGGAAAATAAAGTACTAGACTAATCTTTTTCGGGTTGAAGATCGCCCTGCAGCTGGCCGCCGGTTGTGCCGATCGCCTCCGGAAGAACATCCAGGAGCGTGAGCTGAAGATCGCTCGAACAGCCGACCGCCGCCGGTCGTATCGATCGCTGCGTATCCGGAAGGGATTCAGCCAGTCTACAACTTTATTTTCTCAGTCTACAGCAAAAATACAGTATCAACCACTAAACCCAAATGCAAATGGTGAATATTTTTGCGCCTCATTTCAAATAATATGATCAAAGTTAAATAGTGGAGGTGCACAAAATGCCAGTCCCGACAGGCTGCAGTTACGCCGCGCAGCTGGCCGTCTCCCTTCTCGGTCTACCCAAAATCGTGCCCTCCCGGCGCTGCCCGCAGCCGGAAGGACAAGCAGGAGTGACAGCTGCATCCTCTCCGCGCAGCCAGCTAACGTTGTTGCGCTAGTCGATACTGGCGAGAGCTATGTGTGCGGAAGAACGCTCTGCAGTACACCAACGCTCCCTCTTATCCTTACCCATTGATTGGAGCCCAGATTTTCCCTACTCGTGTACATCTAGGGTTTATTTATGGAAAACACCTAAGCTTATTAGCTCAGGTGTTTGAGAATGGTTTGAATTACTTGAATTAACCTTGCATCTTTCGCCATCATTTGGTTTGCTGGGGAGTGATTAGGCATTAATGTAATACTTATCTGTTAAACTATATACCGAAACTAATTCTTCTTGATCTACGAGTGAACATTTGGAACAACCCATAACATGTTCATCATATATAATGAGAGTCCTTTGCAGGTGGAAGTTAAACGTCTCACCTTTAGAGCTGCGATTTACGCTGCCGGAGCTTGATCAAACATATGGTGCAACGTAGGGTAAATAGGATCATCTGCTTTCCGGTCCTCCTGGATGAGCAAATAGAGATCCAGCAATGTATTCTGTTCACCGTATAGAGTGCGTTTGTTTAGCATATGAAGCATCAGCTGGTGTATGGGGGAGCTGGCATCATCATCGGTATCATCAAGCATGCAGGCATTTACCTGGAAGAATACATCCTCATAGCGATGGAGGATCAGCCACAGCAGCTCCGATTGTTGTTCAGGCTCGATATTTCCGGGCATTAGTAGAGCGCGGAAGAGAGCCGCATCATCCATCGTATGGCCGGCCATGGACAGCCATTTTTGTATGCCTTTGAAGGTAATTTCGAAGTTTAGCATGACAAACGTATCGCTAACTTGCCGTTGTACATAGATGGGTTTCATATCAATACATCCCCTTAATGGATTCAACTTTTGAAACATAAAATTCAATGCTGTTTGGTGCGTATAGTGTAACGCGAATGGCTTGAGGAATATCCTTAATCATCAAGTTTGGTGCGACTGTACTTAAATTAGAGCTTAACATATGATTGTAATCTTCCAAATTAATTATTTCTTTTCCTGTTATCGGACTGGTTAAGGCATAGTATTGAGTCGGCTGAGGGACACCTTTTTCATCATAGACATTCACTGCCTCGGCAGCCGGATTACCGTAATACTGGGAAATGCCGAAGGTAAGCGTAATGTAGTTACTACCGTCATCTGCTCCTCCGCTCGAGCTCCCTCCGCTAAAGAGGACGTCAAAAAATGGCTGTCCGGTTGTTGGATCAATACCATGATTCATGTCAATGGAGGCCAGGTTCTGACTGCGAATGATAGATTTGAGTTTGTTGGCATATTGGCTATCCGTTGCATAGCCGGCACGCTGCAGCTCATTCGCGAATTCGTACGGATTTTCTTTGGACAGGGCGATCCGGTAGCGACTGTTCCGTAAAAGAAAGTCAGAATGATCTGCAAATGACCCTTCTACACTTGAATAGGCACGAAACTTTGCTTTCGTCGGCACGCGTACACCATCTACCTCTTCATGGGTGTTCGCATAACAAAAATCTCCCTTATACGAAGAATTCGCTTTTATTCCAAACATGTTGTTGCAAATCGCACTTTTTCCTCTCCCCGACTCGAGAGCCGCTTGTGCCAGAGTAATGCTCGCCGGTACCCCGCTTCGTAGTTCCTCATTCTGCGCAGCAGAAGCATACTGAAGAAAAAATGGATCTGTGAGTGAACCGGGATCTACCGGGATTGTGACTACTTCGTTATCGGGTGGGGGCTCTATTGGAGAGGCTCCATAGCTTGAGAAGCTGCCCATCAGGCTTCCAGTACTTATATTCTTATAATAACCAGCACCTGCTGAAGGAAATGTGCTGGGTTCTGGAGCTGCAAAATACATGTCACTTAAATATAGCATCGGTTTGGAATAGTATGTTGGAAGATAACTTATGAGACCTAAATTAGAATTGGACCAGTTGATCTTTTTAAAAGCTTTGAATGCTTCTTCACTAGCGATATCCACTAATTTGGACGTCATCATCACAAAGGGCTTGGGATCCGTAGCCTCGCTTTCACCGTCAGGTATCAGTTCGTAATGCAGATGCGCGCCAGTAGAGCGTCCTGTATTTCCGGATAAGCCTATAATATCCCCCTTCTTGACGGTTTGTCCGGCGGTTACAAATATCTGGCTCAGGTGAAGGTAACGACTGCTTAAGGCCACTTCAGGATCACTGCTTTTTACGACGACATGAATGCCGGCATTCTGTGTAGTCACGGGATCGGAGGTGTTGGGGAAGCTTACACTCTCCACGATGCCATCAAACGAGCTTTGAACCGGTGTCCCCTCCGGGACATCGATATCAATACCACTGTGAAAAGACCCTTCTTCACCGGTAACAGGGTGCGTTCGCTTCCCAAAATCACTGGTAATGAGTTCCTCCATATCTGAAGCATAGATTTGAGGTGGGATGATTTTTTCAGACATGATATTCTGACTGGCCACCGCTGCGGAGCTGGATACGAAGGTTGCGATTAAAAATACAAAAAGGAAAATGAGTAAAAGAATAGCGATAACGATCCAGAATTTTGGGTTTTTGAGTATCAGATCACGCGCTAAATCCTTTGCACGTTTTTTTGCTTTCTGGATGAGCTGCCGCTTTAAATGTTCAGCTACTTCGGCCTGGGAGCTCATTATTTACAAAACACACTCCTTGTCCTTACACTGGTTCACCAGGATTCGTTTTAACGGTACTTTGGCGTGCGGCTTGCGCTTTACTTTGAACCAGTTTGGAAATATTCTCTGCAGTTGTAGATACAGGTGAAATTCGGCGTGCCCTCTCCATTGTCTTAAGATGCTTCAGCTCGTCCTCAAGTCCATCGGACATGGAAGGAGAAACCTTTTGTTTCAACTTCATCGCTTTTTCAAGATTTTGAACCGGTTTGGTCTCAATCTTGGTGCTCACTATGCTGGAACTGTTCACTATTGCTGCTTTGGTTTGTTCCACCTTGAATTTCAGCTCAGCATTTTTGAAATTCACGGATTTGATCCCCATATTAGTGATCTGCTTCCGCTGTAGGTTGACATTCCGGGATACGGTTTGCTTCACAGTTTCACTTCTGCTAAGAAGAGGATCGAGTTTTGGCTGCGGAGCGGGATCTGAGATGTTTACCTTCAGTCCATCTACACGGTTGACATTCACTTTATAGAGCTTCCGGGCTTGAATGTTCTTCGTGGATACTGAACTCGTTGAGCCGGCAGCCAGCAGAGCCGCTTTACTCTGCTCCATACTTGCTTTAAGACTTGAATCTTTAAACTGAACGGCTTTGGTGTTCACCTGCAGCTTATGCGAATCCTTGTGTACCTTCAGCGATGATGATGCCAAGCGGGAATTAGAGAATAGCTCCGGAAATACATGATCTCTATGATCCAAGAACATTTTCAGTCTTGGGTCGTTGATTCGAACCTGCTTCAGATCCATTTTGGTTTGTTGACTTCGATTAATGCGGAAGCGCTGCAACTGCTCCTGGGATACTGTCGTCGAAGTCACCTGTTTGGATGCCTGTATTCCTGCATTCATGTCAGCCATTTTTGGAATCTGTGGGGTAAGTCGCTTTTTAGCAATAACCCGAACATCCGTTTGTGACCCTGTAAGCACTACTGGATTCAAGCGTTTAAGCTCTGTCTGCTGGGTAATCTGAACATTTTTCTGTAGCTTCGGTGGAACACCGCTTCCAGCTTGTATATCAGCAATACCTTTTGGATTCCCGATCACTTTGAAACGGGACTGCATAGATGTCTCATTTTGGATGGTGGAACGGGACCCTAGATGCTGTTGAGGCATTTTTCCATAAGAAGAGAACAAATGTTTGCTCTCTTGTTGGACAGCTTGTACATCAGCAATACCTTTTGGATTCCCGATCACTTTGAAACGGGACTGCACGGACGTCTCGTTTTGGATGGTGGAGCGGGACCCTAGATGCTGTTGAGAAGGCTTTTTTTGGGTCGGGAACATATGTTTGCCCCTCTGCTGAATAGCATCTACACTAAGCCGGCTTTCTTGGAATGCTTGTCTCACAATTGAATTTTTTTGATCCATAAGCTGCTGACGGATGCCACCACTAGAGAGCTTCGGCAGTTGAATCACTTTTGGATGAATCAGGCCCGTAATCGCCACTCGTGGAGATGGGATTAGTTGTGCACTGGTATCCTGAACAGGTAGAGATTGAACGAGCTGCTCATGCAATTCCCGCCGTTGTTTTTCGATCTGACCGGCTATCGTATTCTTTGGGAGACGTGGAAGGCTTGCCTTTACGTGCTCCGTTGACAAAGGTAACTGTTGAATGCTGGCTAGCGGAGCCACATTCTTAATGTCATTCTCAAGCCGTGCGGCTGGTTTCCGCAGATAACTTTCCGGCATGTTAACGATTGGTGTTACTTGAGTAGGAATAAGTGATTGGCGGATCGCCGCACTCCGTTCATGCATTTGAGAAACAATATCACCCGACGAGACTTTCGGCATTTGTGATAACAGATGCTGGGTGCTTATCGGCGCTGTCAGATGGACTGGTAACGGTAACTCCACGCCTTCAGTCGGAGGCGAGATCCGGCGTAGTGCTTCATTCGCATGGAGCAGCTTCATCTTCACTTGCTGGAACTCCGGCATATCCTCAAACATCGGAGCTATTGATATCCGCGAGTTTCGGTGCAGCATGGTGTTGTTTACCTTCGTGGTGTTATTCAGGCCAGCTTCCCCGAAGCGAGCATCCATGTTTTTAACAAAATCGCTATGCTTCACAGGATCGCCGCTCACATGAGAAGCCTCAACGGCTTGTTTATAATCCACTTTGTATCGGTCAAACAATTGAATCATACAGAAGTCGTCCACGGAGGTTTTTAACTGGTGATCTCGATTTAGCGACTTTGCCCGCGCCATTTGCTCTCCGACACGTTTTGGCCGCTCCACCATATAGGTTGCTGCTTTTCGAATCGCATGTTCGTTGCCATAGATCACGGCAGCCGCTTCTTGGTCGTTCATTCCATCGACGATTCCCTGAGTCAAAATGGCCTCTTTCATGTTGCCCTTATCATCCTGTACATTCTTAAGCCGCTGTTGTTCCTCTTTCCATTCTTTGTCCATGCCGCGGAACGGGTTCTTCGCACCATTGCGCAGGTTTTCATTTACCCGCTGTACAAATGGAGTATGCTGAACTTCCTGCCCCTCTTCAGTTGCCATCGACTCGGCCGCTTCCCTTTCTCGCTGATAGCGGAGCATCATACTTGCAGAGGTTGCATCATTAAGGCTATTGTGAGCTCTGCTCAGTGCGCTTGGGCTAAATGAAGCGGGTACTCCTTCTCTTCCCCTGCGATTAAAGAGTCCTCCAACTTTGTTTGCGGCAGTATTATAAAGAGTGCGGGTAACATTCCGTTGCAGAGCATCCGCAACGGTGCTCTTAGGCCGTGGCAAATTTGATGGGATACCGGTTGCTTTCCCAAAGACCTGAGTGATTTCATTCCGGTATTTGAAAATAACGAAAATCATGATCGATTCAAGGAAGAGTGCCAAAAACCATCCTTTGCCGACTTTAAAGACAACATCATAGGTGAAGTGACCCATTACCAATGAGAGATCGAGCATGAACATCGTCATTGCGGTCATGACGACATAGCCGATTAGTTTTGTGAACTGGGAGCGGAGTACGGCGACCCCCGCTTCGCGTCCTGGCAGCAGCGCGCCGATTAATGTTACGGACATTACCGCTGCGTGCGATAATAATTTGAATCGCATAAATATTGTTAATATCGCCCAGTAGGTGAACAAACCCAAAATAATTGCTGAGAAGATAAAAAAGACTAAAATCATGATCATCTGTTCAGAGGAGCGCACCTGCCCCACAGCCGGATATTTGGAAGCGGCTGAGGCGAGTACAGCTTGACGTTCATCTGAAAAGGGTTGAGATTTTAATACTTGATCTAGCAACACCGGATCTTTTGTTGCGAGATCGGAAGAATCAAATTGAAGCATGGTATATGGGCGGATTACAAGTTCGTTCCATACCTGCTCCGAAATAATAACGACTCCATTCGCTGAGTTGGTCGAAAGACCGGTTGCTTTTGCTAAAGCGGAATAGATGACCGTTCCGACGGAGCTCACTGCATTATTTGCACCTTTTAACATGGGGCCAGCGTTTGCAAAAAATCCGATAATGACGATTAGGGCAATTAGGAATGAGAAGGCTTGCTGCATTCCATCCAGGAATCGGGTTTTCACCATTAACCATAGGATGTAGGCGGCTGTAATCATCACGGCTATTCCACCCAAACTATCAAATAATCCACCTGATGTAATGAAGCCGGTGTTTACTCCAGTGACCTGTCTTATAATTTCTGCTATACCGTCGATCAAGGCATCCATCATGGAGAACGTAAAGGCCTCCCGGCTAACGAAATTAAAGAACCGTGTGATTTGAACGATGGCTAGAAAAGTTGCTGATAGAATAGAATCATACGCACCGACAATGCCATCCTTCGCTACAGCGCCGACCTGCCAAAAGTGGTGATCTTCGGATAGGGTCTGAAAGGAATAATGGGAAACTCCATACCTGTTGTAGTTGGCATCTGTATTTGTATCACTGGGAACCATAGTGTCCAGTGAGCTGGCATAAACTACGCCGGCTGGCACGGAGGCTACCAGGATGAAAAACAGGACGATCGACAGGACCCATGTAGTATACTTACTCCTTTTTAAGCCCAGCGAGGACGACTTCTCCTTCATCAGGATCCTCCTCCCCTACTGCGACTTCTCCTACCCCCTCCATGTAACTGGAGAACTGGCTTAAAATATCGAGAGCATCTTCCTCTTCATATTCGTCCTTGGCAAGAGTCTGGTAACTCGATTCTTCTGGCGGACGAGTATCGAAGCAGTCAAATAAGTGCTGGAATACGACGTCGATCTGTACAAGTCCCACACGGCCGTAAATATCCTGCATCAAGCACTGACCATTTTCTAAGTTTTTTATCAAGTCGATATTCTCCTGGGTAGCTTCGAGCCCAAAGTACTGAAGGGTATTTTTAATCTTATTGGTATCCTGATCTCGGAAAGCAAACTTCACTCCAATATTCCCGGCTAAATCGCCAGCCACATCAGTTGGATTCTGAGTTACGATGTCCGCGCCGCCTTTCAAGCTTCTTCCCGTTCGCACAATCATATCAGCCAGCGCTTTTCCTGCTTGTGTCGCAAGGAGGGCCCAGGCCTCGTCGAGTAGAAAGAATTTAAAGATGGAGCGATCATGATACATGAATTTATTGGCGAAGTGTCCGATTGCGAACATGAGGGCTACGCTCATTTTTTCAGACAATGAATAGGTCTCTGGTAATTTATCAATTGCAGGCATTTTGAGATTTTGGATCTGCAGAATATTGAGAGCGTAGTCCATTCGAATGGTTTTTTCCCCGCCTGTCCCAAATAGGAGTTTTGCAAAGGAAAGTGTCTGGAAGCTATCCAATATCTCAGCAACAATGGTCGCCTTAGGTCTTTCGTTTTTTCCTAAGTTATAAAGTTCAGTAATTACTTTAGCTAGAAAAGGGTTAGGTTCGCTCGCTACTTTATTGACAGATCTTGTGATATAGCTGTACTCTTCTGAATTTGTTAGTGTTGATGATAAGTAGGAGAGAATTTCGACAGCTGCTTCTTTGGCATCTTCAATATTCTCCAGCATAATAAAGGGATCGAGCTTCCCTTTGTCTTTGTCATCAGAAGATAGGGTAGCGATTTGAATTTGACCTGCCAATTCTGGTAAATAATCAATCCAGTGCGAACGTTCACCTTTCGGGTCGAATATCAGCGTTTTCCCACCGAACATCGCATTTTGATATCCCAGTAAGTTCGCTAGCATTGATTTTCCGCCGCCGAGAGTTCCTGTTGTGGTCATACTTGGGCTTCGGTTAATACTGCTGGCATGTGCAAGATCCAAATATACTGGATGATCTAGCGTTCCTGTTGTGCCAATGTAGAAACCCACTCCATCGCCCAGTTCTTGTGTGGCACCAATCATTCCGGAGGCCAGTTTTTCGGGTGGAATCCGCTGAATATAGTCGGAAACGTACCGAGGGGAGCCTGGGATAAAGTCATTAAAGAGGAGCCACTGATCACCAGCAGGAAGCTGAACCTGTACATTACCGAAATCTCGATAATGATCCTGAAGGATTCTGCAGTTGCTTTTCAGCAAATTGACATCCGTATGGTGTAACCCATAGGTTACATGGGTGATAAAGGTCGGCTTCTTCCCTCTTTTCAGTTCATCTTCTAAATAGACTGCTCGATCGGACTTCTCTTGTAGGTCAAGCGGGACGGACGCTCCAGCTTCATTGATGTTTTTCACTTGGTTATCAATGTCCATCTTTTTTCTACCCAGTTTTTTCAGGGCATCTACTGCTTCTAGCACTTCCACCTTGATGCTAATTTCGACTTGAAATGGTAAGGTGGCTGCACTATAAAGCCATTCACTGCCAGGCATTTGGGCTTCTTCGGGTAAATCAGATAAGGCCATATAAGCATGATAAATCTGCTTTTCCTCACCATTATGAGGCTGAGTGATTTTGACACGCCTTGAATGAGAACAGTCGATGTCAGCATCCGTAAGGGTTAATACTTGTCTGGAGTCATAGATGAAGCTGCTTAAGCCGTTCTTTTTACCCTTCTTTTTCTTAGGCGCCCAAGGCTTGTCAGTTGAAGAGCGCAATTCCGGCTCCCCGATCCCCCACCAAAAGTTCCGTTTAATCAACCACTCGGTAGTTTCTGGAGTACCCCGTTTGATTTTCATTCGGCGAGAAAGACGATCGTAGATTTGTTTCTCTTTGGTTAAGTACATTTGAAATTCATGCTCGAAGATTTCTGGGTTGTTAATTCCTGCTATATTCTCAATGGCTCGCATGGGATGCAGTACCATTTTCTTTAGTTCAGTGACGATATCGCTAACTTGATCAACAAGGTCAGTATTTTCATTCTTCGGAAGATAAACCGCAATATAGGCTTTGTAATCGGCATTGTTTGAATCACTTTGGTCGGTATAGTTTCGCTGTAGATATTCACTCATTTCAGTAATGATCTGATCCGCTCGTTTTTGAAGCGGGCCTGCAGTCCGTTTCTGTTTTAGATTTTCGTGATGACGGTGAATATCATGGGTTTTGGGGAGCCATAGGATATGAAACTGATCAGTTAACATCGTTAGGAATGATGTTTGACTAATTAATTTATCTATTTTTTGTTGATCGCTTAAATGATCATAGACATACGATTGTATTTCATAGATAGCCCATACTTCTTTGTTATGGTTGAAGATTAAATTTTGTTCAAAATACGCAATCGGAAACTCAATTTTAACTCTGCTGGTTTTCTTCTTCGGGGCTAACAAAGCTTCTGCCAAGACTGAGAACCTCCTTTAGAAAAGAGAGCGCGACTAAGCACGCTCTCTTTTGGTGCGATATACTACTTTGCTTTGATAGACATAGTGCTTATTGTGTTCAAGCTTTCGGTACCTATTTAGCCGTTTCGGACGCATCCAATAACAGATCATACTTAGGAGCCATTTATGAGGTGCTTTACCATCAAGTTTTTGCTTTGAGATAAGCCATGTTGTAGCCACCGGAAGGACCACATAGGAATATGTCCCCGGTAAAAAGAAGAATAGAGTTTTACCTAAGATCAGCCAAATGATTTCAACCACAACAAAGGTTGCTATGATTCTAAGGTTAGCTGGAAATGGAAGCTTCTTCCCCTCAAAAGCATAAATGACCCAGTCCAGATTCCATATCCTGGTGTAGTTCGAAACTGTTACGCGCGGTGGATCTTGTTTCTCACTCATAGGCTTAACCCGTGATGATTTTTACAATCGCTGAGCTAATGGTCTTCATCGTTTCCCAGTTCATAAATGCCGCAAGTACCAGGGTAATACCGCCTAAAGAAAGAGCTTTCGGCCAATCACGTTTAAACATCAGACCAACAGAGATTATTCCTAGAACCCCTGGGATAATCCCTGTAACGTTTTGTGTTAGCCAATCACCTAAATTTTTGCCGTAGTTGGTAGCAGCATAGGATTGTGAAAAAGTCATCAGAGACAACATGGGAAGTACGATTGAGGATTTTAAGCGAATGCCCTTTTTTCTTTTCAATTGCTTAATCATTAATAATCTCCTCTCTTAAGCTAATTATTTATTTTGTTCTTATGGAGCGGGGTTTGTAGGAACTGGTGTGATCGTTTCAGATTTAAGTGGAATTACCTTTTTGATTTCCGGGTATCCAACCGAGATCACATATAGTTTCTGATCTGTATCGACAGCATTTAGAGTCCATTGATTCGTGAAGGTTTCGCCAAACTCATTTGTCACTAATACTGAAGCTTCAATTCTTAGATATGGAGCACCTGTGTCCTTGTTGGTTGCTTTGTATATTTGAACTTGAGCGACCTTACTTAAACTGAATTCAGATTTCACGAGGCTTTTAGGAGCGGAACTATCATCCGCATAGAAGTACTTGAGCTGGGTTACATTTCCTTCAAAATATGTTCTCAGGAAGCTGTCTGCTAACTCCGTGGCCCTCTCGATCATTTTTCCGTCTGAAAGCAATTCGTCTGTCGTTTCGATGGCTTTACTGCCTTTTTGTTGCTCGACCACAAAACGCGGATACTCTTGGATCAATGGGCCGTCGCTAGTCATTGTTACTGGAACGATCATGTATGTTTTCTGGATAACTTTTGATTGAGTTTTTACTTGAATAGCAGGGACATCTTCCACTGAATCCGTGGGTGCAGTTTCTGCATTTTTCAATGCAACTTCACGACGGATCAGTGTCGTAATGTCATAATGTGTATCATCTATCTGCGTTGTATCATAAACCTCAACAGATAGAACCTTTGATTCACCACTTACTTGGTACGACTTTAGTCCAGCGTCTTCATCCAAGTTTTCGATGAATTTACTAAGCCGCTCGATACGATTATTGACACCATTCGTAGACCACGTAAAGTATTCTGTTGCGAAGTCAATTGCAAAGCCTTTGATTGAATCTGAAATAGATGGAGATGAATCTCCTATTACATTTACTTCCTGTATGACCTGCGGGCCGCGTACCACCGAACTAATCCCTCGAATCAATACAAACAGAATAAAAATCCAAAAGATTACTCTTATGAATAACTTAGGCCCTGTACTTTTCGGAGAACGTGGTTTTATTGATTTATCAGATTTGCGTTTTTTATCCTTTGGTGATTCTGATATATCTTGATTTGACTCCGGTTCTTCATCCTTATTCTTTTTTTTCAACAATCCCAATGCTGTATCACCTGCCTCTTATGACTTTTTCTTCTTGCCTCCCCATAAGACTGAAATTAAGAAGACCACCACCCCAGTCAGAATGATGGCATGTTTGGCATCAAATGCCGTGAACCATGACCATACATTTTTAAGGCCATTCCATAATCCAGGTACTTCGTCGCTCAATGTTTTCGCTGACAAATCAATAATTTGACTTACATTTTCATGTAGAGAACTGGTCGGTGCAGGAGTTGTTTGTAGTGAGGCCTTTGGGACACTACTGGCAACTACTGTTGCAGCCGGTGTTGGCTGGGGAGCAGGACTTTTGTTTTTCTCCGGATTCCGTAGCAATAAAACTATGAAAATCAATATAATAATGAGCCCCACGGATAATAGAATAGTCTTTTTGTTTTTGGTCAAGTTATCACCTCCCCCGCACGATTCATAATAATATATTAATTAACTAATATATATAACAATATAATATCTAATTAATAAATTAATCAACATAAAAAATCATCTAATGCAATGCTGTATTAGATGATTAATTAATTGGAACATATTAAAATGTTAAATTTGCCTACGAAAATGTATCAGAGTA
Organism: Paenibacillus sonchi; assembly: GCF_016772475.1. NCBI lineage: Bacteria > Bacillati > Bacillota > Bacilli > Caryophanales > Paenibacillaceae > Paenibacillus > Paenibacillus sonchi. The sequence continues at coordinate 39,848 of NZ_CP068596.1, forward strand.
AGCCAGTAATAATTTCGCTTATCGTACGTCCTGAATAAACTCTATTTGAAGGTCCAAATACTTTTTCTGCTGCCCTTTCAATATTCTGTAGTCTTGTGTTTTGAATCGCTCCTGGAACAATGAAGGCAATGATCCCCTGCTTTAGTGAACAGTTAGAAGAAAGTTTAATTACATCACGATATCGACTTATCTTTTTTTCTATTGAAACTTGATTATTGTGGAAAGGTGATCTTTGAACCGGTTCGGTTGATCTATCAAGTTCAATAAAGAACAATTGTTCTCCGATTCGCAAGATAGCATCTGGCCGTATTGAGTAGGTTTGTTCATCACTATAGATAGAGTATGAAGGGTACCAGTCCCAATCAATAAATTGAATCATACTCTCCATTTGATTAAGAATTTTGTATTTGAGATCAAGATATACCTTTGCAAGTTCCCAAAAATGATTCTTCTTTGCTCTCTCCATGTCGAGTTCGTTTTTCGAAAGTCTGTTTTCTTCTAAGACTTCTCTTCTTGCTTCAATTATTTTTAAACCCCTTGTACTGAGGTAATACCACATTTCTTTCTTTGATGAATAAGTTGATGCTCTCCTCGATGTTACTGAAGTGTTAGAGTTGAAATTTGAAGATTCAATGAGTCCCCTACTCTTTAACTTTTGCATGGTGTATTTATGGGCTCGAGCAGCTCTCATAATTTCTTGATCCTCCTCCCCTTCCATAGCCTTCTCCATTTTCGATTCATAATCTGAAACTTCTTTTTGCATATCCGCCCAAAAATACAACGGGATCATTGCTGACTGGGGCATACATCTACAGAAGTAAAGATCGGTGAGAATTTCCCATTCTTTCTCATTAAGCAAGTCAATAATCTCTCCTACGGACCAGTCCCCTTTTGTTGTTCTCTTTTTTCCTTCGGCTTTTCGGGGTTCATTGTTGGCTGCCATTACTACCTCCTATTTAGCCCATGAGTGGGTTGGGTTGATGTTAAGTGTTTTTCGTATTAGTCGCGAAGAAAGTGTTTGGTTGAAATATAGAATCTACAAGGGTTTATCCTTGAAAATACTAAATTTAGTGGACACATAAAAAACACAGGAAATATGTACTAAAATTATTACAAAAAACGGTATCAAAAACAACAAGAAGACGAATAAATTTTGTTTGAAAGATGACTGCTATATAGCCCTCCTAATACGTTTTGATTGAGAGTGATTTACTCTTATGAATTCAATATTGAAAGTTGATACGTTTATAGTTGATGTAGGTTAGGTTAGATTTGTGATTATTGAAATTAATGTGATTTGTACTGTTTTAGATGGAATATACGGAACCAAATTGATTCAATTTGATTTGGGTTTAATTGCTGAAGAAATTTTGGAATGAAGATATTTCAGAAATTGATATAGTTTAAATCTAGTTAACACTGTCCAATCAAGCGCAATATAATTATATATACATTATATAATGATAAAATAATGAATATATAATAAAGATATTATGATTATGCAATGTTGTTGACATCAGTATATTAGCAATATATAATCTGAGTGAGGAAATTACATAATTTTGGGAGGTTTTTTATTTGAAACTTCATTATTTTGTTGGGAATGACCTTGGAAATAGCGAACAAGACATTGTGATAAATGGAAAATTGATTCAGCAACCTAACGTATTTGCTGCCGGTGGATTGATCCCGTGGGTTGACGATGAAACGGATGTACCAAAGAACTTGAAGAACATTTACGGTAATATCGCAGTTTCGATTGTATCCACTGCAGGTATTCAAACCGGGCTCTATCATATTGGGGCATACGCATTAAAAACCCATGGAGAAGATGTTACTAGTTTATATGTGAAAGGTAATAATTCTAAATCAGATCAATTGGTTCCTTATGTTAATACACTGGGGACTATTGCTGCACGAGCAGTAGAAGAAGTATTCGAAATGACTAATGAAGTTCCTGATCAGATTACGGTTAGTGTTGATATGGCAGCAGCCTTGCCTGTGAAACAACACACACCTAATAACATCAAAACTATGCAAAATAGGTTTATGAGTTCTCCTCATGTCATAACTGTGCATTTAGGCTTAACTAAAAAGGTTTCTGTAACTATTAAGTTTGAGTATGTTCATATTCTGCAAGAAGGGTCAGCTGTTGTTTTTGCTTTACAGCTAGATTCTGAATCTCAATGGAGAACAGGTGAGTATTTCAAGAGTGCTGCTAAAAAAGAAGATAAAAAGAAAATAGAAGATGTAGGGTTATTTACTGAGTTTTCAAAGACCTATGGCCTTGGGGAAATCGACGGTAGTTATTTCGAAGGGAAAAATCTTCTTCATTTTGATGCTGGAGACGGAACAACAGACTCCCCTTACACTAAAGGGGATTTAGTTGATAAAGATTACTGCGATGGTATAAATAATGGCGTGGGTCATGCCATTGAGAGAGCGCAAAGAGATTTTTTAGCGCTAGTACCATTTGCTTTTAACTCTATTTCAAGACAGCAGTTTAGTGAAATTCTCAAAAGTCAGTTTGCTGATAGAAAAGACAAATTTCTTAATGAAGCATTACAAGCATTCAACCCGCATTTTGAAAATCAGGTTAAGCAAATGATGAAGCTTGGAAATGATCAAATCTTAAGAATAGGTTCCAATGAAATTGATATTCTCGTCGTTTATGGTGGAGGCAGCATTCTTAGCAGACCATTATTGTATGATAAATTGAAGGCACTTGCTGATAGCGTTCGCATCCAGTTATTCTACGTTCCAGCAAAGTACGCCGTCACCTTAAATGCAGAAGGATTAGATTATTTCGTTAAAAGCGATATCTATAAATTTCATAAGAAAAATTACATTGCCACATTCAACAAAAAAATAGACAGCAAAGATGTTGCTGCTACCGCAGAAATTGAAGAGAATAATAAATAAAGCAATGTTGCCTCTCAAATTCATAAATTTAAGGGGGTGCTACTATTGAAACCAAAAACTGAAGCAATTCGTGGGAAAACCATCCCCTGGAAACTTAGCAATGATGAAGAACAAGCAATCTTGGACTGGTTTAATGCTCAGACTGTAGTTGTGGATTCATTAAGGTATTTAGTCCAAAAAGAAATTGCAGAGAATGGAATACGCAATCTCCAGCAAATTCTTCCACAAAAAAGAACCATTGAATCAGTTCGGAAATTGTTACACATCACAGAAGCGCCAATAAGTTCAGATTTAGAGGACCGTATTATTGACAAAGGTGAGGCTCTGCGGAATTTGGATTCTGTAAATCAACCAATCGGGTCCATAGTAGGAAGGGATAACATAATGTTATCTGGACGTGTTAGTGACGGATTCGAGCTAAGTCGGGAAACAAAAGCTGTGGATTCTATACACATTTCAGTGGAACATGTTAATAATTCGTCTTTAACTGAGACAATTACCGATTCCATTCCAAAAAATATTATCAACGACGAATTGTTGAGCGTTAAAAGTAGTGCGGAAGACAATAATTCCTCAGAATCAGTTGCTCAAACACCCAAGAAAGCAAAAAAACAATTCAGTGAAGAAGAAATGAACAGTTATTTATAGATGTTTGCCTGTCACTCAGTGACAGGTTTTTTTATTTCCTTTGGTAACTTCTGCGGAGTGTGATTTGATATTCAGAATCCGTAACTTCTACCGCATTTGACTTCAAGAAGAGATTTTTTGTTAGAATGGCACGCTTTGAGAGAGCCTTTGACTCCAAAATGGTGTTAGGGCTGAACATGCGCTTCCGGAGTGAGACAAACAGGAGAACGGCAGTTTGCATGTTACAGTTAGCTGTCGCCATCATCGACATTGCAATTGATTCGTTTGGAGATTTCATATTGACGTTGACTGAAATGCAAATTTCCATGGTTTTGAGATAATAAAGTAGTTTCCTGTGCTGCTGTCGCTTGATTTGGTCTATTCCTCGCAAAGCTGCAGCCGCCGCCGGCAATTGCTGGAAGGGATAGGAGTGTGATCTGTCTCCACTCGATCCGGCCGCCATGGACGTTTGTTGAATCAGGTGGTGATGGCTGGAGGGCAAGAGTGTGAGCTGCCCCCTCTTGATTCGGCTGCGTGGCCGTTTACTGGAAAGTTCAGGGGTGTGAGCCGTCTCCACTCAATCTGGCCGTCATGGCCGGTTGCATAAGCTGTGGGTGACTATGGAAAAAAATAAAGTCATAGACAAAATTTATTGATTTAATGGGGTTTTGGCGCTTGATAATCGAAAGCAGAAAAAAAATGAGTTTTAGGCTGATCAACGATTTATTACGCAAAGAGTATAAACAAAAAATAATATATTTGACTGTGTATACAGGTCCTGAAACAATTGATCTCCCGACCGGCGCCGCCGGTTTCGCCCGGATGCAACCAGGCGTGCGGAGCTGCAGCAGCTGGTCATTTTGCTCGGCGCCGCCGGTTTCGCCCGGATGCAGCCAGGCGGCGGAGTTGCAGCAGCTGGTCATCTCGCTCGGCGCCGCCGGTTTCGCCCGGATGCAACGAGGCGTGCGGAGCTGCAGCAGCAAGCCATCCCGGGCGGCGCGGCCGGTTTTGCCTGGATGTAACCAGGCGTGTGGAGCTGCAGCAGCAGGTCTTCCCGTCCGGCGCCACCGGTTACGTCCGGAGCTGAAGCAGCTGGCCATCCCGCCCATCGCCGCCGGTACCGTCTGTTCAATTCTATAGCGGTCTACCAGACTAAAACTTTACTTTTACAGCCTAATACTTTATTTTCTTTTAACAGTTACGCCTGGTAGGGTCAGATGTGTGAGCCGCCTCCTCTCGATCTTGGCGCTGTGTGGCAGCCGGCGATGCTTGAAAGCACAAGGGGTCCCCCGCTTGTCCTGACCGCAAATTCTGCTGTTTCCCGTCGATAAAGTGGTTTTTATCCTTTATGATGCATCCTTATAACGTAAAAAGAGCCTACTAATTATGTTGCTAAGATTTTCCCTCTTCGCTTACTGACTTCCGTAAAAACATACGATTTGTGGTAATGTAACTGATCGTTCGCGTAAGCTAGTGTGCACAGAAGCTCTCTGTTTCGGACGTTATTCTTGGACTAAACTGTCAGCACTCGTTACAGAGTTGCGGACCGTCGTTCCGCCCACTAAGCATACATGAAAAGTTAAGTATATGCCCCCCCTTGTTAACTGTTTGCATTCGCAAGCATTACTGCATCAAATCAAATAGAACAATGCCAACGGCGAACCCCGTTGGCATTGTATTTTTAATAAAAGCAGATTGCTTTATCCTAATCCGACAAGAACTTTTAGAAAATCATAATGGATATATATAGATAGAATATTGAATATACAATGAATACATAATGATTAGATAATGAATAAATTAAATAAACGTAATAATAATATAATGATTATATAAACAATAAATATTAATGTATAAATCAAGTGAAATTAGTTCAAACATTAAGCTATCATCCCAAATTGATTAATAATTTGGGATGATAGCAATTCATATTGATATGAATTGATGAGGATTAGTTCCGATTCAAATAAATTTATGTAGATTGATGATTGTCATGTTGATGAATGATTGAGTTTAAATGCTAAAAAACCTGAATTAGTTATTGATTTCGAATTATTCGCTTTTAAATAAATATGTATTAATCTGTTTTGATTTAAGTAAAGGTGTGTTAATATGGATTAAGTGCATTTCTAAATCTTGTTACATTATTCTATTGGTGGAATGTTAATAAAGATAATTCCAATTGCGAAATTGATTCGCTAATTTAGAGTTATTCAAAACTCTTTTAAAAGAGATAAATACGAGTTAAGATCTATTTAAGCGTATGAATACGTTCTAAATTGACATGATATACTCTATATTTGAGGTTGAATCTGGTATAAAATGATTATAATACTCTTTTGAGGAAGGGGGATTCACCTTTGAGTGAATTTGATGTAGAAGAGGTACTAACTAAAGAAGAATTGGAATCAAAAAGAAAAGAAGATATGAGAGAACACTTGATAGATGTTTTTGATGGGGACTCAATTTTATATGAGATTTATAAAACAAGGAACTGGCTTGAAAAACTATTTACAGATCCTATCTTGATGATGGATACAAGAACTCTATACAACACTACTCAAGTAGCTGCGATTTGCGAAGTTCCAACGCACTTAGTAAATAATAGACGTAGAGATTTGGTGGATTATATTAAGCCAGATGTTTTTGGAGAAGAATCAAACAAAGTATTTAAACACAACTATATATCAGTTTTTAAAATCAAAATGGTTATCGGGTTAACTGGAGAAGGTGGAGAGTATTCGGTCCCGAATATAAGAGAGATAATCTTTAACGGGGCTAAATTGGGAGTGAAAACCACATCACATTCGAATAGCGGAGAACTGATTGGCGGGGATCAACTTGTTCAAATACTAAATACCATGAAAAAATTCGAAAAATTTCAAGAGATGATCGAATCCGATGATTTTTTCAAAGAAATTGAGAAGAGAGTAACACAAACTACAGAAAAACTATTATCTTCTAGTAAAGACAATAAAGGTGTTGATGAAAGTAAAAAGCTGTATGATTACATTTGTAGTGGAAATGGAACACTTCTTGAAAAGGAGGAGACAATAAATAACTTTGATACTCTTATTAGAGATTTTCCAGATCAGCTCCATATGATTCAGATGTATAAATCTGCAGCTGAAGAGAGAATAATTAAAATTAGGCAAGATGAAAAAGAATTGAGTATTAAAAAGCTTAAGATCAGAATTAGTGATTTGATTGATAGTTATGGTAATGCTCAGAATGATAAAGAACGTGAAAGTATAATGACTCAAATTAACCGTTTATCATCTGAAAATCCAGATCTGAACTTCGAAATTAGGTTATGGATGGCGACAATTTCGAAAAAAACTAATCAAAAGGGATTCTTCAGTAGATTGTTCTCAAAATAAATTAAGCACTTTCTCATTATTGAGATAGTGCTTTTCTTTTGTTTATATTAATATATTAATTAATAAATTAAATAATTACATATGTAATTCCTAACACCAGATTATGAGGAGGGAAGAAAAAAAGAGTGAAGAAAAATATTGTGCTTATTGATCAAACACTAAATAAAATTGCTTTGCTGAATTGGGCGGCATGGTTGGACCCAAAGTTTTTAGGTACACGGTTTCTCTGTCCGCTATATAGGAAACATTCCATCTAGTGGTCTCAAGCATAATATTCTAATGACTTGAATGATGTCATCAAAATAGTCTATAGACAAGTTAATCAGGTACGCCAGTAACCGGTGCCTTATTAGATTAATCATCCATCATAGTGAAATAGTAACGGTAGATGTTTTGGAAAACAAAGGGAGGTATGAGATGAAATTTATAGGAATGCTAATCGGGGGGATTTTTTCTGCTATAGGCCATATGATGGGGTTTCTGATTAAAAATATATACATTGAGATAAGAAGATTTTTAATGGATCGAACAAATAAAAATGTTATTTGGAATATGCAGGCTATAACGATACTTCTATCATTATTATTGGCTTTCTTTTGGCTAATTGGAAGGTATCAGGACCAATTTTACGGATTGTCACAGCCAGTTTTTCTAAGAGCAATCCCTTTACTGTTGCCATGTCTAATCGGACATGTGATTTACTCAAGTCCAATATTTTTTAAGAATATTTACTCTAAGCCTATGATTCAAACATTTCTCAATACATTAAGCATGCTCGCTTTTGGCCAGATAATTTTAAACTATGTTGATTTTGGTTTGGGCATGTTTATTGTATTTATTCTAACTCTTGCTGTTATTTCATTAACTTTGTACTACACACTTTACCTCAATATTAAATCAACCATTTTTAACAAGCTTACAACAGAAGTAGAGAACTCTGCTCAAGGTAGGAAATCAAAGGAAGGAAAGAAGATTATCGATCTAGTAAAGCGAAGAGATAAATACTCAGGAGAAGAGATCTTTGAGATTGATCAAATTGATATAAATACTCCAGGATGTCTTTCACATCTTCTTTATTATTCGGAAGAATGTAAGCTTGAACTATTTTACACTGAACCAACAAAAGATCAGCAAAGTCAACTTATGATACTTCAGAGATGGGATAGAGCGCAGCATGAACAAATTCTTGGTGGTACCGGGGCCGGTAAAACATTATTTGCATCAAATTTGATCGTTCAAGATTTATTGAATGTGTATCAAGGATCAACAATCGTTGAACCAAAGGGTTCGTTAATCAATAATATTGCAAATTTTCTTAAACGTGTAGGTAGACCATTCCATCGCCTTGATCCAGATTGTGATGACACTGACTGTCTAAATCCGCTTTATGTTCCCGAAGGTGAAGATATTGAACCAATGATTGAAGCCAATGTTTCAGCATATCATGGATATTTAGGACCTACAGCTAAGGATTTTTTCAAAAATAAGACAACTAATCTCTTGAGAGTTAGTATTAAAGCATTGAAGTTGGCTTATGGAAATGAATGTGGCTATATAGAAGTGAATAAGATAATCCAACCACTTGAGGACGACTATCGTGCAGAAGTGTTAGCTACATTGACTGAAAAGGGTGTCATTGATCAGGTTGGTTATTTGTTAGAATATACAAGAAATATGGCGGACTCTGGAAAGTCGCGAGAATATACTGAGCAAACAAACACTAATCTTTACGATTATCTGAACATGCTTACAAGCCATAAAAGAATTCGAAAAATGTTATGTGGAAATTCAACTTTTAGTATTGACGATGCACTGGAGAATGGTGAAATAATTCTATTTAATGGAGCATACGGATCCTTACAGACCTTAACCTATACAGTGGGTCGATTATTTCTAAATTTGTTACGTGCTAGTACTTTTAGAAGAAACATTAAAGGAAAAGTTCGTCCCCATCAATTAACTGTAGATGAGATAGAAATGTTTGCAGATGAGGAGTTCTCAACCTTTATGGAAATGGCTCGAGAGTTCGAACTATTTGTTCGAGTAATTCACCAGGGCAATGAGCAGCTTGAAGATGTGAGTAGAAGGTTGAGCTCAATGGTTAAGCAGAATGCAGTTCAAAAATATATCCTAGCCGGTTTAGAAAACAAAGATGCAGAATATTATGCTGATCTAATAGGAGAGTTTTATGGACTGACTCAAACTAGCGGAACTGACGAGATGTCGACAACAGGGTTTAATACTCAGTTAAAAGAAGAAAAAAGGTATAAAGTTCTGCCTGCAGAGATATTAAATCTAAGAGGGTATAACAATGAGACAGGAGAAGCTGGTGAGGTATTATTTAGAGGTGTGCAAAATAATAAAAGACTGGATCCAGTTAAAGGATTAGTTAAACCGCTACCTAAAATTTTGTTTTCAAGTTTAGAAGGAAAAAGGGACGAGAATACGAAGGAAATGAAAAAAGAATCGCACCTTGATAAGCTAGAATCAATTAAGGCTAAATGGATGAATAAGCAGCACGTCGTGGAGAAGAGTGAAGAAATAGAAACTCTGGATCAAACTCCCGAACAAATACCTGATCTAACCACTTGCGAAGAGGGGGAAGAAGAAGGGAGCCCCAAAATTACAATACGTAGTAACATTTGGGATAGTAAAGTTGAGAGTGAAGCAACAGAGGTTAATACCTATACCAACAATGATAAAGTAATTGCAAAACTAAAAAAAGCGACCGTAGATGATAAAACACTTCAAGTTGCTGAGAAAATCAAGGAACTTTCCCAGCAGAAAAGAGATGAAAAAGAGAGTAGTGAAGTGGAGTAATTCTCCACCTCACTACTCTCTTACTTCGTCTCTCAACGTATTAAACAGATCGTTAAATTTCTCAAATGCTTTTACTCCTAAAGGCGTAAGAGAATAAAGTTTTTGCCTTCCACTTGAAGAATAATCAACTAATCCTAATGCCTCAATCCAATTAAGTGCATTGTTTAAATCACCTCTACGAACTTGAGAACGAAGAGATAAATCTTCTTTATTAAAGCTGTTTTTGTTTGAGGATTGCATTTTATCTAATGTTTGCATGATAAGTTTTGAGGCATTGGGAAGATTCGAAATCATATGTTCTAAATAATCTTGAAGAGGAGAATTTAAGTCGAAGTCAATTTCATTGTCACTATTTGGGCTATACACAAAAGATACCGCCTTTCATCTTCGCACTAATATAATATCTAATATAATATCACATTTATTAGTACAAAAGTATAATAATCTATTGATTAAATAAGTTGTTAATTAGGACTATTTAGAGAAATGATATTTCGGATTGTACGAATATAAGATTTCTCTTGAGCAGCTGAAGTTTCAAGACTAGAATTGTTCTTTCGCAAATAATAATTGATAATTTTATTATATTTTATAGCTTTTTTATGAGTAATAGGTACAAACTTTCCTTCAAGATCCTCATTGAAATAAAGTCGTCCAGATAAACAATCATATGATTTGATAAGCGATAAATTAACATACAAACCGTTAACGATTCGTAGAAATCCATGAGCTTCTATAAGATTTTCGAATAAAATGAAATCGAATAAAGTTTTATTTTCTGCATAGAAATCGTCTTCTATATGGTAAATTACACGATTATTTATATCAATTTCAATAAAGAAGATGGTGTTAAAATCAATCTCAATAAACTCAAATTCTTGTTCTGGTTCTCCCTCGATATGTCCAGCTAAACGCATGAGTTCATCAAATGATGCGTTATATCCATTCGCAAAATTTTTTAAAGTGCTCGGTTTTGGAATAAGACTCGCTCCATAAGAACCTCTACCTCCCAGTTCAACGTCTCGAATATATCCATGACTAAGAGAAGTTTTTTTAGCTGCTAAACGGAGACTATAACCACAGGATATCCTTAATTTTTCTAAATATTCACCAATAGTCATATCCATAAATAATAAAAAGCTCCTTCAGTTTGTTGTTTCGATTTGTTGAGAAATGCTTATGTGAAAAAAATAATACATTCGTAATTTTACACCTTAAGGAAAATAAAAGAAAATAATTTCTGTGGTTTAGAATTTTTTACCTTTATTTAGTCGTTGAATATTATCTTCTCAAGCGTGGTGCTACTAAACAGCTGGCACATAGTTGGAAGAATACTAATGTTAGATTTTCTTAACATAAAAAACTTTGATAAACACTAAGCATGTAATACAATAATCAATATATAATTATTATATATTGATTATATTATCATTGCATGATGTATAAAAGGAGTGACTACATTGTATACATTCTATGACCCCTCAATAAAACCTATATTAACCACTAATCATTCAGGTGAATTCATCAGTGTGAAGACTGAGGGATTGAAATATTATGGAATTTCAGATATCGTGCTTTATCAGTACATTGATGGTTATGAAAGTCTTTTTTTGAGTATTATCGAATTGATTTTCAAAGGCGAATTTAATATCCAACAAACTTGGAACTATAACGGCCAAATATTTAAGTTGGAGAAGAGAGTTAATGGATATCTTGAAATCTGTTTTAATCATAGCGAATCCATACAAATTGTCACTATAGTAAATCCAATCTCAGGAGAACCAATAAAATATCTTACTAAGGGAATAATAGATAAATATGGGACACCGGAGTTTGAAATTCAAGCGAGTTATTTTGAGTCAAAAGGAATTTTGGCATATGTTATCTCTGAAATTTATAATGGGAAAATTATTGATGAGCTTACTTTGATTGAACTAGAGGGCAATACATATATCATAGAAAAGACAATTGATCGGTATGGTGCGTCAGTTTATCAGGTTGAATTACTTGAAGCTAAGAAGATTATACATAAAGAACTAAAAAGAAGAAGCCACTTAAAACGTATAAAATAGTGGCTTCTTTTTTTTCTTGCTTATTGTAATATATATATTAGTATATTAATTAGTTAATATATATGATACCTTTAGAAAGGAGCACTCGATTGTCAAATGATAGCTTAATCAAAGAACTTGACTTTGTTCTTACACATCCTTCCTGTAATGTGGAGCACTTGGAAAGGTTTTACAACGATTATTTGTACATAAATAAAACTGTCCCCTTATTCGAAATAGTGACTTACATGAGAAAGAGAAGGCCCGAGCTGTTGAAAGTATGGTCAATTGAAAATAAGGTAGTTGGACGATTATTAGGGGAAATGGAATCGCTCAATGATGAATCGAAAATAAACAAACAGCAGGAGATTGAAATTGTAATTAACATTAGTTTCCTCCGTGAAACGTCTGTTAAAACTTACGTTTATACTTGGGAAACAAAATTAGATTCATCACTAATCGATCAAATATTTAAAGAACAGAAATTTAAAATCGTTTGTAGCGAAGTTTCAAACCTAATTGTTACAGGCATTAAACATGAAAAAATGGGCTCATATACTTTGTATTTGAAAAAAAGGGAGAGATGATAGATGGATCTGAATTTTTATAACAACCCGATGAATGAGTATAAAACGTCTTTGCGCCGAAAAATTATCCATCAAGGAATTGTAAAGAGAGTAGAAAGTCATGCTCCCTTTGGGAAAGAGATGCAATGTGCTGTTGTGATTCTAAATAATGGTCTCAAGGGATTAATCCATGAAGATCAATTTGATAAGCAGAAATATCGTTCCCTTGTTGGCTTCTTAGGTCACAAAATTGATTTCATGGTATTGGATGTTGCAAAAAGTGGAATGGATCCAAAAACTGTTCAAGTATTTAACGAAGAAAGCGGAATAGTACTTTTATCCAGAGTGCAGGCTTTGGAAGAGCTGCAAGAAGACTTTTGGGAAAATGCTGACGTAGATCATGTTTGCACCGGCACAGTTTCAGGTTTTGAAGAAGAGCGACTTTATATATTGGTAAAGGGAGTCACTTGTATTCTTCCGATTAAGGATTATGAATACGACTGGACTCCTTCAGCAAAGAATCTTGTCCCTCTGGGATCTGAAATCACAGTAAAAATTAAAGAGATCAATAAAGAAAAAGAACGAGTAATTGTCTCAAGAAAAGAATTAATGGAAGATCCTTGGTTACGAGCAAGAGAAATATTTAGGATCGGAGACTACGCATCGGGAGAAATAACAGGGATAGATGAAAAGATCGGAATATTTATAAAGCTTGCACCGGGGATTGAATCGCTTGCATGGTTTCCACCAAAAATTCCAAGCCATAAGGATCTAATTGGAATGATCGTCTCAGTCAAAATAAAAAGTGTTAATCCTGAAGAAAGAAAAATACGATCCACGATCGTACATTTCCCGCATGTATTGTACTAGGAGGAAAGTTAATGGAACTACATGTTTCCCCTATAAATGAAGCGAATGATCCTGTACTTAAATCAAAACCGACTTGGGATGATCCATATGCTTTCATTGATTCATTTACTCCGTTAACCCGACATGATTACTTTTATATCGAAACAAAAATTGAAAACGGCTGGATCACAAATCGAGATATAGAAATAGTCAGATTTCTTTCGGTTCACCGTTGGTTAACATTATCCCAATTAACTAATCTATTCTTCCCTGGTGTTGATAGTGCAGGAACAGCAATCCGAAATAGAGTAAACAAATTGCAGAAATATGGCCTCCTAAGAAAAATCAAATGGTCCTCTCATACAAACATCAGAGAGAATAAGCCATCTTTGTATGAGATAGGTGCAAGCGGAGCTGATATTCTGAAATATCGACTTGGTGTTTTCCTAGGGAGCAGAGATCCACGCAAACAAAAGGAAATTACGATGTTGTTCAGGCAAAAATATATCGCTACTAATGAGTTTTATATTCAGCTGCGTAGTTCATTTAATCTTAATTACTTTGAATTTCATCCTGTCTTAGTCAATAAAGAAGTTCAAGTCGTTCCGACTGCTCGCTTCATTTTATCTAACCCTGCAGGCAAACAGATTCCCTTTTTTTTATTCTGCTATCGTGAAGAAGAAAAGTGGCTGAAGACGATCCGTTTCCAAACAAACTTCATAAAATCATACCTGGCACTAGAAGGAAATGCGGCAACTATAGTCGTACTCACGTCTACAGATGAAAAAGCACAAATCGCAAACAAAATTATAGACCAGGAAGGTCTAGGAGGCCAGACTTGGTTCATTACTGATGAAGAATTAAGGAATAGCATGGACGGGATTACGAAGAGTTTTTTTGTTTTCCAGAATGGACAAAAAACCTACTTCGACCTTGGCTGATGAATGAGTGGGGTGAACTGTTTGAAGAGAGTTTTTTTAGTATCAGATGAAGAAGAATTCTCAGATTGGATCAAAGAAGAATTAAAAGATTATGCGCGAGTCATCAGAGTGATAGACAATAACGATTTTTTTATTCAGCAATGGGAAACATCAGATGCAGAGATCGCTATTGTTTTATACTCAGCAATCCAATCTGTTGAAAGCTTCACAAAGGCATACATGCAGATAACTGCCAAGAATTCGAATGTTCCATTTGTCTTCATTCATAGTTCTGAGGGTGATGAGTCTGAAGATTATCACTCCCTCAAAGAATTGGGCATGATCTGGATTGAGTGGCACGAACTTGATATTGGCTTAATTGAAAAGAGACTAGAAGCATTCTTTTCAATAAAAGAGCTACAATCTGGTATCACAGTAGTACATAGTATTCAAACAGTAGAGGATAAACAGAATCATGAGACGGGAATTGAGGTCTCTGAACAAAAAGAAATTGTTAATGAAGTCTCATCGCAAGAATTACATAGTAAAGATCTGGTTACAACAGATTCGCTCACTCAAGTTGAACTGCAGGACCAGCAAGAGTTCAATATTGAGATCATCGAGAATGATGGGGAGATCGAAGAACAATTAAAAAACGAAGCTCTTGATGAGTTTATGGAATTTACAGACGATACATCTTCGGCTCTAGAAAAGGAAAACAAAAGTGAGACGTTAGAGGAAAATATTGAAGGTCCAATACTAAAAGACGAATTTTTCTCACCAAGAAGTCAAAAAAGTAGGAGTAAATTGAATAGACCCAAACTTCCTAGTTTGCCCAAGCATGACGAAGTAAAGGAACGCATTATTATCACGGAACGAATTGTTGGAACAGTCATCATCGCGATTGCCGGTACATGTAGGGGTTCGGGATCAACTCACAATGCTATTCAAATATCAAATTTTCTTAGAAATGACGGGTATGATGTAGCCTGTGTCGAAATGCTTGATCCTGATATGGGCCCCCCTTCATTCAAGTTTCTAGGTGACGGAGACGGAAGACAAACTAAAGTAGAAAAAGGGTTCCATGTGAATGGGATTGATTTTTATAAAGAAGTAGATTCAGATCAGTATGTACAAATCATCCAAGCACAATACCAATATGTCGTTATTGATTTGGGGCAGATCATAACCTATGTATATGAAAAACCAAGTGAGGGAAAATTCTTTCAGGAGTTTCTTAGATCTCATTTAGCAATACTTTGTACAAGACCAGCTGTATGGGATTTTCCTTACCTGATACCCTCCATTGATAAGCTACTCAGCCATTCATGGAGTAAACAAATAAATATTCTTATTAATTTCACTGATGCTAAACGATTCGATTACTTTTGCTCCAGATTTGAACCAAAAGTAAGGAAGGCCTTGCAACTAAAATTTCACCATAATTCCTTTACACCTGATCCATTTGAAAAAGATGAGAACTCTATCTTAAGTAATCTATTAAACGAAGTTCTTCCAAAGATACGTAAGGAAAATAGATTGTTCTCATTCTTTAAATTTAATAATTGACTAGGAGGTTTTTTGCTTGAAAGCGAGTTTACGCTACATCATTGCTTTTCTAATTTTACTAATCGGATTTGGTGGACTGTTTGGATACGATTTGTACCTTAAACCCTACGTGTTTTCTGAGAAGGTTGTAAAGGTGAAGGTAACTTCCGGAGAATACCTACCCAAAAATCATGAGTTGACCTTGGGAGATGTATATCTCGATTCAGTAGAGAAAAAAGACATCCCTAAAAATGCGGTTCGTGATATCCGCCTGGTTGAGAAGAAAATTCTTAATGCTAACATCACAGATGGTGTTATCCTCACCGATTCGCTGGTAGATGTAGACGATTTAGAACCTAACAAGAACGAAGGGATATTTCCGATTCCGAAGGAATCCATATATGCAATTAACGGGTCACTCCGGAGTAGGGATAAGGTAAATCTCTACTTGGTTAAGTCGGTTAAGGCCGATGGAATCCGGACGGAGGAGCTGCCGTCCAATGATGATGTGTTCTTAACAGACGTAACCGTTAACTACGTTCGCACGGATGATAATAACGATGTCCAGGATTCTGAAAACGGAAATAATAATAATCGCTTTACTTCAACCGGCAAGGTTTCTACTCCGGAATTGAAGATGGCTAAGACAGATGGACAGCAACTAAAAAAATATTTAGAACAGGGATATAAGCTTTGGATTGTTCGAGTAGAATAGGAGACTATCAAAATGAAAATATACACGTTTGGTATTGACCAAATTACAGTGAGTCAAATTAGACTAGAAGGTTATGATGTGGTTGTGCAAAAGGTGATGCCAGAATACGGACAGTTGGGAGGGGATATATTCTTATTCTCTACTGATCGGAAGGATCTCCCTGAAATGTTTGAGTCCTTACGAACGGGGCATCCGGAGGCTGAATTAATTTATTGGCATCAAAAAAGGGAGTGAGGGGCTATCAACCTATCCACTTACTATGCCAAAAATTCGGAATCCATTTTACACCACCACGATCAACGGCTGCTACCATCATCGACAAAATAAGATCCATCTTGGATGAAGAAGTTGATCGCCCAAATAATATTATTGGTTTTTTTGGTACAGGCGCCGGCGTTGGTTGTACGAGTATAGCTAAGATTATGTCAAAGAGTATCGCGGCCGCTGGCCATAAAGTAATTTTGCTCGGACTAAATCTATACGAGCCAGGATTTGATCAAAAACCACAAACAAGCTTAGATCAGCTTCGTCCTCGAATAACCAGTAAGATTCTTCAAGAATCAGATTTTGAGTTAATCAAACAAAACGGATATTTCTATCTGCCAGGAAATCATGACTTTTTAAGTGCACAAGATTATCAGGAAGAGGAAATCGAGTATTTGTTAGAACAAGCTTCTAAATATGCTGATGTTGTTCTGTGTGATTTTGGTTCCATTCCAGAGAGCGCTGCTTGGTACGTGGGAATTCAGAAGTCTGCTATACGTCTCTTTATTACACACCCAAAACACAATTATCGTCTGCCTGCTCTAATGGAAGTGGCGAATCAGTTAGATCTCTATCCTCATGATTTTCAGCTCATCATTAATCGAGCCACAGAATCTGCAATAGTAAATTCAAAGAATCTTTCGCAAACAGTGGGAAGTCATATTCTATTTGAACTCCCTCAATATGAAGGATTCCCGGAAAATTTGCCGCTTTCAAAGAGAGAGCAACAAATGGTTGAGGAAAAGGCCAAAATGTTGCTAACCGCAATAGATATAGTCGAAGTAACTCAAAAGAAGGGATGGAGAAGATGACAATAGTAAAGTCACCGATAAGCTTCAAGCAAGACCATATCCCTCAGGTTAATGAACCTTTCTCATTAAAAAAACAATTGCATAAGAATAGAAAGCCTAGTAATGAAGACTTCGATAGTTATTATCAACGGATGAAGGAACAAATGGATCAAGAGTTGCGGAGTGAGGATGATACTTATTTTCAAATAAATGCTGGAGCCCTTCTGGGAGAAGCGACGTCCGTTGCTTATTTCATAAATGAGATTGAAAAATATGTGCGTAAGAATCCGTTCGGCGGCGCAGTGCCCTCAGCTTACTCTAATATTACGGAAGCACTATTCCAAGAATGGAAGGGGTTTGGTCCCGCTTGTCATTGGTTGAGTAATAAAGATTATGCAGAATCAACGGGGCTTCAGATTATTGGAAGAAAAATTTTCTATAATCGAAATGGTGGTTTTGTTCCCTACCCATATGATATGCCTTCTCTGGAGAGAGTTGAACAGTTAAAACGGTCATTGCTGAGAAGTGATGGCATGCTTCAGTTAAATAAAGATAACCCTTCCGTAGAATTTAAGATTGATGACCCCCTTTGGCCAGGGAGATTTATTCGAATAGCAATCTGGGTGAGTCCAAGAGTGTGGGAGGGTTATACAACTATATCGATGCGCCGGCAAGTTGTGGAGTTTCTAACATTAGATGATCAAGCAGGTACCGGTGCAATTCCAAAGGAAGCCGTGGCGATGCTACGCGCATTCTTAAAGACTTACAGAAATCGTATTATTGCTGGACCAGTCGAATCTGGTAAATCGACGTATGCAAATACGGAAGTCGGAGAGCAGCTCCTAGCTGCTACGAAGTGTTTGGGGTTAGTAATGATTGAAAAGCACCCGGAATCAACGTTACCACATGTAATTAATGGACACCGAATTATTCCAATTCAAGCGTCAAATGAAGAACTGATGGAGGTTGGTATCGAATCCCTTCGTCATGATCCAAACATAATTTTTATGACTGAAATGCGTTTTAATGAGTGGGAGTTTTATTTGTGGAGTGGGGAAAAAGGGTACGATGGGATTATTGGAACATTTCATACGGTGGACCCAGAAGACATTCCCTACCAGGGAGCATTTGCAGTATCAACGAGAGTGGGTGGAAGCCTAAAAGGGCATCTCATGTCTGCGTTGAAGGCTTGCGAGATTGTCTATATCTTCGGCAGCCGTGAGGATGGTACCAAAAGATTAATGCGGGTTTCTGAAGTATATTATGATGCAAAGAAAAATTCTGTGTTTGCTTGCGATTTAATGCGTTATGACAAAGAGATGGACAGTTGGACTTATCATGATCAGCTTACTCCAGATATTCTGCAGAAAATGAATAACAAGAATAAAGCTGCTACACAGGAGTTCATATCCCTTTTGAGTCAACTGGCTAAGAAGAAACCCATGACAAACCCAATTAAAGAGAGCATGAAATCAAAGATGGTGTTGAATGAAGTCTTGTAATCTGACTTTTCAAAAAGGGGGGTGATTTTTTGAATTCCATGGGTTCATATTTGTTCCGGATATTATTTCACCTTATCGTCGTGCTGGGAATATGGCAACTCATCCAGCCAACAATTGAACAACTTATCCGGAGAAATTCGCAGAAAAATGACTATCGTAGAGAAGTAACCCAAATACTATTGCAGGCTAAAGAAAAAAAGAATGCCAAAAATAAGAACAAGAGATCGACTTACATAGTGAAGCATTTGGAGGATTTAATGTATCTTGTTCAAAAAAACTACGAGCCTAAGCAGAGTGTATTTCGTTTTTTTACTCTAACGATTTTTATCTTTGGCGCCGTGTATCTTGTGACTTCACTCACGATGAACGAATTACCCAATCACCTAACTTTTGATAATCCTTTTATGGGGGGATTAAGGTCAATGAACGAGGAACAATGTCCTATAATTGGAGGTTCTCACTGTTCCTATCCTTGATTGGTGCACTTTTACCGTATATCCGTTTGCGATATAAGTATTCTCTAAAGAGTGTAAAAGCAAGTTTTGATCTACTCGATGTAGTTAAAATTCTCTCGAAGTATACCTACTTGTCTGTTGATAAGGCGTTGGATAAAACATCTGATTTTCTTGAAGAGGATAATGTCCTAAAGCGGCCGCTTCGGATCCTCGCGGCTGCCTTTGCAAATTACAGTAATGAAAAGGAACTCCAACGAGCAGCTAATCGGTTTGCTGATTCTATCTCAACAACATTTGCCAGAGTATTTATTTCTGATCTGTTATATGCAGAAAGAGAAGGTTCACACGTTCTTTCCGCTTCTCTCCTTGAACTCAACATGTCTATGGAGCAGCAGCGGGAAACGATCATAACTGTAAAAACAGCAAACAATGACCCAATCACTCTCGGTTTATATGTAAATCTTATTCTTTTGGTTTTTGTTATTGGGACATTCATGCTGATGCTTACCCCTAGTGTGTATTATAAGCTGCAATTCCAGACACAAATTGGCTTATATTTTTTAGGTTTTATTGTCGGAAGTTTATTCTTGGCTTTTGCCATCAGTATGATTCTTGCAAGACCGAAGCTTGACTATCAGTAAAGGATGTTGACGCATGGATAGAATTTTTCTTATTATCTCGGCTGTTGGAATCTCCTATTTGGCATATCTTATCTTCGCAGCAATGGGGAAAAAGAACGAGAAGGATCCCATAATTAAACAAATGAATCTGATGGCTGTTCAAGGGAAATTCGAGAGTGAGAAACTCCAAAAACTACTGAATAATGCAGGACTCCAGGTGTCATCACGGAAAATCAATTTGTTCCGATTTTCAGCAGCTGCATTATATGTGACTGTACAAGCCTTGAGCAATTTCATCCGGAATGAGCCGTTTTCGTTTATGGATGTTTTTATCGGTGTTGGAATTCTTGTGGTAAGCAGCCACGCCAAATTCTTACCGTTTGGATGGATCCTAAATAGATTACACCGGAACAAAATCATGCGTAAAGATGGAGAGTTAATTTCATTTTTGCGATTATACGAAAACAATAGACTTAGAAGACGTGGATATATTGAGTTTGGTACCTATTGTTCTCAGGTGGCTCCGACCTTCGAGTATTTACGCAACGAATTATACGGCATGTCTGAGCGCTGTGTCGATATTGGTACTGAAAATGCGATCAAATGGTTCTGTGATCAATTTCCACACAACCATGTATTTATTTCGGATATTCGATCCATCTTATTGGCTACCGAAGGTATGAGCGATGATAACGAGGCAGCTCATTACTTAAGCTCCCAAAGTAAGATTATTTCGAAAATTTCTTCTGACCAATATCAAAGAAAGTGGATACGTATTGGTGAATACTCAACAATCGTTACTACTTTACCATCAATAGCTACATTTCTAATGGTTGTTGTTCTAGCCATGAAATATATCATGTTGATCAAAGGTAACTTTAATGGTGTGAGCCTTTATCAATGAAGTAACTCACGATCAAGTATATCTTGGCAACGATCAATAGATCAACGTTAGTTCAAGAAGGGGTGATATTAGATGTATGTTAAAACCTGATTTGAATCAAGAACCCGATTTATCAAAAAATGAAAATCAAAAGGAGAAAATAGAAATGAAAAAAGATTCAATTTCGGCAGGACTATTCATTGCTATCGGCTTTTTATGTGTGGCCATTGTAATTGCTGTTCTAATTCCAGTTGTGCGTGATGTTATTAATGATGCCGATGATAATAGGCCTGCAATTCCAGCTGCCAGTATTAATGTAACTAACACGCCGACAATTCTATCCCATTTCGAAGAGGAGGCGGCATAGTATGAAAAAAGATTCGATCTCAGCAGGACTATTTATTGCTATCGGTTTTTTATGTGTAGCCATTGTGATTGCTGTTTTGATCCCAGTAGTACGTGATGTTATCAACGCTGCAGATGATAATCGCCCAGTAATTCCAGGGGTAAGCTATATTCAAACAATACCTGCACCGATAACTCCGCTTTATGAAAAACTACCTTCAAAAGCAGCCTAACTCATGAAAAAAGACACTTTATCGGTTGCCCTGTTTTTATCGATTGGATTTGTCATTGCTGGGATTTTCATTGCTGCAGCAACATCAATTATCGGGGACAGTCAAGATAATATAATCCCGTATGTCAAAAAAGTAGAGAAGTATTAGGAAGGAGAGTTAGTTTGAAGGCGACCGTCCTCCGTGCATTATTTATGTGGCTAGTCTTATTTATCATCCTGCAGCCGTTGTTCTCTTACATCGATTATCTGCTCGATCTGCAGGTCAAAGCGAATACGTCGTACATCACTCAAAAAGCAGCTACAGAGGGGATGGTCACTTCAGCTCTCAAAAGTGAAGTGACAAGCAACTTAACTGCGTTAGGCTTTTCAGCGTCCTCTATCCAAATTACGAGTAGTACTACATCTGTCATCGATCGAAAAAATAGACTGGATGTATATATTAAAGCGCCGCGGATTAGCATTTTCCCTTACAATTTTTCGTCACAAACTCTGCCAGAATATTACTATGGTCATGGTTCAATAATGTCAGAATACATCGACTAAGGATGACTTAAGCATGGATTATATTGTGAAATTGGCTTTCGTCTTACTAATTTTTCTCTATTCTTGGTTTTTTCAATCTCAAAATCAGGAGTGGGATGTTCAGCGTTCATTACTAAAGGATGCGAACAATATTGCAGTTCATGACGCAGCTCAAGAGATTAGCGAAAATGATCTCTTCCATGGGCGATTAATTATCGAACCTACGACAGCTTTCGAGACATTCAAAACGAGTCTCGAAAGCAATCTTGGGCTTGATGATAGCTTGGATCCTAAAAAAGGTAGCCGGCTACATAGTGCGGTCAAAATTAAAAAATTCGTTATTTTGGATGAATCATCTGGAGTTAGCTTTCCTTTTTTATATGAGGATTCAGAATTTGGAATAACGAAATATATACAGGGTCCTTCTGTGATTGCTGTCATAGAGACTGCACATCCTGTCTTAGTTTCTCGCTCTAAGTCAGTAGAACCAATTGTTGTACCTGCTGTCCAGGAGTACAAGTTTAATAAATAGAGAACTTGAGATGTCGGAGGGGTGTTTTCAAGAATTCAAAGTTCCGACAAAAGCATTTGGAAGTAACGAAATTCGCTTATATGAAGAGTTGATTTACTAATACCGGCTGTGACAATAATTTCTTGGTGATTCTTACCTTTTATCATACAATTATGATGTAAGATAAAAGTTTGAGGTGATAAAATTGGATGTTTTGTCGGTATATACCCTTCAATAGAGTAAGTGATCATTCCTAAAGATTAGGTTGTACCTCCAAGTAAATACTCAGGATTAGAAAGTTACAAATAGCTCTGAATGCTTTGTATGTGTTAGTACGGTTTTTTGAATCCAGGCCCGTTATCGTGAAATAGAGAGATTAATGATGTATTCGATACCAACATTTAAGGGAGAGATTTCTATGATGAAGACAGTAATGAAAGTAACACTGGCAGCAACGATGATGTTCAGTTCCATATTGATTCAAGGAGCAGCAATTAATACAGTATCCGCAGCAGCCAGCCAGTCACAACCCGTAATGACGGACAATCTAATCAAGTATGGTTTGAAGAAGGACGTAGAGCTCCCGGTTACCCTGACGGCCGGTGGTCTTAGTTATACGCTGGAGAAGATTATGATCTATGATGGAAAATCGAAAGATGCCCAAGGGCTGATTAAGAAATATGGCTATGATCTGAATGGTTTTCAGTATTTTATTTGGACAAAAATCACGGTGGAGAATAAGAGTAAGAGTATCGTTCAACAAAATGCTAAAGATCTTAGAAGTAAGTGGAGAATGACTTTCGGGGATTTGTCGAAGGGAGAGCCATCGGCAGCTATGCCCGAAGCAAGTTACTACAAATCGAATAACAAAGAAGCTCTGTGGGATTGGAAGCTAAATCCTGGTGAAAAGCTGAGCACATACCAAGGATTTCGTTACACTGGGGAATTCAAGTGTCTGAACGTTCGCGTAGATAACAGTGGCCAATCCATCTCAAAATTCATCGTGGAATTAAAATAGGTAAGGGGATTGGCAGATGATAAAAAAAATTCCAATCATTACTTTTTTGGTTATAACTATTGTATTTTCTTTGGCACCCAACTTAAGTAGTGTGGCCCAAGCTGCAGATGTCAAGCAAGGAAGTGTTAGCATACCAGTGACGAATGGCTTAACCGGATCTGGTAACATTGCCAAAACATTTTACTTGGATCTACCGAGCGGGGTCACCGGCTCCGCTATTAAATCAGGGACACTTAAATACTCAGGAACCAACAGTGTTGTAGGTGGTATCGCCATCGAGAACGGGAAGATAAAACTTACACTGAAGGGGACGGCAAAGGATGAAACGTTCTCTGTAGAGGGGAGGGACGGGAATCCGATGTACCCCTTCGTGACTAACCCTGGCAATTCTATCTGGCGATATGCAGACGGGAGACGCTGGCAAATTAATAACTATGATGAATACAGAGACGTCAATACATTCTATAATGCAGCTGCAACTGATTACAGTACACCCTCAACTAAACCGCCAACAAAAACTGTAACCACTAAATCTATTACCATTGTACCGCCCAATTCGGCAACATGGTTTCGAAAGGATCAAACAGTGGTTCCATTTAGTTCTGTCATTCAATCCAGTATCAAGATGAAACTAGAAACGCTTTTAGATGGAGCAAAAGGGTCTGGTGGTCTCAAAAACGGGAAAATCGTCATTACATATGAAATTCCAACGGTAAACGTAAAACCAGAACAAGTCTCTGACAGTTTTGAAAAAGGACAGTGGGTTGAAGGACGTCTATACTTTGTTAATCAACCCTACTACTACGAAGCACAAGCGAAACTCACCTCCTACAGCTATGCCGGCACGGTCACCTTTGATTACTCCCCACCTGACCAAGCTACGCTAAACGGAACGGCCACGCTGGAGAAGCCAAGCCCGAATCCGATCAAGCTGGAAGGCAGCAAAGTAGATGTGAAAATCAACGTCAAAGGGGAGCTTCTGGGTTACACGGATACCTCTAACATCGAGGAATGGGTGTTTTACGCCAAGGAAAAGAATGGTACCGCCAAGGCCGACATGAAGAAAGATTACAGCAAGCAACTTACCGCATCAAAGAGCTTTGACTTCGCAATCCCGGCAAGTCGGGTCGTCAATGATAATTTCAAGCAAGACTATACTCTGACCGTTGTCATTCGATTCAAGAAGCCTGTGGTTACCAAGACCGGAAACATAACTTCACTGGAGCAGAGTATGGAACTCTCTGCCGGTGTGTACAAGAAGGATAACCCGGTCAGCTATCCATCCGTACCGAGTACACCGACCAAGCCGGAAGGCAAACCGCCTATTGCCCGAATCACTGCACCTAAGTACATCAAAGCCGGTTCTGACATGATGGTATACGGGGGGAATTCCTCCGATCCGGATGGATACATCACCGACTATGCTTGGGGAACTCCTGGAGCGGAAGGCGGGATTGAAAATACGGCCAGAGGTTATGTCTGGTATACCCGGGATAAGGTCGGAGAGACTTTTCCCATTACCCTGACCGTCGTTGATAATGACGGCATGACCGGAAGCACCAGCACGGAAGTAACGGTCATCGAGCCAAGGCCATCAGCAGACCTCGAAATCAGCGGATCGCTCAAGCAGAACCGGAAAACCACATTGACCAACAGCAGTTCAAGTCCGACCCGGTTTCCGATCATTAAGTCCAAGACGCAGGTCACGATTAGTGCAGTCAGCGGTGGCACGAATGCGGACATTAAGTACAGCGGCAGCTTGGCCGAGCTAGAGAGTAAAGATGTACTTTTTAGGAAACCCGGGAAGTATAAGGCGACGATTCACGTGGAGAATACGGCAGGGTATGCTTCAGACAATGAGATTACCTTCGATATCGCTCCCGATGAATCCCCGGTTGCCTACTTTGCAATGCCCATAGGGGCCTATAGGGACCCGACTAATGGAAATAAAGCAGTCATTTCTATTGATGATATGTCGTTTTCTTCGGACAAAGATAATATCATCAAACGGGTTTGGGAATATCGCTACGATTCTAATAACAACGGAAGTTTCACAGATGAAAGCTGGGTACAGTTCAGTGACGAAAACAAAACTCGCCTAAATTTGGAGCTCTATCAGGTCGGGAAGTATGAGGTACGTGTTACCGTTATTGAAGAGTTTGGCCAGCCGACGATTGAGGATTTTGTCACCGATGCCGATAGGCTGCGGACCAGCTCTGAGGCCACCCAGAATGTAATCGAGCGAATAGTAGAAGTGAATAACCGCCCGCCTGAAGTAGATTGGGATTTTTAAGTGGAGGAAGGAAAGGCATATGAAACGTTTGTTGAAAGAAAGCATCATACTATTTCTTTGTTTTGCTTTACTGCTCCCTTTCTTGCCACGACCAGCATTAGAGGTGGTAGGGTTAGGAACAGTCGCGCAGGCCGCAGAGGACGATATCATTTATTATCGGGATATCACCTTTGAAGCCGGGCAGGGGGGGCATGGGAATCAGGATGATGCGATCACTTTAGATTTCCCAGCCCTCAAGATTATCAATCTTAAATACAATAAAATCACTAAAAGATTGACCTATGATATTGCGCCTGTGGCCAACCTCCGGGTCCATTTGAATAGTAGTTATGGTACAGAACGAATTATGACCAAGATGTGCTCTTCTATTTATACCAAAAAGGGGTATGAATACGAAAAAATGGATCAGTATGGGGAAGATCAGTCCTGGTTTTGTCGTGAAAACCCATCCTCTTACTACTATGATCGTTATTGGCCAGCGGATTTCGGAAACTTGTTCAGCTTCGTCCCTTATGAGGAACGGTATAAACCTTATGTCGATTTTGATTTATCTAACATAAGAGAGAAGATGAAGGTAACAGCACCGAACGTATACTTTCAAGGTTCTAACGACATTGAAGAACAAGACATACGTCCAGGATTAGCTGGCGATCCGGAATTGTTCAGAATTAGAATAGTTGTTCATACAGATTTTCTTGGAGGGGATCCTTACGGTGTCGGCTATACACCAGCTTACTATACTCCATATATGACAAGGACGGCTGAACTCATACCGAATCATCCACCCTCTTTATCCGTGGGTACACCTAATGGAATAACGTTAGTCAATGCTCCCAATTTGAGCGGAGTCAATATTGAGGGATATGTCAGTGATCCGGATAACGAAGATGTAACGGTAACCGCCGAAATCCCCAATGTCTTCTACAAGAAGACCGTTGTACCTCAAGCCAGGTTATCGAAAAATTTCAGTATCCCGATAGACGCGATTCAAGACTCTTTGCCGCCAGGGTCCTATAACATGATAATCACCGCGTCAGATCCATCGGGAATGAAACAAACTGCGAATCTAAATATAAACGTTAAACAACAAATACGAAATAATACCTATATCCTTATCAACACACCATTTGAATCAAAAACCAAATTTTTTGATTCTGAGGGAGATCCATTGCATTCCACACGTTTTAGGTATGACCACAATCCGTATTTCTTTGATAACTCAATGGGTATCATTGGTGACTCCGGTTTGTGGAGAACATCTGAATACACATCATTTCCATTCAGTGGTGTATATACGGCTGTCTTCCAGTCCCGTGATAACCCGAAAAATGATGACCGATTTGATATTTACCGAAAATGGAGCCGGGACAATTTATCCTCCATGACCTTTCATGTGCACCGTAAACCAGTAGCTTTATTTGCAGCTAAATTGGTCGGAGGGACCCTACAGATCACAGACAGCAGTTATGACCTTGATCATATCACAGCCGCTAACAAGGGGCTTATCGATTGGCAATGGCAGTACAAGAAAACAGAGTCTGGGGTATGGATGGATGGAGCGCCCCCTGCCAACCTTCCGACAAACGATCAATATGACATTCGGTTACGAGTGCGCGATATGGATGGAGAAAATAACCTAGGGGTTTGGAGTGACTGGTGCCCAAGAACGGTTGGAGCAGGTATTAATCTCCCCCAGTTGCACTGTTTACGGTGGAGCCGAGCATCGTGTCTTACCGGAAGGCAACGACGATTATAGACAAATCCTTTGATCCGGATAATGACCCGCTGGATGTTTATAATTGGACCGTAATTAAGGATGGCTGGCAGCAGGTATGGAGTCATTGGGGCGGTGCTACTACGCCGCCGAACATCGCCGCATACGGAGTCGGGACCTATCAGCTCACCTTGAAGGTCCATGATAACCGGGGGCTTTGGTCGGAACCATACAGCCAAACCGTACAGGTGATTAATCATCCTCCGGCAGCTGCTTTTAGCATGCCAACGGAAGTGTACCGGGATACGGTCATTATCATGGAGAATATGACACCGGATCCAGACGAAGACGGCGATGTATTAAGCTACGCTTGGAACGCAAGAATCAATAACAGTCCATATTATTATTCTGGAGGCAACCGAAACCAGGTCATGACCATCCGGGATCTGATCGCACGCAGCGGCATTACACAGCAGCAAGCCATATCAGATGGCTGGGAAATGCGCCTGACCGCTTCAGACGGAACACTTTCCTCTAATGCAACCAGAAATTTTACTGTTTTGAACCATGTTCCGACAGCAGCCATTAACGGGCCTGCAACGGTGTATCAATTTGACACAAAACAGTACACATCGTCTGATAATGATGGAGATCCATCCGATATGGCCAGTCTTCAATATTTTTGGAAGGTGACGGATAGTGACGGGGCCACCAAATTATACAAGACTCCTAGCATCGAGGTCAGTTTCCCGAATTCAGGTATTTACACCCTGGAGCATTGGGCCGTGGACCAGATCGGGGCCAAGTCGAACATCGACACCCTAAAGGTCAACGTACTGAAGAACCTGGCACCATCAATGACGATAACATCCCCTGCTGGCACATCGGAGAACCCTTCCGTGCTGGATGCAGAGAAGCAAGGAGACCCGTTGGTCGAGTGGGCATACTCCGATCCGGAGAATGACCCACAGGAAAAGTACCGCCTGGAGTTTTTTACAAAGGAAGGTATCTTGGAAAAAAGTGTGGAGAACGCAGATAATACCGGCTTGATCCGCCAGTACCAAGTTCCTAACCCAACGTTTAATCGCTTCGAATATTTTACTGTACTGGGCCGGGCATATTCTAAAGGCTCCTGGTCAGAGATTTCGAATGAAAAAATGTTCATCATCGACAATCCGCCGAAGCCAGGGTTTAGTTTATTGACGGATACAGGAAAGGATGCCACAAAGGTACCGATCTATCGGACGGATGTTCTTAACATCAAAAGCACGGCTACGGATCTGGACGAGCCGAAGGGAGACACCATTAGCCATAAGTATTATTTGAAGCCGGCTAGTGGAACAGAAGGACTCGCCAGCACCCAGGGCGATTTCACGAAGAAATTTGCTTCCAATGGAATTTTTACGTATCGTCAGGTCGTGACGGATTCGCTGGGACTCTTCCGTGAGATTACACATAGCCTCACGGTTGTAAACCGGCTCCCGAAAGTGAATATCACGTATCCGACTAGCGATAACCAGGCCAAGCCCACCATCGTCAGCACGCTTACACCGATCATCAAGTGGGATTACCAGGATGATGACGGCGACCTGCAGCAGCGCTATAAAGTGCGCATTATCAACTTGGCCACAGGCGCGGTAAAGGTGCAGTCAGGTGAACAGGTTTCAAGTGCTAGGCAGTGGCAGGTGCCCGCTGGAGCGCTTGCAGAGTATGAGAAGTATGCGGTAGAGGTTGAGGCTTTCGACGGCTTTGACTGGAGCGCGATTTCTCCGCGGAAATATTTTATGGTCAATCTGTTAACGGTAAAGGGCGGAGTCAAGCACACCGAGGAATGGAACGCTAACCGCCAAGCCTATAATCTGAAGCAAAGCGGAGATCCGGAAAGTCCACGCGCTTATAACGTGTATTGGGCAGGAGAAGCCTTCGTGCTGCAGGCAAAGACAACCGGTCTTCCAGACACGGTTCAGGTGACGATGCCGGGCGGGTATTCGACGCAGCTCACCCCGGCTGATAGTGACAAGCTCATTTGGGATGGCCAACTCACTGATCCTTCTTTTGAAAAATTACCAAATGGGCCGGTTACGTTCACCTTCACGGCAACAAATGAGTATCAGTCGAAGGTAGATACGGTAACAGTAGTCATTTCTGAAGATTGGACGGAGTACTTCCGTAGTCATAGAATAAAGTAAGAGTGAAGGGACCCATGAAATTGTGGGTTCTTTTTTTTGAGTACCTCGTTTAACGATAGAAGTAATCAAGTAAATTTATTAAGAAAGCCGTTGAATGTACAATAAGAGTTATCGAAGAAAATTATTCAGAAAATAAAGAGGTAGGAGCAATAGACTGGTAATGATGATCCTTCAAGGTTTTGGAGCTGGTGAATCATCTTCCTTTGAGAAATAATCAGTTTTTGAAGTAACGAGGAACGTTAGTTGAATAACAGCGGCAGTCTAAGACTTTATTTATCAAATCTTGTTCTGCCGCTGCTTCTTTTAATGAATCAGTCTAAAACTTATTTTTCAAACTAAATAATCTTCAATTCAAAACCCCCATTAAATCAACGCCTCCAGTCTAATACTATATTTTCACCGAAAAACCACCTTGCGTTCGGGTCCTGCATCAGAATGGCATCGAGTATGGCATCTGAAATTTGATTGCACATCTTGTCTGGGTGGCCTTCAGTCACGGGCTCCGACCTAAATAAATGACGGTCTTCAAAACAAATCATTCCTTTCGATAAAAATGACTAATTTTGGAATTAAAGAAATAAATTGTAACATAATGTTTGCCGAAATACTATATATGTCACAATTTATATAAAAATGTATATTGAATTATTAAATGGACGAAATTATTATTGATATTAATAGATCAAATGTATGTAAACATATCAATAATTTGTATTTCTTAACGTATCATATCGAGCCAATCGCTGCTTCGGCACGTTGGTAAGGATGATGCGACATAGCTATATCTATCCGTAGTGTGTTGCACACAGCAGACGAAAGGGGGGACCTATGCTTTTGTCTGCTGTAATGTTTATATAAATGAATGAGAGCATTGATGGAATAGGACCTGCGCAGCAGGTCCTATTTGTCATTGGCATCAGACATAGTCTTGCGATGGCCAGCAGCTTTAATTTCGAGAATATGAGGAGGATACAATGATGAAAGCATTCGTGTTTCCCGGTCAAGGTTCTCAGCATTCCGGTATGGGGGAGACATTATTCGATGAATTTCCCGGGTTAACGGTCCAGGCTGACCGTATACTTGGCTATTCTATCAAACAGTTATGTCTAGAGGACCCTCAGAACAAACTGGGTCAGACCGCGTACACCCAGCCGGCTTTGTATGTCGTCAATGCATTGAGTTACATGAAGAGGGTGCGGGAAATGGGGACGACACCCGATTTTGTGGCAGGGCATAGCTTAGGCGAGTTTAACGCTCTCTTGGCGTCTGGGGTATTTGATTTTGAAACTGGACTGCTCCTGGTCCAGAAACGGGGAGAGCTGATGAACCGTGTTTCCGGAGGAGGAATGGCTGCAGTATTGGGCTTAGAGGCAGGGAAGGTGCGGCAAGTTCTGTCGGAGAATGGGCTGGGCGGAATCGATATCGCTAATCTCAACATGCCCACGCAGATTGTTGTTTCGGGCCTCAAACAGGCCATTGAACAGGCGATGCCGTTTCTGGAGACGGCGGGAGCCCGGATGGTTGTGCCTCTGAATGTGAGCGGTGCGTTTCATTCCAGGTATATGGAGGAAGCACGGCAGCAGTTCAGCTCATATTTGGACCGCTTCGAATTCAAACGGTTTACTATTCCGGTTATATCAAACGTGCATGCCAGGCCTTACCGTCAAGTAGATATCAAGCGCAATCTTGCCGATCAGATTACGCATACCGTTAATTGGACGGACAGTATCCGGTATATGCGGACAATGGGAGTGGAGGATTTTGAGGAGATCGGCCCGGGCCGGGTTCTGACGAAGCTGGTGGACCAGATTAGGATGGAAGAACCTCTCCTGGATATTTTGCCAGAGAATGATCTAGACGATAGCCGGCCAGAGCCGGACGGACGGGAGAAGGCTGGCGGTGCACCCGCAATTCCGGGAATAACCGCTGCTGACTTGGGTGATGCAGGATTTATAAGAGACTACCGGCTTAAAGCGGCCTATTATGCCGGCGGCATGCATCATGGAATATCCTCTGTGGAGATGACGGCACGGCTCAGCAAAGCGGGCTATATGGGGTTTCTGGGTACGAAAGGCCTCGGCATCCCGCAGATTGCTGATATGATTCAGTCCCTGCAACTGAAATTGAACGGAAAGTATACATACGGGGTGAATGTGGTTCATGATCCCTTCGATTTGAAGAAGGAAGAAGCCATTGTTGATCTGCTCTTACATAACAGGGTGAAGGTGCTAGAGGCTGCCTCTTTTATAGGCATAACAAGATCGTTGGTGCTTTACCGGGCGGCCGGGCTTAGCAGGAAAACGGACGGCAGCATTACAGCAGGTAACAAATTGATCGCCAAAGTATCGAGGCCTGAGGTGGCGGACGCCTTTATGAGCCCAGCTCCCGAGCCGCTGCTGCAAAAGCTGACTCAGGATAACAGCATAACCGGAGAGCAGGCGGATCAGTTGCGAAACATGCCTATGGCGGATGATATTTGTGTATTGGCCGATTCGGGAGGACCGACCGATCATGGATCTGCCTGGGTACTATTGCCCGTTATCCGGAAGCTAAGGGACGAGTTGATGAGTAAATACGGCTATGCCAGAAGGATAAGGGTCGGCTCCGGAGGAGGAATCGGTGTTCCTGAAGCTTCGGCGGCGGCTTTTATGATGGGGGCGGACTTCGTCATGACCGGTTCCATCAACCAGTGCACCGTGGAAGCGGAGACAAGCGATGCCGTAAAAGATCTGCTTCAACGCATGAATGTGCAGGATGTGACTTCGGTTCCGCAGGGGGATCTGTTTCATATTGGTGCACAGGCCCAGGTGTTGAAGAGAGGCTTGTTCTTCCCGGCAAGAGCCAACAAGCTATATGAGTTGTACCGTCTGTATGATTCGTTAGAGGATATGGACAACAAGGACAAGAGCATGGTCCAAGAGCGTTACTTCAAACGAAGCTTCGAAGAAATCTACCATGAGCTAAAGCTGTCATGCACGAATGAGGAGCTGATGAAGGCCGAACGTGATCCGAAATATAAGATGGCGCTCGTATTCAAATGGTACTTCGACCGTTCCGACCGGCTGGCCCGCAGCGGAAGCAGTGAGAACAAGGTGGATTACCAGATTTATTGCGGACCTGCGATGGGGGCCTTCAACAGGTGGGTGAAAGATACGGACCTGGAAGATTGGCGAAGGAGGCACGTGGATCAAATCGCTGACAAACTGATGAAGGCAACAGCTGACTGGATGAATGAACATGTTAGGAGATTGGGCGGTTCTGTTCAGAATTAGCAATTTGTGGAGGAATTAATGATGGGAAAGCGTGCGTTAAACCTGACAGACGAGCTGTATGAATACCTACTTCAGGTATCGCTGCGGGAGCCGGAGCCTGCCAGAAAGCTGCGCGAGGAGACAAACCGTATGCTGTTGTCCGCCATGCAAAGTCCGCCTGAAGAAAGCCAGTTTATCGCCTTGCTGGTCAAATTAATCGGTGCTAAGCGGATTCTGGAGATCGGCACTTTTACCGGCTATACAACACTACTGATGGCGATGGCGATACCTTCGGATGGGCGTATTATAGCCTGCGACATCGACGACAAGTGGACAAAGATGGGGTACCGCTATTGGGAAGAAGAGGGGGTAGCCCACAAAATTGAACTTCGTCTGGCACCTGCTCTAGACACGTTGGATGATCTGCTATCCAGAGACTACGCAAACTTTTTTGATTTTATATTCATTGATGCGGATAAGGAAAACTACACAGGTTATTATGAGCGAGCCATCCGATTAGTTCGTCCTGGCGGATTGATCGGTGTTGACAATGTTTTGTGGGGCGGCAGCGTCATTAATGAATGGAACCAGGGACCAGACGTAAGGGAGATACGCAGCATCAACAAGCAGATTCATCTGGATGACAGGGTTACTGTGAGCATGCTCCCGGTTGGGGACGGTTTGACCCTGGCCATCCGCAATAAGTAACACACACTATACGAGGAAAGAGTGATTCATATGCTTGAAACTAGGACCCTTCTTGTACGGGCTGACAAAAATCCAGTTCCGGGAGTAGACAACCCGTTGCCTAACCAAATCTATCAGAATGTGCGCGTATGTTTGGAGAATAGGGTGTTGTCCAGGTTGGAGCCAGATGAAATCCGGTTGCAGATGCATTATGTCGGAATATGCGGGACGGATCTGCATCTGACCACGAATAATCCGGAAACCGGGTATATCCGCTGTACGTCTCCCCTTGAAATACCTGAAGAAGGAAGAGTTATCGGACACGAAGGCGTTGGCCAAATAATCGAAGTCGGGGCGAATGTCAAGCATCTTAAGCCCGGCATGTTCGTGGCGCTTGAGTCTATCATCGTCTGTCATGTATGCGAGGTGTGCAAGCGAGGCAAGTTCAACCAATGTAAACATGCGAAACTGTTGGGACTGGAGAAGGACGGCTTGTTCGGAACTGTAGTTGATGTGCAGGCATCTATTGCGCACAACATAACGGACTATATAAAAGATGAACGAGATCTCATGGCCGCAGCCAATATTGAGCCGGCAGGGGTCGCCTATGTGGCATGCGAGAATGCTGCATTGAAGGCAGGTGAGGCAGTCGTTATTTTCGGTGCAGGCCCGATCGGTTTATTAACCGCCATGTTAAGCAAGCAGGTATTCGGAGCTGCAGAGGTGCACATCATCGAACCGATCGAATTTCGGCGGAATTTTGCAAAAAAGTGGGCGGACCGTGTGTATACGCCGGAGGAATTTTTGTCGATTCCCCCTGACAAAATCGATGTCGTATTTGAATCCTCCGCTATTGTGGAGAATGTTACTCGGATATTTAGGCATATCAGCGAAAACGGGCGAGTTGTCTTGCTTGGACGCAAGGGAATTCCCCTGGAAATCACGGGTGTGGATCACATGATAACGAATGAAATCAAAATTATTGGATCACGTGGACATTTATGCGGTGCGTTCAGCCACATCTTGGCTCTGCAAAAAGCAGGGCGGATTCATCTCGAGGATATTGTTACCAAAGTGGTAGACGATTTAAACGATATCAAGGATATGCTGGAGCATCATGAAAAAGTGGAGAACGAGAACTGTAAAGTTCTGATTGATATGCAGAAGCAGATGATGTGCATGTCAACCTCCTCTGCTACCGGCGGGAGAATTAGGGACTTGTAAGGAGGAGCAGACGATGGATTTGGCAATAGCGGAAATGTTGATTTTTAGCAGGTCGCATTTTTTCCGGAAAGGCTGTCATTACGAATACCATACTTCATTTGATAGTCAGCCCCACTTGCATCCTGTCAATATGGAGAAGCAATCGGCTGTTATTACAGCAAATCAGACGACTCTGGCTGAATTTTTGGATTCCCTGAAGCTGGCTTCTACGGAGCTGTCCCATACATGGATCATTAAACAAGGAACAGGGAAGCAGACGTTGCAAGAAGTGCAACGGTTGTTTGCCCAGAATGTACCGCAAGTCTTCCATCTTCTCCAAGGTGAGCAGCAGCGGCAGGCATATGAATGGGAGCTTATCCGCCTCTTCAAGCTGTCCGAAGAGCAATGGGGGGCAGTCCGTTCGTTCAGTGAAGAAATGGGAGTTAAGCCTCAAGTTGTAATGGCAGCCGTGTTCATAACATTGTTCGCCAGGTACCCGGATTATGAAATGAAAGCAGGCGTAAGGGGAATCGGCAAAAGAGGCAGAAGCATAACCTGGTTTGACTGCTCCAATGCGGAAGGAAGGACGCTTCGGACATTGGTCGGGCAAGTCAAGGATGCGCTTCCCCAGGAGAAAGAGTCCTCCTCCTACCAACTGCTGTTGCAGATTCCGAATCTCCCACTGGAGAACAAGGAGGCGGCTTCGCCGGACGCGGTGGTCTCATTCCGGGAGGAAGGGGAGAGTTGCGTCGGAGGGATTAAATACTCGCCGATATTATGGGATTCTATTTCCGTCGAGCTGATGCTCCGGCAGTTCGCCAACTTCCTCACCAATCTTTTGCAGGAACCGGATACGGTCATGGATCAAGTGCCTTTGATCAACCGGGAAGAAGAGTCCTTTCTGCTGGATTGGGCCGGTTGTGACGAAGAGATATCGTTTGATCAGCCGCTTTATGACCGTTTTGCACGTTCAGCTTCCCTAGGCGGTGATGCCATTGCCGTCATTCATGAAAGCGGCACCGGTGAAACCGATGAGTTGTCCTTCCGTGAGCTGTCCGCTGCGGTTGACAGACTCGCATTGCGGATCAGCTGTCTGCGCATCGACCCCGCTTCGGCCATCGGGGTATACGGCGAAAGATCCATCAACACGATCGTTTCGATCCTGGCTATATTTAAACTAGGACTTACATATGTTCCCTTGGACGGAAGTTATCCAGAGACACAAATTCATTATATGATTCAGGATGCAGGCCTTGCTTTAATTCTGGACACGGATTCCCGAGAATCCTTCATCGGCAACGGACATGTTCCGGTACTCCGCCTGGACGGCTCAGACCCCGTCCCTGGCGGAATCGCTGAGGATGGCGGAATGCAGCCGGAAACGATATATGATTCCGGAGAAGCTTCACTCATTCTCTATACATCAGGATCGACAGGTAATCCTAAAGGGGTCAGACACAGGCAACTGCAGTTAATCAATTATTTCAACCACATGTGGACAAGATACCCGTTTCAACAGGGAGACCGGACCTGTCAACGGACCAGCATGAACTTTATGCCGTCCATGTGGGAATTTCTTGGAGCACTTCTACAGGGTGTTCCAACCGTTATTCTGTCCGATACGGTTGTAAAGGACCCGTCAAAGATTATACAGGCACTTGACAAAAATAAGGTCAGCTGTTGCACGATGCTTCCCTCCATGCTTCGCCGGATGTTTGAATCGTCCGAGGATTTGACAGTCCTTAAGCAGGTTCGGATGTGGATGACGGTCGGAGAACCGTTCACCCTGGATTTGTTCAAGCAGTTTATGAAGCACTTCCCGGATTCTTTGCTCGTAGCTGATTACGGCGCGACAGAGGTAAACGGAATAATGCAATTTTCAACGGCAGACTGTGATCTTGCGGAAGGTCGGATGGCATGGTTCAGACCGATTACTAATGTCAAGGCTTTTATTCTGGATTCCCATATGCGTTTGTGTCCCGTTGGAGTGCCCGGGGAGCTGCACATCGGCGGTGTTTCGTTGGCTGTAGAGTATGTGAACAGGCAGGAGGAGACAGCAGCCAAGTTTATCAAGAACCCATTCCGCGGCAGGGAGGGAGAGCGGTTATACAAGATGGGAGACATGGCCCGTTATTTGCCGGATGGAACTATCCAGCTACTTGGCAGACAGGACCACCAGGTAAAGATTCGCGGGATCCGCATTGAGCTGTCTGCCGTTGAGAAGGCGCTGTCCGGAGATGAGCGGATACAGGAATGTGCTGTTGTCGCCAAGGAGAGTAGCAACGGGACTAAACGGCTGGTGGCCTTCATTGCCTTAAAGCCGCATGCCGTTTATTCGGACGGCGAGATAAGGGAGGATCTGGGTGCAAGATTGCCAGGATTTATGGTTCCTTCCTCCTTCATATTCCTGAAGGAAATGCCACGGACCCCCAATGGCAAGCTGGATCGTCAAAAACTGATTAAGGCTGATACCGGCGCTCTTGTCCGTGAGCTAGAAGAAGCGGCAGGCAAGGATGTAAGCGATGTTATTCCGCCGGTAGAATCTTCTGCTGAAATTGATAATGATTCTATCAGGGATGAGCTGCTGCGGATTGCGACAGAAATACTAGGAGGTAGCCCGGGCGAAATCAAGGCGCATCATAAATATTACGAAGTCGGTTTTGATTCAATGACCATAGTCGATTTCATGAACCGGATCAAAGCCCTGTTTGAGGTCAAGTTGGAAGTTACCGATTTTTACGATCATCCCAGCATTAAGGACTTGGTTCTGTTCCTGGCCCGGAAAGGTGCCCGTCCTATTGCTCCAGAAATAACGGAGACGGTTACTAATGTCGTGGTGCCGGGCAATGCCTCAATGAAAGCCTGCTCGTCTGACGAAGCAGCAACGGACCATCCGGCCAAGCCAGCTGACGATGCCCCGGCGGACTGTCAGCTGGCCGGCAGAAAGATAGCTGTAATCGGTTTGTCCTGCAGATTCCCGGGCGCCCGGAATGCCGAAGAGTATTGGAGCAATCTGGCCAAAGGCGTCTGCTCTGTAACGGAAATTCCCACAGGAAGATGGGAGATGGGATCATTTTATGATCCGGACCTGAAGAAGCCGTTCCGTTCTGCCAGCAAATGGGGCGGATTTATGCAGGGCATCGACCAGTTCGATCCAGAATTTTTCCGGATTTCTCCTAGGGAAAGTGAAATGATGGATCCCCAGCACCGATTGATTCTCGAGGAGTGCTGGAAGGCGATGGAGGATGCAGGCTATCAGGATAAGGAACTTAGCGACAGAGCAGTCGGTGTATACATTGGAGGGAGGCCGGGAGATTATATCCAGTTGATCCACGACCAAAACCTTCCTCATGATCCTTACACGACCATGGGCAATGACAATGCCATTTTGTCCGCCCGGATCTCGTATTATCTCAATCTGAAGGGTCCTTGCATAACGGTGGATACAGCCTGCTCTTCTTCGCTTACCGCCATCCATCTGGCTTGCTCCGACATTGCGGCAGGCGAGTCTGAGATGGCCTTTGCGGGAGGCGTGTCCGTAATGTCGTCTCCGTCGCTATATTACCAGTCCTCCAGTATGGGGATGTTCTCCGCTGATGGGCAATGCAAGGCATTCGATAATGAGGCCAACGGGATGGTGCCCGGCGAAGGCGTGGGAATCGTCATCCTGAAAAGCCTAGACCGGGCTTTGGAGGACGGGGACCACATCTACGGGGTAATTGTCGCATCCGGAATCAATCAGGACGGTAAAACGAATGGAATAACCGCTCCGAGTGCTGCCTCACAGCAGCAGTTAATCCAGAATCTGTATACTAAGCACCGGCTCGATCCTAACCGGATTTCGTATATCGAAGCCCACGGAACTGGCACCAAGCTGGGGGACCCGATCGAGATCAAGGCGTTAACAGAAGCATTCAGCGGCTGGACGGACCAGAAGGGGTACTGTGCGGTCGGTTCTGTAAAAACGAATATCGGTCATACGATTGCTTGCTCCGGGGTAGCCGGGCTAATCAAGGTCCTGCTGGCAATGAAGCACAGAAAGCTTCCCCCATCCTTGCACTTCAAAAATGCCAATGAGCATATTGATTTCGCTGACAGCCCCTTCTATGTCAACACGGTGCTTAGGGATTGGGAGGCACAGGAGCCGCGAATGGCTGCTGTCAGTTCATTCGGCATCAGCGGAACCAACGCACATCTGGTTGTTGAAGAAGTGCCTGATGTCCCCCGTGGTGGCAGTGATTCACTTCCGTATCATATCGTACCGCTCTCTGCCAAAACCAAACGGGCGCTGATGGCCAAAGCAGGCGATTTGGCCGTTTGGCTTGATAATGAAGGGAGCGGCTATACTCTCGACGAGATCGGTTATACGCTGCAGGCGGGCCGGAGTGTGTTTGATTGCCGGGCTGTATTCGTGGTGGCGGGCCACCACGATCTGAAGCGCAAGCTGGAAGCTTTTCTGAGCGGGGAGGCCCTGCCGAACATTTACAGCAATCTTCATCGTCAAGCCCCGGCAGAAGAGACCGGTCGGCATCAGCAGGACAAGCTCTTGAGAAGATTCGGCAAGGCCGATCTTGAGCGGGATGAGTCGAGGAATATCGCCGGTCAGATCGCAGCCTGGTTTATTCAGGGACATGACATCGACTGGACCCTGATTCCGCGTGGAAGCCGTCCTCGCCGTATTCCCATGCCGGTCTACCCATTCGAACGGCAGAGGTATTGGATCGCGGGGGCGGCGGATTACCGCCCACAGGTGCAGCTTGAAGAGAAGTCGGCCGACACTCAAAGAAGTCTTCACCCTTACTTAGGGGAAAATTTCTCTACACTGAAGGAGCAGCGGTTCAGAACCATCTTTCATCTGGAGGATGCCGAAATACAGGAGCATGTCATCCATGGAGCGGCTGTGCTTCCGGCAGCCGTGATGATGGAGATGGCAAGAGCAGCCGGGGAATTCGCTTGTGAGCATAAGATTCGTGCAATCTCTTCTATTGTATGGAAGAGGGAGATTCGCTTCACCGAGGATGCTAAGAGTGTGGCGATTCATCTCTCAGAGCGGGAACATGCCGTCCATTTTGCGATAATGGATCAGACTGGCGACGGCCCTCAGACTGTATGCCAAGGCCAGCTGGAGCTGGACGCCGTTCCCCGTTCAGCCGTCGCAGGGATCGAGGTAGCCACTTCAATACTGGCTAGATGTACCCGTTCAAGAACGGCTAGCGAGCTATACTCATCCTTCGCTGAGAAGGGGATACAGTATGGCGCCGGCTATCAAGTGGTGAAGACACTTGCGTACAACGAGAATGAACTGCTGGCCCGGCTTGAGCTGCCGGACGGGCAAGTAACTGGAGAAGCCCCGTATGAGCTGCTGCCCCACATGCTGGACGGTGCAATGCATGCAATTGGCGGCTTTGACGAACTATTTGAGGCGGATCAATCGTACGTGCCGTTTATGCTGGGGCGTCTGGAACTTTACCGTCCTTTAGGCAAACTTTGCCTCACCCATATCCGTCTCCACCACTCCAATGAATCAGGGCACGGAATCATTAAAGCTGATATTAACGTATTTGATGAGCAGAATGCATTATATCTGCGCCTGAGCGATTTTGTAATCAAAGCGATAAAAAAACAGGGCAACCCCGTTGTCAATACAACGCCGGAACCGGAAGTGCTTTTTTTGGCTGACCGGTGGAAGAGCAAAGAGCTGCTGCCGTCCGCCGCTGAAATCCCGAAGAACATACTGGTTTTTGGCAGCGATGAACGTCGGTTCCCTGCCGATGCTCTCACGGATCAGCGGATCATCATTGTCAAGCAGGGAACCTCCTGGAGACAGGGGGCGGATAATATGTATGAAGTGGGCTGCGAATATGCGGATTACACCAAACTCTTGGACGTTTTATTCGATCGCGGCTTCCGGCCTGACGGCATCCTGCATTTATGGACGCTGGATACTAGCATGTACCGTGACCCCTCCGTTCATATGGAAGCAGGAGTATATTCACTGTATCTGTTAACCAAGGCGTTTATGCATGGACCTTACAGCTCAGAGACGATAAACCTGGTCTATGCATACTCCGGCGAGAAAAATGATGCTTATCCCCACTACGCGGGAGTCAATGCCTTCCTCCGAACTGCAGCGGTTGAGAATCCGCGGTTCCGCACCACAAGTGTCATGCTGGAGCCTGATATGCTGCGGAAGGACTGGGCGGCCTGCTGCGCCAGGCTGCGAAATGAATTATATGATGTGCCCGGAGATTCGGAAGTGATGTATTCGGGGTCCGGGCGGAGCGTTAAGGTCATGGAATCCGTTGAGCTGCCGCAAGTGCCGGAAGCCGAGCTGGTCTACCGTGGAACATACGTGATTACGGGTGGTCTAGGTTGCATTGGATACCAATTGGCCTGCCGTATGCTGGCTGATCCCGGCTGCCGGGTCATCATCGTCGGGCGTTCCGAACTGGATGGAACACGAAAGCAAAGGCTGCAGCAATTGCAGGCACTCGCAGGTGAAGCTCATTACATCCAAGGGGATGTTGCCAGCTATAGGGAGGCCAGAAGTGCCTTGCAGGAATGCAGGAAGCGTTTTGGCTCCATTCAGGGAGTGGTTCATTGTGCAGGCGTAATTAGCGATGCTTTACTGTTCCATAAGGAGCGCCATGATTTCGATGCGGTCCTGCAATCCAAGGTATGGGGCACTCTGAACCTAGATGAGTTGACAGCTTCCGATGATCTTGATTTCTTTGTCTTGTTCTCATCCATATCATCTGTGTTCGGCAATGCCGGCCAAAGCGATTATGCTTATGCCAATCGTTTTATGGACGAATTTGCAGTGGTAAGGGATCAGAAGCATCTCAACGGCTTAAGATCCGGCAAAAGCTTGTCGGTTAATTGGCCTTTGTGGGCAGACGGAGGCATGCAGCTGTCCGGGGAACATAAGAAGAAGCTCCAGATGGAGTTTGGCATGACCGAGCTCGGCAGCCGCGAGGGAATAGCCAGCTTTGAAAAGGCGCTGCTGTCCCCGTATCTGTCCCTTTCCGTTCTAGCCGGTGATAAAGAGCTTCTGCTGCATCGGGTAGTCAGTCGGCGGTCCCTTCAACTTGGGGAACTTGAGACGCTGATGCAGCCGTATGTAACTGCTTCGGTCAAGCCGCAAGGTCGAGTATCGGGAATTCTTGATCGGGAGTCACCCGCGAAAGTGCTGGAAGATGACGATGCTAAGCGCAAGCGGGTGGAAGAACTGCTGGCAGGCCTTATATCAGCCGAGACCCGTTTGCCAGCCGGGAAGGTGCAGTCGCAGCGCAGCTTGGATGAATACGGCTTGAATTCACTAATGATTATGAATATGACAGGTGAGCTGATAAGTCAATTCGGAGCACTGCCTCAGACGTTATTCTTCGAGCACCGCAATCTGGAAGAGCTGGCGGCATATATAGTGAAGGCATACCCGGATCAAGTAGCGAAGCTGTTCGGAGGGCCGGCGGACGTCACCGCTATGGAACCGGAGCAGGAGACAGGCGGACGCTCTCTTCCGGAGGGCGAAGCCGCAGGAGAGCCGCCGGTCAAGGAACCGAACGATTCCTCCCTTCCTTCTGCCAGGAGGGAGGAGGACGGCGATAAGGATGAACGGATCGCTATCATAGGGATTAGCGGACGTTATCCTATGGCCCGGACCCTGGAAGACTATTGGAACAATCTGAAGTCTGGCAGGGATTGTATTGTCGAGATCCCGGCGGACCGTTGGGACTTGCTCTCTTTCTTCGATCCAAACAAGGAAGCGAAGGGGAAGAGTTATACCAAATGGGGTGGTTTTCTGGACGGTATAGATGAGTTCGACCCGCTTTTTTTCAATATATCGCCCAAGGAAGCGGAGCTGATGGACCCGCAGGAAAGACTGTTTTTGGAATGTGCATGGGAAACGCTGGAGGATTCGGGTTATACCCGCAAAAGACTGGAAAAGGCGACGGTAGGCGTTTACGTTGGAGCGATGTGGAGCCAGTACCAGCTGTACGGAGCTGCAGGGGACGAGCGGGAGAAGCCGACTTCAAGCTTCTCCTCCATTGCCAACCGGGTTTCGTACGTAATGAATTTTACAGGTCCGAGCATGGCGATAGATACCATGTGTTCCTCTTCGTTGACAGCAATCAAGCTTGCCTGCGACAGTCTTATTCGCGGGGAAACGGATTATGCGCTTGCTGGCGGAGTAAACGTGGCGTCGCATCCCAACAAATATATATTGGTCAGCCAAGGCAAATTCGGCTCCACGGACGGTAAATGTCGCAGCTTCGGCGAAGGCGGAGACGGGTATGTGCCGGGTGAAGGCGTAGGAGCCGTGTTGTTGAAGCCGCTGGATAAAGCCGTCCGGGACGGAGATTCCATTTATGGTGTAATTGCGGGTACGTCTCTTAACCATGGAGGCAAAACCAACGGATACACGGTTCCGAGTCCGGTATCCCAAGCGAAGCTGCTGAAGCAGGCTTTTCATGAATCGGGGATTGACCCGCGTACGATCAGTTATCTCGAGGCCCACGGCACCGGAACGGCTTTGGGTGATCCTATTGAAATTGAGGGTATTAACAGGGCGTTTGAATCCTTTACGGAGGATAAGGAATTTTGCGCCATAGGCTCAGTGAAGTCGAATGTGGGGCATCTTGAATCGGCAGCCGGGATCGCGGCACTGACGAAGGTATTGCTGCAAATGCGCGAGCGGATGCTTGTACCGTCACTGCACTCTGATCAGTTAAATCCAAGAATCGATTTCCCCAGTTCTCCTGTCCGCGTCCAGCGCGTATTAAGCGAATGGAGCCAGCCTGTCCGCATGATGAACGGGAGACAAGAGACGTATCCCCGTCGGGCGGGAATCAGCTCCTTTGGGGCAGGCGGCTCCAACGCGTTTCTTGTCGTAGAGGAGTATGTGGAGAGGAAATCGTCCCCAAGTAAAGCAGCAAACCGAAATAGGCAGCCTGCTTCCATAGCAGTG
The DNA here is from genome assembly GCF_016772475.1 of Paenibacillus sonchi. Classification (NCBI taxonomy): domain Bacteria; kingdom Bacillati; phylum Bacillota; class Bacilli; order Caryophanales; family Paenibacillaceae; genus Paenibacillus; species Paenibacillus sonchi. Next base: position 83,694 of record NZ_CP068596.1, read on the forward strand.
CTCTCAGCCAGGACAAGGGAACGGCTGTATGTGTATGCAGGCCAAATGAAGGCATTTGTGAACAGCCGGCGATTGCAGGAAGGAGCGGTAGCGGAAAGGAAGGAAGCGGCTCCAGTGGAATCGCTTCTGTCGTATATTGAAGCGGTGACCGGAGTCGGAAGGGAGCAATTGGACACAGGGGACCAGCTCGGGAATTTATTAGGCACTGCAGCTGACATTATGCACTTCGTGTCCGGGATTAACCAGAAGTTCGGGGTTGAGCTGAACCTACATGAAATAGCGGGCGGCCTGACAATCGGTGGCCTGGATAGCCTCATTGCTGCTGCCCGAATAATGCGCGGAGAGGCGGTGGAACCGGCCATTCTGCAGACGCTCCCGATCGATACCGGCGCTGCCGGTTACTCGTTGCAGGATCTGGTCTATACTCTGCAGACCGGCCGTGAGCACTTCGAAGAGCGCCTGGCAATCGTCTGCGAGGATTATCATGAGCTGAGCTATCTGCTGGACGTTTATCTTCAAGACGGCAAAGCTCCGGGGCTATACTCCGGATGTGCATCGGATAAGACGGCGCACGGGCAGGTTCCCGCACTTGACCCGGATCATGATACTGTCCATTTAACGGATAGGAGTCGTCTGAATGAAATGGCCAGAAGATGGACGGAAGGCTCTGACATTCCATGGAAGACGCTGTATTCGGATCAGAAGCACCGTCCGGTTAAACTTCCGACCTATCCCTTCAGCAGAGAACGTTACTGGATAGAGACCGGCTGCGCACTTCCGGCGTCGCCGAGTGCAGAAGCTGTCGGTTCACTGCGGCCGTTTATTGATGCGAATGTATCCACCTTTGAAGGACTATCCTATACCAAGCTATTCAGCAAGGAGAGTGTCCTGATTAAGGATCATGTGGTGCAGGGAGATGTTCTTGTTCCGGGCGCGGCCATGATCGAGATGGTCAGGTCGGCCGGCTCGCTTGCGAATCCGGGGAAATCCGTTACAGAGCTGAAGCATGCAATGTGGTTCTCTCCCCTTGATGTAACAGCTGGCAGCAAACAGGCAACCATCAGGTTAACCCCGGCGGGTGACCAAGCTGAGTTTGCCATTGTTACCGATGTCCAGGGAGAGCAGACGGTCCACTTTAAAGGCGTTCTGGCATATGGGAGTGTTGCCGCTCTTGACAGTCCGCTCGACCTATCAATGATACGCGAGCGGTGCCGGTCGGTAATCTCTCCTGACGACCTGTATTCCCGCTTCTATGAACGGGGGTTTCAATACGGGCCCAGCTATCAGGTTATGGCGGAGCTGTACCACAATGATGTTGAAGCACTGGGACTTATCCGATTGCCGTCCAGAAGCCTGCAGAATGAAGGCAACGGGTTCCATCCGGCCATATGGGATGGGGCTATGCAATCGGTGGCCGCCTTGGCAGGGGAAGAGCCGGCTGAACAAGCAGGTCTGCCGTTTGCCATTAAGGAGATTGAAATATACGGCGATATGCCGACTGCGTGCTGGGTGCATACCGTAGAGGGTAACGAAGGGTATGCCATTACAATTTGCTGCATGTCAGGGAACCGGTTGGCCCGGATTAATGGCTTCCGCTTAACTGGAACATCTGGCCCCAAGAATGGGGCCGAAGGAAAGGGGCTCATATACGTCCAGGAGCAATGGAAGCCGGTTGAACTGGCAATTCATATGCGAACCATGGAACAGAGCCTGCTAGTCTTTGATGACGATAATGCAAGGTTTGAGCATATAAGGGATGAGCTGGCCCAAGCATACCCTACGATTCTGAGGGTACGAACGGGAGCCGAATTCCGTAGAACGGAATTCGGCTTTGAGCTTAATCCGGATGAGCCAGGCGGATATCACGGGCTCTTCGAGTCTCTTCGGGAGTTCAGCCCCCATGACTTCCATATCATTTGGTTATGGACCTGGACGAACACTGATGAGGATTCAGCCAGCTATGAGGTGGATAACGTACACTCATCGGCACTGCGCCTGCTCTACTTTACCAGAGCAATAGCCGGTGTAGATAGGCATGGGCAAACGAAGATTCTGTTTGTATACGCAGGACACCGTCCGGAATGGGAGAGCTCCTGCGCAGCCGCTTTTGCCAAAAGTGTCTGCCTGGAGAGTAAGCAGGAGGTCTACAGAACAGTCCGGGTGGATGATAAGCTGCAGGCAGCAGAGCTGGCTCAGCTGCTGTACAGGGAAGTAAATGCTATTCAACAATCATTTGCGGAGATCGCGTACACTGGCGGTAAACGGATGATGCGGGTGCTGGAGGAAGCGGATGCCGGGCTTCAACTAAATTCCGGTTCATCTAACTGCAGCCTTGTACAGAAACGGCCAGTATATGTGATTACCGGAGGAGCTGGTGGACTGGGCCTGGTCTTCGCCAGGTATTTGGCGGCAGCCCGCCCTTGCATTCTTGTGCTGGCCGGAAGGTCAGAGCTGAATGCGGACAGGCTTGCGGTGCTGGGACAGCTTGGAGGGACAGTCGAGATCTCCTATATGAGATGCGATTTATCGGACTCTGCGGATACGCACAGACTCTTCCAGAACATCAGGCAGCGGCATGGAGCCATTCACGGAGTCATCCACGCAGCAGGTGTGGCACGGGATTCGTTGGTCAAAAGGAAGTCCGGAGAAGAGTTGCAGTCTGTTCTTGCGGCTAAGGTAAACGGAATCTTCCATGTGGACGAAGCTACCAAGGACGAACCCCTTGAATTTTTTGTAGCCTTTTCCTCTATAGCGGCGGTAGCGGGAAGCCGAGGGCAGGCCGACTATGCTTTTGCCAACCGTTATATGGATGAGTACATGGAGCGCAGGCATCAGCTAACGGGCATGGGTCGGCGCTCCGGCGTTTCGTTATCCGTTAACTGGCCTCTCTGGTTGGAAGGAGGCATGATGATGCCTGCCGCTATAAGTTCCAAGATGGAAGAGGAGACTGGCCTGACGGCACTGCAGACAGACCAGGGCGTGATGGCGTTTGAAGCAATGCTTGGTTTCGGTTATCCTCGGCTGACGGTGGCGGCAGGCCGGCTGGACAAGATGAGAGAGTGGCTGTTCCGTCCGCTGGATATATCGGAGGCCGCAGCCTCTGGATCGGATATGGTTGCACCTTCCGATCAGCCCTGTGCGGAGGGAGATCCGACTCCGGAGCAGGCTTCTGCATTTGTAAAACAAATGATCTCCCGGACAACAAAGGTAGCGGTAGAACGAATCCGCGATACTGACACGTTTGACCGGTATGGGATGGATTCCGTCATGCTCATGAGTATGGGGCGTGATCTGGAAGCTGTCATCGGTGCAGATGGCCAAACCGTATTCGTCGAATACAATACAGTGCGGGAGGTAAGCGGATATTTGCTGCACCGCCACCGGGATCGGTTGGCAGTATATTTCCAGAAGGATTCTGCCGATGCTGCGGTCCCGGCTCCTTCGGTCCAGCCGAAGCAGGCGCGGCCGGGTGCCAAGGAGGTCGCTGTAATCGGGTTAAGCGGGAAGTACCCAGAGGCGGAGACCATCAGTGCATTCTGGGCCAACCTGAGTGAAGGGAAGGATTGTATCCGGGAAGTGCCTACGGAACGATGGAATGCGGATTTGTACATGAATGCTCCTGAAGACAAGGAGCACATGCGCATTAATGGCAAGTGGGGGGATTTATAAAAGATGTGGACCGGTTTGATCCGCTCTTTTTTAACATATCGCCCAAGGAAGCGGTCAGCATTGATCCGCAGGAACGGATCATGCTTGAGACGGTGTGGCATGCGCTGGAGGATAGCGGCTACTCAAGAACCAGACTGAACCGCTTGGAGAAAGAGGGCCGGCGGGTAGGTGTATTCATCGGTGTCATGTCGCAGCCGTATCCATGGGTTGCCAAGGATAAACATGCCGCTGGCGTTCTTTCCGGTGCTTCCTATTGGTCGATCGCCAATCGAATTTCATATTATCTTGGCATCCAAGGACCTAGTATGGCAGTGGATACCGCCTGCTCATCCTCGCTTGCGGCGCTGCATCTGGCAGTCAACAGTTTGCGGCTGGGAGAATGCTCTATGGCCATCGTCGGAGGTGTGAACCTGAGTCTGCATCCTTACAAATATATAGGCTTGTCCCAGGCCAAACTGTTGGGAAGCCACAGTAGGAGTCTTAGCATGGGTGATGGAGACGGTTATCTACCGGGCGAAGGGGCCGGTGTCGTCATATTGAAGTTGGCCGAATCGGCGGAAGCGGACCGGGATCGAATTCTCTGCAGGATCAAGGGCAGCGCCGTTAACCATAGCGGCAGAACCGGTGCCTATAAGGTTCCTTCCCGGGAAGCACAGGCAGAGCTTATCCGCCTGGCGTTGGCCGATGCAGAAGCAGACCCCGCCACTATCGGTTATGTTGAAACGGCAACGAACGGGTCGGCAGTGGGAGACGCCATCGAGTTGGATGCGTTAAAGCTTGTCTTTCAAGACTGCAACCCGGACAGCCATGTGTGCGCCATCGGATCAGTCAAATCCAATATCGGTCATCTGGAGGCCGCTTCCGGGATGTCGCAATTGACCAAGGTCATTCTGCAAATGGTACACCGCAAGCTCGTTCCTTCGCTTCATGCGGAACGTTTGAACCCGCGCATCGACCTAACAGGCACCGTCCTGCGTATTCAACGGGAAGCGGCCGATTGGAGGCGATTCCGGCAACGCAGCGGCGATGGCTCCACCCCGGAGTTGCCGCTGCGGGCAGTTATCCATGCTGTCGGTGCAGGCGGTACCAATGCGGCTCTCGTAGTAGAAGAGCATCTTCCCGGTCTGGAGCAAGAGCTAACGCAGGAGCTGGGAGAAGCGGGTCCCTTCCTCTTGCTATTGTCGGCCCGAAATAAGGAGCGTCTGGCCTTGGTGACTCGAAATATGCTGGAGTTTTTGACAAGCAGTGATTCGGTTTCGATGAGGAACTTTGCCTACTCCCTGGCTCTGAGGGAGCCGATGGAAGAAAGGCTTGCCCTTGTTGTGCCCGGTAAGCAGGCTGCCGTTGATGCGCTGCAGAGGGTGCTGGGCGGAAGCTTAAGCGGGAAAGAAGTATTTGTGGGGAGCGTAGACGATACAGGTTTCCAAGCGAAGTATACAGCAACGGATGGGACCAAGGAAAGGTTATCCGTCTTAGCGGAGCGTTGGGTGCATGGCACCTTTCTGGTACTTGACGGTTTGTATCCACCGGAGCAATGCTCCATGCTGTCGCTGCCAGGTTATCCCTTCGAACATGAAAGCTATTGGGTAGCCAGCGATTTATCTGCAGAGCAAACGCTGGAGGAACCGATGGTGGTTGCACCGGACCGGGAGGTTACCCATGAAATCAGGACCTATCTGACGGAGCTGATTGCGGATTTGCTTGATTTGAAGGCAGTGCAGATTAAGCCCGGCCGGGGTTTTGATAAATACGGTATGGATTCTCTGACCGCTAGCCGTATGGTGAAGTCCATCCGGCAATTCTGCGGCATAACGGTTTCCCTGCCAGATTTATTCGAGCACTACTCTATCGAGCGGCTTAGCAGTTTTTTAATTCAGTGCGGTGCCTCCGAGACATGGAAGTTGCCTGAGAAACCATTCTCAAAGAAGGATGATACAGGGGTGGAACCGGAACGTGAAGCATCCTTCGACTACTACCTGGACAACTTGATTTTATCGAGTATGGAAGATAACAAGCTTCAATTGGATGAAGCACTGGCCTTGAAGGATTTCATTAAGTCTTTTGTTGAAAGCGGTGAAACGAATGATCGAAAGAGAGATATATCAAAAGTTTGCTGACGGTCAGTTGTCACGGGAGGAAGCCCTCAAGCTGATATCCAGAAACCACCATCATAGACCTTCACGGACGGTGCTGTCGGCAGGACAGAAAGGAATGTGGGCCGAGCATATGCTATCGCCCGGCAACTGGGCATATCATACTCCCGGTGCCTTTAAGGTATCAGCTGGATTTGACCTGAAGTTTCTCCATAAGGCGCTAGAGTATATGCTGTCGTTTCATCCGTCCCTCCAAACGGTACTGGTCCGGGAGGAAGGAGAGTTTTTCCCGTACCAGTTGACGGGAGGATCAGTGGTTCTGGAGATCAACCGGTCCTCTGCGGTCGGATTGACTGAAGATGAGGTCAACAGTCTGCTCTGGGATGAGATTAAACGGCCCTTTGATTTGGAAGCGGGACCGCTCTTTCGCACATGCCTTTATGAAGTGTCGGAGGATTATGCAATATTGCTGTTCACGTTCCACCACATCATTCTCGACGGCCTTTCTTCACAGCTGTTTCTGAGCGACTTGCAGGCCTGCTATTCCTCATTCAGCCAGGGGAGAACACCGGTACTTCAGGAACGCCGCGCTGATTTCACCGACTATGTTCATTACGAACAGCGTTATCTCCAAAGCGATAAGGCCGTCAGAGACCGCAGCTTTTGGTTGGAACGGCTGGCCCAGCCTGTACCCGCTTTGGAGCTGCCCATGACCGGTATCTGCTCAGCCCCTTCCCAGGAAGGGGCGTCTTTTTCATTTTCGGTTTCAGGCGGGCTGGTTGCCGCCTTAAAGTCCGTACGCATGTCCAGACCGGTGACGCTTTTCTCTATAATGATGGCGGCGTATCAGCTGGTTCTTTCCCGATTTGGCAATCAAAGCGACATTTCCATCGGGACGCCTGTGGCCGGCAGACCGGAAGGAAGATTTGATAATGTAATCGGTAATTTCATGAACATGATTGTGATTAGGAATGACATTGATCCAGGCGATACGCTGCTCGCGTTAATTGAGAAGGTTCACCGGACGGTGCTAGTATCCCTTGAGCACAGCCAGTATCCGTATTACACATTGGCCCGGGAGCTTAATGAACGGCGTCCGTCCGGGGAACGTTTTTTGTTTCAGGCGGCGTTTTATTTTCAGAACGGAATTCAGGCAGCGGAGGATGATATCTTCCTGGGTTGTCTACACCATATCCATCAGCTTGGGGAATTCGACTTAACGCTGGAAGTAATCGAGAAACCGGATGGGTGTTTGCTCCATCTAAAATATAATCCCGGTTTGTATACACCCGATACAGTGGCGGCAATTGCCAGCCACTATATCCGTGCCCTCGAAGCAATAGCAGCGCAAGGAGATACGCAACTCTCCGGGGTTACGCTACTGTCCGAGGAAGAACGCCAGTTGTTGCTTTACGGCTTGAACGATACTAAGACGGATTATCCCCGCGGGCTAACCTTTGTAGATCTGTTCTGTGAACAGGTCAAGCGCTCCCCCATACTGAAGCGGTGCGCTTCCGGGAGGAAAGCCTGACCTATCTGGAGCTGTTCAGGCGTGCCAAGACGCTCGCTTTCCATCTGCAGGCTAACGGAGTCGCGAAGGGGAACTTTGTGGGCATTTACCTAAATCGTTCCCTGGATCTTCTTGCGGCCTTGATTGGCGTGCAGATGGCTGGCGGCGTATACATTCCTCTGGACCCACTATATCCAAGGGAACGCTTGGCCGATATGTTCGGGGAGAGTGCATTATCATATGTGCTGACGCATTCGTCCCTCCGGTCCGGCTTGCCACAATTTGACGGTGCGGTGTTGTGCGTTGATGGAGCTGATGTGGGGCAGTCTGTCTGTCCGAAGGAACTGGAGATTATTGCCCCTTTGGTCCCCTTACAGCCTGAGGACCCGGTATATCTCATATTTACATCCGGTTCCACCGGCAAGCCCAAAGGAATTATGGTGAGCCAGGTTGGATTGACCAACTTTCTGTGCTCTATGGCCGGGCAACCCGGTTGTACGCAGGATGATAGGCTGCTTGCCGTAACCACGGTCTGCTTCGATATTGCGGGACTGGAATTGTATTTGCCGCTTATTGTTGGTGCCCAATTGGAAATAGCTCCGGAGGACATCCAGAAAGATGGCATCCTCCTGCTGGACAAGCTGTCGGAAGGCAGAATCACCATGATGCAGGCGACCCCCGCAACATGGAACATGCTGCTTGCGGCGGGCTGGGATTCCCCCTACAGATCAAAATGCTGTGCGGCGGCGAAGCCTTGTCCCGGGAATTGGCGGATAAGCTGCTGCTCTTGGGCAACGGGCTCTGGAACCTGTATGGACCAACGGAGACCACTATATGGTCTTCCGTCAGTAAAGTGGAGAGCACGGACCGTATGAGCATTGGCCGGCCTATTGCGAATACGCAATTCTATGTGCTGGATGCATCGCTCCAGCCCGTGCCTGCCGGTGTCACCGGAGAGCTGTATATTGGCGGGGACGGGGTCGCTATCGGCTATTTTAACAGGGATGAGGAAACGAAGCGCAGTTTTTTACCCGACCCTTTTCATCCGGGTCAAGCCTCAAGGATGTACAAGACCGGGGATTTGGCCCGTTATCTGCAGGATGGCAACTTGGATTATCTTGGGCGAGCGGATTTTCAGGTCAAAATCCGGGGGTTCCGCATAGAGCTGGGCGAAATCGAGAATGTGCTACATAAGACCGGAGGAATTGCTGAAGCGGTTGTGGTGGCGCGGGAAGAAGGGAATGACAAGCAGCTGACGGCGTTCCTTGTTCCGCTGCATATGGACAGGCTGCCGGAAGTGCTGGATCTGCAAAGGCAAGTTCGGCTCGTTTTGCCGGAGTATATGGTTCCTTCCCGGATCATATATGTATCCGGTTATCCCCTGACGTTAAACCGCAAGGTGGATCGGAAGCAACTGGCGTCTGCCGGGCTTGAGCATATTGTGCATTTGTTCGGTCTGCCCGGTTCCGTTCCGGCTGACAAGAAGAGCGGGCAGGAGACACAACAGTTACATACCTCCGGCGGTTCGGCCCCGGATCTGCAGCCTTTGGCCGAGAATGAGCTGTTCCGTCTTGCTGGAGAAATAAAAGCGCTGCCCGATGGAGCAAGCGCGCTGACGAACCTGGGCCAGATGGGGTTCGACTCCATCTCCTTTACTGGTCTGGCTGCGCTTATCAACAAGCATTACGGTGTGAAGACCAATCCGACTCTCTTTTACAACTATTCTACGATCCGGGACTTTGCCGGTTATTTAACGACGGCATACCCCGGTAAGATGGCTTCTCATCACGGCCGGCCGCTTCCTGAAGAAATACGGCGTACCAAAGCTCCGGATACCTCTGCCAAGAGAGCGGCGGATGAGCGGGCTGGTGGTGGAGACGAAGGCAGCCGAGCGGCTAATGCCGGAGATATTGCAATAGTCGGCATGAGCGGTAAGCTGCCAGGTTCAGCAACTCTGAATCAGTTCTGGCAGCAGATTGTCGCCGAACGGGATTTGATTACGGAGATTCCGGCGGACCGCTGGGACTGGAAGCAATATTACGATGAAACCAATGAAGACCCGAACAAGTCCGTTTCCAAATGGGGCGGATTTATTCCGGATGTCGATAAATTCGATGCTGCCTTCTTCGGAATTTCTCCACGGGAGGCGCAACTGATGGACCCGCAGCAGCGGATCATGCTGGAGACTGTCTGGGCGGCTTTCGAGGATGCCGGATACAGACCTTCCATGCTCTCCGGCTCCCAAACAGGTGTTTTTATCGGTGCGACCAGCTCCGATTATGCCGAAATCCTTATGAGGGAGACGGAGATTGATCCTCATACCTTATCAGGCATTGTTACGGCAGTCATCCCGAACCGCATCTCTTATTTCTATAACTTGAAAGGTCCAAGCGAACTGACCGATACGGCATGTTCCAGCTCGTTGGTGAGCGTTAATCGGGCAGTGGAAGCGATACGCAGCGGTGCCTGCGATATGGCGCTGGCAGGCGGTGTCAACCTGATCTTGAGCCCGTTCGCCCACATAGCGCTTAGCAAGATCAACATGTTAAGCAAGGATGGAAGGTGCAAGGCTTTCGATTCTTCGGCTAACGGTTATGTCCGTGGGGAAGGCTGTGCGGTTGTCTTCCTAAAGCGGATGTCGCAGGCGTTGGCGGACGGCGACCACATCTACGCGGTCATCAAGGGAACGGCGGTCAATCATGGCGGCAGAACCAACTCGCTGACTGCACCCAACAGCACAGCCCAGCAGGAATTGATTGTATCGGCCTTCCACGATGCAGGCTTTGATCCGGCTACCCTCGGTTATCTGGAAGCTCACGGAACGGGAACCGCACTAGGCGATCCTATCGAGGTCAACGGAATGACGGCGGCGTTGCACCAGCTTTACCGGGAATGGGGTCGGCCTGCCGCGGAGGTGCCCCATTGCGGCATAGGCTCGGTCAAAACAAACATCGGACATCTGGAAGCGTTGGCCGGAGTGGCTGGGCTGATTAAGGTAGTGCTGGCTTTGTATCACAAGCAGCTTCCGGGCAATCTTCATCATCGGGAGGTGAACCCCTACATCTCGCTGGACGGAGGTCCGCTGTATCTTGTGGGTCGAACTAGGCAGTGGGAGCGACTTAAGGATGGGGCGGGCAATGACGTTCCGCTCCGGGGCGGCGTCAGCTCCTTCGGATTCGGTGGAACCAACGCCCATGTGCTGCTGGAGGAATATGTAAGCGGACCTCCAGAAGCGCAGGCGGCACCGGAAGGGTCGCCGGTTATCATCGTGCTGTCCGCCAAGGGAACAGATGAATTGAAACGGCAGGCGGATAATCTGGTTCGGTATCTGGACGAGATGCGGACAAGCGGTATGGCGATTCCGCTTGAGAAGATCGCCTATACATTGCAGACGGGCCGGGAACCGCTGCAGGAGCGGCTTGCGGTTATTGTATCGGATACCGCTGAATTACGGGACAAGCTCGGCTTGTATTTGAAGGGAGAAGACCTGGGTGCCCATATGTATGCATCGGCTTACAGCCAAGGTCTGGAAGCGGTTCTGGACGATGGGGATCTGGCCGAGATTATAGACCGGCTTGCCGCACAAGGCAACTGGGATAAGATAGCCCGGCTCTGGCTGAAGGGCTTCGAGCCGGATTGGAGACGGTTGTATACCGGCGTCGGACCGGGCAGAATCTCGTTGCCGACGTATTCTTTCGCCAGAGAATCCCATTGGGTGCCGGTACGGAACCGAAAGCCGCAATATGGAATATCCTCCGACAGCGAAGCAGCCTTAACGGCTATGCTGGACAATATCTTGCCCGCAAAAAGTGTGCGGGAAGGGCTTGTATTCCGCAAGGTCTGGAGCTCTTCCCACCCGGTTGTTCGTGACCATAAGGTTAACGGGAAATATGTGTTTCCGGGAACGGGATATGTGGAAATGGTTGTTGAAGCGGCGGAAATGCTCGGAGGCGCGCATTCATGGCGAATATCAGACATCGTATGGCTACAGCCGCTGACCGTGGAGGAAGATGTACCGGCCGAAGTGCATATTTCGGTGCAGGATGCTGGGAATTCCTTTCGGTTCCAGGTGGAGAGCGCCAGTTCTAATTCCAGCGGGACCAGGCTGCACGCCAATGGGAGTGTGTCCATAGCCAGCGGGGCTGCTCACCAGGATGCGGCTGAATATGTGAATGTTAGCGAGATCATGGCACGTTGTCCGCAACATATGGAAAAGCAGGCATTTTATTCACGGATTGCAGCAGGAAGCGGCATCGTCTACGGCCCTTTCTTCCAGGCTATGGCAGAGGTATGGCATAGTGAGAAGGAAGTGCTGGGTCTGATTCAACTGCCGAAGGAAGCTTCCGAAGAGCTGAACAACTATACAGTTCATCCTGTATTGCTGGATTGTGTGCTCCAATCAATGGGCTGCCTGTTTAATCAAAATACGGAGCAGGGGGTAGCCAAGCTGCCATTCTCCGCAGAAGAGATTCATATTATGGAGCCCTTACGTTCTCGGGAGTACTACGTCTATGCTATCCAAGCGGGCAAAGATGTGCATAATCTGGCGCTCATCGACATGCAGGGTAAAATATGCGTAACCTTCCACAGGCTAGCTTCCCGCGAGGTCAAAAAAGCGGAGAACCGGAGTCTCTATGTTCCGCAGTGGGTTATGGGCGGTCATAGTGGACACCGGCCCGGCACGCCAACGAAGAACGGGCGTGTGCTTATGATCTCCGGAGAGCAAGAGGTTCCGGGCATAAGTGACTTCATCCATGCCTTGCGGAACAAGATTACGGATTGTCTGGAAATCCGAATAGCTCAAGAAACGTCCATGGAGGCAGGCGGCAGTTGGACCGTTGCCTATAACGATGAGGCGGCTTACCGGAGAACGGTGGAGGAGAACGGCATTGCCGAAATCTACTTCCTTGGTGGACTTCAAGACAGTCCTGCCTCCATCAGCGATATATCCGGGTGGGAAGCAAGTCAAAGCTGCGGTATTCTAGCGCTGTTCCATCTGGTTAAGGCCATTGGCAGCACCGAGGGAATCCGGCTCATTGTTGTAACAAACGGCATCTTCCAGGTTCTGCCCGGCGAGTCAACGAATCCGGTACATGCTGCCATAAGCGGATTCATAAAAAGCGCATCGCTGGAATATCCCGACCTGTCTCTACTGCTGGCGGATCTTCCGCAGACGGGCAGCCTGGATATGGAAACAAACAGCCGGGCGGCCGATGCTGCTCTTGAAGCAGCATCGGCGGGAGCAGCCGGTGAGCTTGCCGTTCGCCACGGCAAGCTGTATACCCGTAGGGTTATCGGTCTTAATCTCCCGTCCGATGAAGGCGTCGCCTTCCGGAACAGAGGGGTATACTGGATTGCCGGTGCAGGCGGGATCGGTTGGGAGCTGGCTCTACATCTGGGCAGGACTGTCCAGGCCCGTCTGATTCTGACAGGACGCAGCCAACTGACGGAAGAAATGGAACGGAAGCTTGCCGGCATCCGCCAGGCGGGAGGAGAGGCTACCTATATTCAGGCTGATCTTACCGATCCGGCAGCTCTCAGAGCAGCAATCGAACAGACCCATACTTTATACGGATCCATCAATGGGGTATTCCATTCGGCAATGGTGCTTCAAGATATGAGAATTGAGAACATGATCGAGGATAATCTGAAGAATGTTCTTGCTCCCAAGCTGGTAGGATCTGTTACACTAGGCGAAGCTTTTAAGGACGTGCCGTTGGATTTTATGGTCTTCTTTTCTTCAACGAATTCCATTCTGGGCAATCAAGGCCAGAGCAATTACAGTGCGGCTTGTTCTTTTCAGGACGCATTCTCGGCTTGGCTTGGAACCCAGACCGGTTATCCGGTCAAGGTCATTAACTGGAGCTTCTGGGGCAATGTCGGAGCTGTGGCATCAGATGGATACCTCAGATTACTTACGGAAGCCGGTCTGCTTCCCATCGATACGGCGGAAGGTATGCAGGTGATTAGCCGAGCGTTGGCTCTGCCGGTCCCGCAGGTGCTGATGTTCAAAGCCCAAGCGGAGTTGATCCAGAGTCTGGAGTTCTTCCACCATAACATCCGCGCAACCGTTTATCCGGTCAGGCTGCCATCCGTTATTAAGGACATCAGCTTGGATTCCGGGTTGCGTAAGAACGGGATGGAGCAGATAGACTTCCTGAAAAGCGGATTTAAGGAGCTTGAAAGATTCGGCCTGCTGGCCCTTTTGCTGTATTTCAGGGAGAACGGTCTGTTTGTGGCAGCGGGTGAACGTTACAGCCAACAGGAGCTGCTGAAGACACTCGGCATTGTGCAAAAGTATGAGCAACTGTTCAGTGCATTACTGGATATCATTGAACGGGGCGGTTTCATTGCCCGGAACAGGGATGAACTGGTCGTCACCTCTATGGCTGACGAAGAGCAATTCCAGATTACCGATGACCACTTGGAATCGCTCAAGACATCGCTTGAGCGTTCTTATCCGTCTCTGGCACCGTACTTCCATTTGACCTGGCAATGTGTGGCTCATTATTCGGAAGTACTCAGTGGCCGGAAAGATTATGTAGAGATTATGTTCCCGGGCGGCTCCAAGGAGCTGGTCCAGAACATTTACCGGGGCAACCACATCATTGATTATTACAACGGATTGGTTGCCGATGCAGTCTGTAGCTATATCCATAAGCGAAGGGCTGCCGGAGACGGCTCGCCGGTCCGAATCCTGGAGATTGGAGCGGGTACAGGCGGCACAAGCGCTATTGTCCTTGACCGGCTGGAACGCATGGGCGTGCCGCGCGGACTGGTCGAATATGTGTATTCGGATATATCGGCAAGCTTCACGGCCTATGGTGATGAGACTTATGGGGGCCGGTACGGTTTTGTTCGTTTTCAAGTCCTCGACATTGAGCGGGAGCCTGGCGGGCAGGGATTTGCGGCGGACAGCTTCGATTTAATTCTGGCAACGAATGTGCTGCATGCGACCGGATCGGTGGAGAAGACTCTGCGGAATATGAAGGAGCTGCTTAAAAACAAAGGACTTGTTGTAATCAACGAGATCACCAAATTCCAGATTTTCTCCACCTTGACCTTCGGTCTGACGGGAGGATGGTGGAATTTCACCGATTCGGGGCGGATCAAGGGCTCCCCGCTTTTAAGCACCGGAGCCTGGGAAGAGTACCTGAACCGCAACGGTTATGCCCATGTCAGCATCTACGGGCTAGCAGATGAGGACGGGGTTAACGATCAATCTGTCCTATTGGCCGAAGGAAACGGCGTAGTCATCTCTGAAGGGGCGGGGAACCCTGCAGCAGAGAGTGCGGCACAAGAGCTGAGGGAGAGAGCGCCGGTCGGGAAGGAACAGCCGAAGCCTGCTCCGGTACAAGAAATCATACTCTCAAACCCGACAGCGGCAGTAGCGGCGAGTGCGGGTGCCGGGATGACGGAAGAGGGACTGCATCGGACCGTCTGCCAATATATCAAACAACTGCTGTCCCGCAAACTGAAGATGGAACAGGACAAAATCGGGGAGCAGACGTTATTTGAAAAGCTTGGCGTCGATTCCCTCATCATCATCGAGCTGAACAAGGAGCTGGGGAAGGATTTCAGCAAGCTTCCGTCCACGCTGTTCTTTGAGCACGCTACGGTTGAAGCTCTGGCATCCTACTTTGTAAGGGAGCACTCGGCAAGACTGACGGAAATGTTCGGAGTGAAGGCACATTCAGATGCCCCAGCCCGGGTCGGTTCGTTGTTTGCACAGAAGAAGGAACAACCTTCCGGTATGGAGGAAACAAGTCCTGCAGACGTTACGAAGAAGCATACCGAAATGGTGTCCGGCACTACGGACATTGCCATCATCGGTTTATCTGGCCGTTATCCCTTAGCCGAAACGCTGGATGAATTCTGGGATAATCTGAAGCAGGGACGCAACTGTGTTACAGAGGTGCCGGCGGAACGTTGGAAATGGGAGCGTTATTACGATCCCGACAACCGCGAGCAAGGAAAAGGAAGCAGCAAGTGGGGCGGATTTATCCGGGATGTGGACAAGTTCGATGCTGAACTGTTCCATATTCCAGGCGATCATGCCAGGGAGATGGACCCTCAGGAAAGACTGTTCTTGGAAACGACCTGGTCGCTCCTGGAGGATGCGGGCTATCCCGGGCAGAAGCTGGCGGACAAGGGGGATAAGGTCGGGGTATTCGTCGGTGCCATGTACGGCGCTTACGGGCAGCTTGCCGCCAGTGCATGGGAGAAAGGTGCGGCGACCAACGCCCAATCCGCTTATTGGATTATCGCCAACCGGACATCTCATTTCTTCAATTTTACGGGTCCCAGCATTGCGGTCGATACGGCTTGCTCATCTTCGCTGTCAGCCATACATTATGCCTGCGGAAGTCTTGCGAACGGGGACTGCAATGTGGCGGTAGCCGGCGGCATCAATCTCATTCTTCACCCGAGACAGCATGTACGTCTGGCCAACTTGAACAATCTGGCCGGATCGGATCAGAACCGGTCCTTCGGAGAAGGGGCCGACGGTTTTGTTGAGGGCGAAGGAATCGGAGCCGTTCTGCTGAAGCCTCTGAGTCAGGCAGTCCGTGACAACGACTATATCTATGGCGTGATTAAAGGCACGGCCGTCAACAGCGGCGGGCAATCGAGCAGCTTCAACACGCCGAGTCTCAGCGCTCAGACAGAGGTGGTGGAGCAAGCAATACGGCGGTCAGGTGTAGATCCGGAGAGCATCAGTTATGTGGACGCCCATGCGACCGGAACGGCATTGGGAGATCCGCTCGAAGTACGGGCGCTGAGCATCGCGTATTCCAGATTCACCTCCAAGAAAAGCTATTGTTCTATCGGATCGGTCAAATCCAATATCGGCCATCTGGAGGCGTCATCGGGAATATCCGCTCTGACCAAGGTTTTGCTGCAGATGAGATACGGCAAGCTTGCACCGAGCATCCACGCCGACAGGTTAAACCCGTATATTGCATTCGAGGATTCACCGTTCTATCTGCAGCGGGAATTGACGGAATGGAACCGCCCAGCGGTTCTGGTGAACGGGGAGCAGAAGACTCATCCGCTTAGAGCGGGAATCAGCTCCTTCGGGGCGGGCGGCTCCAATGCGCATGTCATTGTGGAGGAATACAGGAAGGAAGCAGTGGAAGCGTATAGCACCAGGCCGGTGCTTGTTGTGCTGTCGGCCCATCAGGAGAGTAGTCTACTGGCGTATGCGGAAGCACTCCAGCGGTATATTGCGAAACGGCTGACACCGGAAGCGGAAGAAACCTTGTCCCTGGAGCAGATCGCTTACACGCTGCAAACGGGCCGCGCGGAGATGAAAGAACGGCTTGCCTTTGTTGCGGCTGATCTAACGGAGCTGACCGCGAAGCTCACTTTGATTGGCAGGGGGGAACCGGTGCAAGGCCTGTTTAGAGGCAGTGCCGGTCAACGCTCTGGAAAGAAAGCGCTGACTGATGGAAGCCTGGAAACGATTGCCTCGCATTGGGTGGAAGGTGGAAAGGTAATCTGGGAAGCGTTGTATCTAGATAGCCGGAAGCCGGACCGCTTACCGCTCCCGACGTATTGCTTTGACCGCAAGTCATACTGGCTTACGGATGGGAGAAGGGAGGGTGAAGTTCCAGAACGTGCAGCTTATACAGCAACATATCATTATAATGAGCCCTATGTAAGGGATCATTTGTCCATGGACAGACGCACCTTATTGGGGGTTACTTACTGCAGTCTGGCCTATGAAGCATTCCGGCGCTCCGCACCGGATGCTCCATTGCTGCATATCAGGAGCATGCTTTTTCAGGAGCCGGTTGAAGTGGCAGAAGGAGAACAGGTAGAATTAACGGCCTGTACGGTTGAAGAGGACGGCAAGCTGTATACGGAAAGCTTGTTTCAATATGCTGGATCGGGTCAGCTACGGTTGGCGTCGCGGGGAGAAGTGCTCCCTGCTGCTTTTAGCGAAAGTCGGAGCATTTCGGTCCCATCCTTCCCGGAGCATGAGGTGATACCGGGTTCTCTGTTATATGAAGCCAAGCCAGGGGTATACGGTCCATCGCTCCTTACCGTCCAGAAAGTCATCGTCTCCCACGCTGCCCGAACGGTTTGGGGACATCTGGCGCTCACGGATGAGATGAGAACGGATCAGCGGGAATTTGCGGTTCATCCGGCATTGCTGGATGGTGCGGTTCTATGCCGCCTCGCTTTGCTGTCTCCGGGGAGAAGGACACGCTGATTCCGCTGATGATCAAGCAGATTTATATATTCGGTCCCTTGCCGGATGAGTGCTATTGCCGGGTGCAGGAAGTGAGAACGAATGCAGAGCTGTGGGAAGGTGATATTGAATGGGCAGATGCCGGCGGAAAGGTTCTTGTGACGATGAAGGGATTTGTTTGCAAAAAAATAAGACCGGACAAGAATCTGCCGGAAGGCCTGGCAAACGGGAGGAATCTAAGCGGTACAATGAATCAGAATACGTCGACCCCAGAGGAGCTTTTGGCGGGCGTGCACATGTACTTGACCGAAAAAATCGCCGGCTTGCTTCAGGAGGACCCTTCGGAAACGGATACCAGCCAGCATTTTATGTCCATGGGCATCGAATCGGGAGATTTAATCTCACTGGCCCAGGAGTTTCAAAGCAAGCTAAACATCCCGGTTTACCCGACCCTGTTCTTTGAATATCCAAATATAGAGGAATTGGCAGTTTATATGACCCGGGAGCATGGAGACAAGCTTGCCGCTATGCTGCCTACCGGGCAGCAGCCGATACAGCTTCATCCCGCTGGAGCAGAACGTACGGAGGCTGAAGAAGCCGGAGAGGCTAGAGTGACAGAGGATACCAGCCCTGATGTAACCGATACCGGCTCTTCTACCCCGGTGGACCAACCGGTTGCGATTATCGGCATCAGCGGCTACATGCCGCAATCAGACAGTTTGGCTGATTTCTGGAACAAGCTAGTCCACATGGATTGTATGGTGACGGAGATTCCGCCGGACCGTTGGGATTGGCGGGATCATTTTAGGGAGTCGCCGGAGGACAGGGATAAGACCAAAGTCATCTGGGGCGGCTTTATGAAGGATGTGGACAAGTTTGACCCGGGATTCTTCGGGATGTCGCCCAGGGAAGCCAGTCTAATGGATCCCCAGCAGCGTCTCAGCCTGGAGCTGGTCTGGAGTGCAATTGAGGATGCGGGCTACAATCCCCGCGAATTGTCCGGAAGCCGGACAGGCGTCTTCATCGGGATAGCCGGACATGATTACAGTGATGTTCTGGCGGAGGGAAAGGTTGAGAGCCGGGCTCAGGCTTTAACCGGCAATGCCCATAATGTATTGACCGGGCGCATCTCGTACCTGCTAAATTTGCACGGGCCGAGCGAACCGATTGACACGGCATGCTCAAGCTCTTTGGTTGCCGTTCATCGGGCGGTGGAAAGTCTGCGCAGCGGCGACTGCGATCTGGCGATTGCCGGAGGAGTGAACGTCATAGCCAGCCCTTCACTATACATCTCTTTTGACAACGTAGGCATCCTCAGCCAGGACGGAACATGCAGAACCTTCGACCAAGCTGCAGAAGGAACGGTCCGTGGAGAAGGCGCGGGTATCATCCTGCTGAAGCCACTTAGTCAGGCTATCCGCGATGGTGACCGGGTCTATGGGCTTATCCGCGGTTCGGCAATCAATCATGGCGGACGCTCGAGCTCGCTTACGGCTCCCAACCCGAACGCCCAGGCCGATGTAGTCGTAATGGCGCACCGCAAGGCGAACCTGGACCCTACAACCATCGGCTATGTGGAGGCCCACGGCACCGGCACAAAGCTTGGAGATCCTGTGGAGATAAACGGCTTGAAGAGAGCCTTCAAGCAACTGTATAAAGGCTGGAACCGCGATGCCGAGGCAGCAGTCAAACATTGCGCCGTCGGTGCGCTGAAGCCGAACATCGGGCATTTGGAGACGGCATCCGGCATTGCCGGTATCATCAAAATTCTGCTGGCCATGAAGCATCACATGTTGCCGGGATTGGCCAATTACAGTGTAAGTAATCCCTATATTCAACTGGATGACAGCCCCTTGTACCTGGTGGAGACGACACAGCCATGGGCCCGCTTGAAGGATGAGAACGGACGGGAGCTCCCTTACCGGGCAGGCATAAGCGCTTTCGGCTTCAGCGGTGTGAATGCTCATATTGTTCTTGAAGAATTTGTGCCTGAGATTGGAGCACCGGTACCGATACCGGAAGAGGACGCTAATCATCTGATCGTATTGTCCGCCCAGAATGAAGATCGTCTACTGGCTTACGCCGATTCCCTCCGTGCATTTCTTATCGGCTGTATGGAATCGGCGGAATCGGCGGCAATTGAACGGGAGAGCGGCCACGGCCACCTGGTGGATGAGGTAAAGATACTGCTGGCGGATTGCCTGAACGTCTCATCTGAAGATCTGGAGGAAGACATGACTCTGGCCGAATGCGGATTAGACCCTATTGCTATGGAGGATTTCCTCCGGAAGCTTGAGGTCCAGTATGGACCGCAGGGATTGCAGCAGGAGATTGTGCTTGAGCACAGCCTGATACAGATCACGGCTGCAGTCCGGTTCTCCGGCACCGCTGCAGGACTGGAGAACCAACGGACATCCGGCCGCTTATCCTTACGGGATGTGGCCTACACTCTGCAAACGGGAAGAGAAGCGATGGAAGCAAGAATCGCCTTTATCGCCGAAGATATGGAAGATCTGCTGGCCAAGCTCGATGTTTACCTTAACGGGTCAGCGGCCGGGTATACCGGTATAAGCTCATATCAAGGCAGGGCGGCTAACGGGTCCGAAGACGGCATGGAGGCAGAATGTTCTCAACTGAAGCTTCCCGAAGAGCTGGAGCGGCTTGCTGCCCTATGGGCCCAAGGAGCTGATTTCAGTGATTGGCATCTGCTGTATCCGTCCGGCTTGCCCGGAAGAGTACATCTGCCCGCCTATCCATTCTCCCGCCAACGCTATTGGGTAGAACCTCTGGCGGAGACGCCTGAGGTGCCGAGACGCCTGCCGGCCGTTGTCCCGCAGCCGTCTCTGACGGCACTGATCGACAGCAATGAATCGAATTTAATCCGCCAATGTTATAAGAAGCTGCTGCGGGCGGATGCATTCTACCTACAGGATCATATCGTTGACGGCCGCATGATTCTTCCTGGGGTGGTCCATCTTGAGATGGCCCGCATGGCCGGAGAATTGGCGCATCCGTACCAGCATGTAACCGGATTGGCCAACGTGACGCTGATCCAGCCTCTGCAATTGGCCGGTGAGCCTGTTGAAGCATGGACCTCCATTCATCAGTCAGCATCGGGATTTGACTTCAGGATTAGCCTGGAAGACGGAACGGTCAGCTCTCAGGGCGAGATCCGCTACGGGTCACTGCCGGATGCTCCGGCCGAACGTTTGGATCTGCAGGAAATAGCCCGGCGGTGCCGCACGGAAATGGAGCAGGGCGATTTTTACCGGTTGTTCGAGAGTGCGGGATTTGCCTATGGGTCCACCTTCAAGCCGCTAAGTCGAATCTCTTTTTACGGAGATGAGGCGCTCGCAAGCATTCATTTGCCTAACAACCTGCAGAAGGACTTTCATTCCTTCCTGCTGCATCCCGTTCTGATGGATGGGGCGCTGCAGACCGCAGGCTTTCTGGCCAACCGACATGCACTAAAAGAAAGTCCGTATATTCCTTTTGCGATAGGCAGTCTTGAAATCTACGGTGAACTGCCGGAGAACTGTCTGGCGTATGCATCTTTCTCGTCATCTGCATGTGAAGAAGAGGTTCTAAGGCTAGATGTAAGTCTGATCGACCAAGAGGGGTACGTGCGAATCAAGATCAAGGACTATAGCGTTCGGCCACTTATCCGGCAGGGACAGGGCCAATCCGTCCTGTACCGTCCAACTTGGGAGGAGAAGCGCAGGGAGCAGGAGCACTGTCCCGTTGATGGTCCGATCGTGCTATTCCATAATGACAGCAGCGTATGCGGGGCATTGTCCGCAGCAACAGGCCAACGGGTCATTCTTGTGAAGCCGGGGGATCGTTATATGCGCATGGGAAAGGACATGTATCAGATTAACCCGTTACACGAGGAGGAATACCACCTATTATTTCAAGAACTGGAGGGCGTGGCTCCGGGCTACTCCCACATCGTGCACCTGTGGACGCTTGAAGCACGGGACAAGAGCATTTACCTGAGCGAACAGCTTGATAGAGGCCTGTTATCGCTCTTCTATGTGAGCAGGGCTGCTGTCGCTAACGATTCGGACCGTGAGGTCCGAATCGTTCATCTGTATTTCAGGGATGATCCTGCTGGTGCGGCCGTCGGCGGCTTTTACAAAAGCTTGTACTTGGAGAACAGACATTGGCTCGGACGTTCCGTTGGTGTGGATCCGAATGCCCCGGAGCTTCTTCCTGATATCCTGCTGAAGGAACTTACCGACGGCGGATCCGAGCGGGAGGTACGCTATATCGGCAATGTGCGGCAGGTGAAGAAGCTTGAGATTTACGATCCGTCAAACGGAAAAAACACTCCCCTGAGAAAAAACGGCGTTTATATGATTACGGGTGGAGCGGGCGGTATAGGGTTTCAGATCGCCCTGCATCTGGCAAGAAATTACCGTGCTAGGCTAGTGTTGAACGGCAGAACGGCCATGAACGGGACGATTGCGGCCAAGCTTGCTGAATTGGAGCGGGCGGGAGGCCAGGCGGTCTATGTGAGCGGGGATATATCCGATAAATCGGATGTGGATTTCGTACTGAGACAGGCCAAGGCGCAGTTCGGCAGGATTAACGGAATTCTGCACTGCGCCGGGATTATCCGTGACTCGATCGCCATTCGCAAGCAGCGCGAGGACATCATGGATGTTCTGGAGCCCAAAATTTCTGGTGCGGTGTTTATGGATGAGGCGTTGCAGGATGAGCCGCTGGATCTGTTCGTCCTGTTCTCCTCCATATCGGGCGAGATCGGCAACATTGGACAATGTGACTATGCCTATGCCAATAGCTTCCTGGACAATTTTGCCCGTAGACGGGAAGCGATGCGTAAGGAGCACAAACGTTACGGTAAAACCGTCTCCATTAATTGGCCATTGTGGGAGGACGGTGGCATACAGGTCGATGAGGCAACCAGGCGTTTCATGCAACATACGCTAGGTTTGTTGCCCCTTAGACATGAACAGGGAATCCGCTTGTTCGAGGAATGCTTGGCGGCTGACGAGGAGCAACTGATGGTGCTTTACGGCAACCAGGAAAGAATGCAGGCCGTGCTTATCGGATCATGAGGCGGTGCGTAGTGCAATACTTGGAGAAAGAGAGGGGTTACACGTTGGATGCCCAAATAAATCTTTCGGTAAAGGTAACCACAGACCTTATTCAGTCAATTGTGGCCATTTGCAGTCTCAGCGAGCAGGAAATTACGCTGCATACGGAGCTGGAAAAGTACGGATTTGATTCCATCACACTGACGGAGTTAACGAATAATCTTAATAAGAAGCTGGGGCTTAAGCTTACGCCGGCTCTTTTTTTTGAAATGAAAGAAATCACTGTACATTCTATTGTGCAGCAGCTCTGTGACAAGTATCCGCAGGAGCTGGCGGCATGCTATTCCGGCTCTTCCAAGGGTTTAAGCCTTGGGGGCAAGGGCGTAGCCGCAGAGCCGGAGCTAGTATTCCGAAAACCTCAACCGGTGGCCGCAAGTTCTGTTGGAGAAACGCTGACAGGCGGCGGCTTTGTGTCGGTTAACACCGCCAAAGCGGCGAATCCTTTCCGAACAGCTGCATGTGTAACTGGTTTAGGGGAAGGGCCGCTTGACTCACAGCGAGACAGTGGCGACCTGCCCGAGCAGGCCTGGCCGTCGTTAGTAATGAACGACAGGGTTAAAACGTATGATCCGAAACCTTGCGGGGCGGTTGCGGTAATCGGAATCGGTGGTGTGATGCCCCAATCCGACAATCTGGAGGCGTTCTGGGACCACCTCGTCAAGGGGGATGATCTTATAACTGAAATCCCTTCGGAACGTTGGGATTGGCAGGCATTCTACGGCGATCCGATGAAGGAAGCGAACAAATCTCAATGCAAGTGGGGCGGCTTCCTTAAGGATGCGGCCTCATTTGATCCCCTCTTTTTCCGGATGTCGCCGAATGAAGCGCTGCTGCTTGATCCGCAGCAGCGCAAGTTTCTCGAAACGGTATGGCAGACCATTGAAGACGCCGGCTACAGCCCGCCGTCTCTGGCCGGCAGCCAGACGGGGGTATTCGTCGGTGTTACCAACAATGAGTACGCCGACTTAATTGCAGAGTCTAAGCTTCCTGCGGATTCGCATTCGATTGTATCGAATGCGCATTTTTAATTGCCAACCGGACTTCCTATTTTTTCGATTTCCATGGTCCTAGCGAGGCAGTGGATACTGCATGCTCCAGCTCGGCGGTAGCTCTTCACCGTGCCGTACTGTCCCTGCAGGCAGGCGAATGCCGGCTTGCACTGGCAGGAGGAGTAAATTTGCTTTCGTCTCCGCGCAGCATGGTAGCCTTTGACAAGGCAGGGATGCTCAGCAAGACAGGGCGCTGCCGTACCTTTGACAAGCAGGCAGACGGCTTTGTCCGGGGGAAGGAATCGGAGCGCTGCTGTTGAAGCCGCTGGCTCAGGCAGAAGCGGACGGGGACCCTATTTATGCTGTAATTAGGGGAACTGCCGTCAATCATGGCGGTCGTTCAAAATCATTTACAGCGCCTAATCCAAGTGGACAGGCGGAGGTAATAAAAGCGGCGGTTGCCCGGAGCGGTGTTGATCCATCTGCGATTTCCTATATAGAGGTCCACGGCACCGCCACCACGTTGGGAGACACCGTGGAGCTGGAGGGGATCAAAAACGCATTCGCGGAGCTGAGGAAGCAGTGGGGAGTACAGTCCGTGCCTGCACCCGCATGCGGCCTGGGCTCGGTTAAATCCAATGTCGGCCATCTGGAGGCGGCATCAGGGATAGCAAGCCTGCTGAAGGTAATCTTGGCGCTCAAGCATAAGGAGCTGCCGCCAAGCCTTCACTGCAATGAATTAAATCCGTTTATACAGCTGGACGATAGCCCGTTCTACATTGTCCTTGAGAGACAGGAGTGGCGGCAGCCGGTTGATGCAAGCCATCGCAAGCTTCCCCGCTTGGCTGGCATAAATGTGTTCGGAGCTGGAGGGGTTAATGCCCACATTATCATCGAGGAGTACGAACAGCCGGCTCAGCCGGAGCCGAAGAGCGCGGACGAACCGGCTGTGATGGTGTTCTCGGCCAAAACCAAAAACAGCCTTCGAGAGATCGTGCAGGCTACGGCATCATTTGCCGAGAAAGAAAGCAGGTTTGAGCTTCTACATGCCGCCTACACATTGCAGACAGGCCGTGACGAGATGGAGGAGCGGGTTGCTTTTGTCAGTCAAACCGCTGAGGAATTTGTGGAGAAGGCCCGGCTCTATATAAGCGGACAGGAGATTGGAAAGGAAGAAGGTATCTATGAGACGGCACCTCCAGCGGTAAGACAAGGCATTTGCGAATTAATAGGCAAGGATGTAACCAGTCAACGATATGTCGATATGCTAATGCAGAGCCAACAATGGTCTACCATCGCCAGGTTATGGGTAAACGGCGTTCCTATCGAGTGGGTCAAGCTCCATCCGGAAGGAACCAGATCACGGTTGCGCCTCCCGACCTATATGTTTGCGAAGCAGCGGTATTGGATACCCCGCTCAGGGGAGCTTAACCGGAGCCGGGAAGCCTTGGATTCTACGACAGGGAAGGCGGAAGTGTCACCGTTCAGTGCCGTGGAATCTGCTGGGCCGGAGGAAGCCGTCAGCCGATATTTCGGGAACAAAATCAGCTCCATGCTGGGAATTCGTCCAGAGGAGCTGCGCATGGACAAGGAGCTGCAGGAATTCGGATTTGATTCTATTATGGCGATGAAGTTCAAATATGAGGTGGAGAATGAGCTGGGGCTATTGCTTCCGATGGAGGTGCTGGGAGAGAGCCGCTACATCAAGGATTTGGCGGTGCGCATCGTATCCTCACCTGGACAGGAGGAGCTGTGGAAGGCTATAGCAGGCTCCTGCCCAAAGAGCGATATCGAGTCATTAGAATCAGACCAGTTGGATGCTTTGTTCGAATCTTTGAACAGGAAGCTTTACGGCCAGACGGTGCTTCCTTAAGGACGGTCTTTCCGTCCTTGCATACATGTCTTGCAGTGAGCCTTTCACTCTGGAAGGAGAGAAACCATGCTAAATCACAATCAGTTTATCCAATTATCCGACAAGGAGAAAAGGGAAGTTCTACAGCGTATGCAGCAGCTTGTTCAGGATAAAGAGCTTTATGCTGATTCCGGCACGTCGGTTCAGGCTGGAAATGCGGGATCGGACCGTGAGCGGTACAGTCCGTTTCCATTGTCGGATATGCAGGAATCATTTTCGGTGGGCAAGTTTTTCGGGGGAGCGACCGATCGTGTGGGCTGCCATATCTATTTCGAGTTGGAGGAATATGATCTGGATGTCTCCAAATTGACATCTGCCTGGAACCAGCTGATTGCGTACCATGAGATGCTGCAGACAGTCGTTTTGGCCAACCGGTCCCAGCGGCTTCTGGAGCAGGTGCCCGAATATGTGCCTCAGGTATTTGACTTAACCGGCAGTGGTCAGGAAGAGATGGACCGCCATATCGGGGATATGAGGCTGCGCATGTCCCACAAGCTGTACGAGACGGATGAATGGCCCTTGTTTGAAATATGCGTGTCCAGGCTGAACCAGGGCCGGCACATCATTCACTTTAGCATTGATGAATGGCTAGTGGACGGCTTCAGCATGGCGACACTGTTCAAGCAGTGGTACCAGTTGTACCGCAACCCTTCCTGCAAGCTTCCGCCACTAGAGTTCACCTTTCGTGAATATATGTTATATCAGCACAATCAGGAGGGATCTCCCCGATACAAGCGAGATCTTGCCTACTGGATGGAGAAGTATGCGGAGGTGCCGAACGGTCCATCCCTTCCGTATAACTTGAATCCTGCGAAGCCATCAGGGCAGCCTTACTATGAGCGCAAACGTTATCAGCATGTATTCGGCAAGGAGGATTGGACACGGCTCAAAAATATGTCCCGGGACATGGGAATTTCGCAAACAGCCCTGCTCATCCTGTGTTTCAGCGAGCTGCTGTCGTATTGGAGCGAGGACGACGCTTTTTCAATCATTCTTACATACTTTAACCGGCCTCCCGTTCACCCGCAGATTGACCAGGTTGTTGGACCGTTTGTATCAACCAACATTTTCACGATTAAACATGTCCGCCAGCTATCTCTCAAAGCCAAAGCAAAAAGCTATCAGCAAAAACTCTGGGAGGATCTGGACTATAGCAGCGTGAGCGGAATCCGGGCCTTGAGGGAGCTGCGGGTGCGCAGCAAGCAATCCCCCGCGCTGTCCATTCCGATTGTGTTCACCAGTATGCTGAATAATGCGGGGAGGGCGGCGGAGGACAGCTGGCTGGCCAAGACAGTGTACTCGATCTCCCAGACGCCGCAGGTTTGTCTGGACCACCAGGTATACGAGCAGGATGGTCAGTTGACCGTAATGTGGGATGCTGTGGAGCAATATTTTCAACCCGGGACTTTAGCCGGCATGTTCGCCGAATACGTGAACATTATCAAGCAGCTTGCGAACCTGAATGACTGGGATAAGATCTCCTTGAAGGACAAGCTTCGGGGACCGCTACCGCTTGCCGCTATTGCATCTCCGGCGGGAAGATATGATAGATTCCGGTTGTCCGATATGCAGCAAGCGCAATTGTTCGGACGCCTGAATTATAAGGCAGCCTGCCGGATGTATCAGGAGTTTGAACTGGAGGGGCTTGACGTTACTCGCCTCCAGCATGCCTGGAACCGTGTAGTGGGAGCCCATGATATGCTGCGGGCTGTCATTAACGAGAACGGCACCCAACAGGTATTGGAATCGGTTCCTGAGTATGTGATTTCCGTATACTCTCATAAGCAATCGGATTATGAAGAAGATCATCGGGCAGCGGAAAGGATACGACAGGACAAGCAACAAATAGAGCTTCCTTTAAACAAGTGGCCTTTATTCGATCTGTCCGTTTCGCTGTGGAAAGGGAACAAGGCGCGGATTCATTTGACCATTGACGCATTGATTGCGGATGGGAACAGCATTGCCATGCTGTATCATGACCTATTCAAGATATATGTGACTCCCGATGCTTCCCTGGAGGAAGCCGGGGTTAACTATCGTGATTATCTTGAGGCTTTGGATCGCTTCCGCAAATCGGACGAAGGCAAGGCGATGGCTGCATACTGGAAGGAGAAAATGACGGATCTGCCTTCAGGTCCCCTGCTTCCCTCTACTGAGGGCGGAGGAACGGAAAGAGGGCACCGCCGGCTGGAGGGGAGAATTCACAATTGGAGGGCGTTCAAACGAAAGGCCGAAGAGTTATCCATCGAACCCGGAATTCTGTTGTTCGCTGCTTACGCTCAAGTGCTGGAGGAACGGAGCAAGCAAGGGCCCTTCACCATCGTGTTCGTCGATTGGAGCCGCCCGGCGGTCCATCCTGATATTCAGCGAGTCGTCGGTGATTTCACATCCCTCAGTTGGGTTGTGATCCGCCCTTCCGGTCTGTCTTTTGCCCAGAGGGTCCGCACCTTGCAAGCGAGCATACGCAATGATTTGGCCCGCAGTGCCGTCAGCGGCTTGGGTGAGCTTCGCAAGAAGCTGATGCTCGCTTCAACCGATGCGCCGCTCAGCTTCCCGGTAGTGTTTACAAACAGCATAGCAGGCGGTGCCTTGCCGATGCCGCCGGAAGTTTCGGTCGGATTCGGACAATCTGCGACCCCCGGTGTTTATTTGGACAATATGAGCCTTGAGCGTGAAGATTCTCTCTGGATCCAGTGGGATTACGATGCATCCGTATTGCCGCCGGAAATAGCGGAGGCCATGTTCGAGAGGTATCACGGATTGCTGACCGACCTGGCCCATGATCCCGATCTGTGCGTTCCTGATCAGCCTAACCTGCTATCTGGGCCTGTCGGATGCATCCACTCGCTGTTCGAGAATCAGGTGGAGAGAAATCCCCATGCCGTGGCCCTTACATTCAAGGGGTCGCAGATAACATACGGGGAGCTGAACAAGCGGGCAAATCGGCTGGCTCATTATTTGCGCCGGCAGGGTGCGGGACCCGAGGTCATGGTCGGATTGTGTATGGAGCGTTCTTTCGAGCTGCTGATTGCCATTCTTGCCATCCTTAAAAGCGGGGGAGCCTATATTCCATTGGACCCTCACAGTCCCAAGGATCGGTTGTCCCTAATCATCGAGGATGCTAGCCTGCCGATGATTATTACCCGGACCAGGCACATGCCTGAGCTGCCTGAACTAGCCCAGGCCCAGTTCATCTGTCTGGACCTCCTTGAACAGGAGCTTGCCGAAGAGGATGACCGCAATCCGGAAAGCGGTGTGAACGGTGACAACGTGTCTTATGTCATCTATACATCCGGCTCAACCGGTAAGCCGAAAGGAGCTCTGATCCCCCACTCCAACGTAGTCCGTCTGTTCTCTTCGACAGAGGCGTGGTTCAGCTTCAGGGAGACGGATGTCTGGACGATGTTTCACTCGTATGCGTTTGACTTTTCGGTGTGGGAAATGTGGGGAGCGCTGCTTCACGGCGGACGTCTGGTGATTGTTCCCTACGCCGTCAGCCGTTCCTTTGACCAGTTCTACCGGCTGGTTGCTGCAGAGGGGGTAACCGTACTTAATCAGACGCCGACCGCCTTCAAGCAGTTTATGCTGACTGAAGACAGGCTGGAACATCCGGGAGCCTTGTCGCTCCGGTATGTCATCTTTGGAGGTGAGGCGCTTAACCCGCAGAGCCTGGCTCCTTGGTTTCAGCGGCATGGCGACCAGAAACCGAGACTGATTAATATGTACGGTATTACGGAGACCACGGTACATGTCACCTACCGGCAGATAACCAGAGAGGATCTTTCTTCTAAGACCAGTGTCATCGGTACTCCTATCCCTGACTTACAACTGTATATATTGGATGACCAACTGCGCCAGGTGCCGACAGGGACTTCCGGAGAACTCTATGTAGGCGGCAAAGGACTGGCAAGAGGCTACTTGAACCGTCCCAGTCTGACGGAAGAGCGGTTCATTCCGAATCCGTTCTCCACCGAGCCGGGCAGCCGATTGTATAAGACAGGGGATGCCGCGTTGCGCCTGCCCGGCGGTGATGTGGAATATCTCGGACGTATGGATCTGCAAGTGAAGGTGCGCGGCTTCCGGATAGAGCTGGGTGAGATAGAAACAGCGCTGCTTAAGATGGGCGAGATCCGGCAGGCGGTTGTGGCTGTGCAAGACAAGGACACCGACGATCCGAAGATTGTCGCTTACCTTATATGTGCCGATCGGGAAGCGCCGACGGCCAAGGAAGTCCGTCAATACGTAAGGGGAACCCTGCCGGATTACATGGTGCCGAATGTCATTGCTCGTATCACTGAGCTCCCACTAACTGAGAACGGTAAGCTGAACCGGGATGCGCTGCCATGGCCGATTCCGACTGGGGAGGCGGAGAAGCCATTCCGGACGGACGGCGGCTATCAGGGACTTCTCCGCGGCCTGATGGATATATTCCGTGAAGCACTGGACACAGAAGATGAGGTGACGGCAACCGATGATATTTTCGATCTGGGGGCAACCTCGCTGACTCTCATGACGGCCAATCAGCTGATTGCAGAAAGATATGAAGTCACGGTTCCGATTGAAATCTATTTCTCCAACCCAGCCATTCAGGATATTGCGGCTTATATACACGGCAATACGGCAGGCGGCTCTCCGCTCATGCAGGAGCCCGGACCGGCCGCAGCAGCCACAACCAGTACAGAGGGAAATCCGCCCGATATTGAAATTAAGCAAGATGCTCCTGCAGCCCGAACCAGCATTACGGAGCAACTCCTCGGCATGTTCCGGGAAGCGCTGGAAACGGAAGAGAACATACAGGTTTCTGACGATCTGTTCGATATAGGCACGACCTCGCTTACCATCATGACAGTAAGCCGGATGGTGGAGGAGAAGTACAAGGTTACAATACCGATGGACCTGTTCTTCCGCTCCCCTACAATTGAGGATGTGGCCCAGTTTATTGCGGACGAGACGATGGCGGATCCTTCCGGATCTTCGTTTAGGTTACCAGAGGATGCCGGTAGACTAATTGCGGTTTCAGCATCTGCCGTAGAAGAGAAACCGGCACAGACTGTACAGCTGCAGGCTTCGCCGTTCAAAAAGATGTTTTACCGCTTCGCCTCAAGCAAACACCTCTTTGAACAGAAGCAAATATCATTTGATGTCTTCTCCGCCTTCCTTGCGCTGTTAAAGATGGAGAAGGTGAAAGGCGATAGCAGATTCCTCTATCCATCGTCCGGCGGACGCAATGGCGTTCAGACATATGTTTATATCAAGGATGGCGGCGTAGAAGGCCTGGAAGGTGGCTTGTATTATTACCACCCGCTGACGCATGAATTGTATTTGATCTGCAAACCGTTCAAGATGGATTCCTCCGTCCATATGGAGCTGAACCGGCCTGTGTTTGAGCAATCCGCCTTCAGTATCTTCTTCATTGCCCAGTTGAATGCACTAAGGCCGGTGTATGTGGATTACAGCGAGAGTCTGGCTAAGCTGGATACCGGTTATATGGCACAACTGATGATGAACAGACAGCATGAATTCAATATCGGGTTGTATCCGGCCATCGGACTTGATTTTGAGAGTATTGCCGGGAGCTTTCGGCTGGACGGCGGCCACCGGTACATTTTCTCCCTTATGGGAGGGTATTTCGATTACCGGGCGGCCGATACAAAGCTGTTTGATGAAGCGGCATTTGTGCAGACATTGAGGGATCGCCGCTTTGATATTGCCGGACATTTTAGAGCGCGTCCCGTATACGAGACGGCGGAGGATATTCTCCGCATCCAGAGGGAGCGGAAGTTTAATATTTTGAGCCGTAAAGAGCTGGTGCAGCTTACGCGGGAACAGCCCCATATCCGCAAATTCAATGAAGCCGATGAGCGAATCGCGCTGGCTCCGTACCAATGGGACCCATCCTATTACACCCTTCGTGCCAGCAGGCGGCATTATAAGAACGCACCTGTTTCTTTCTGCCAATTCAGCAAATGGCTATCCACTCTGGGTAAAGAAGAGATCGATTCGCTGGAAAAGGGGTTATATACTCCTCCCGGAGGTGTTTCCGGTCTGAAGATTTATATCTATGCCAAAGAGAACGGTGTAGAGGATCTTCAGGAAGGCGTATACGCATACCATCGGGATAAGAATGCTTTGACAATGGTCAGCGCCGGATTGTCCGAGCCGATTCGAGCCTGTCACACCCCCTTCAATATCAAAATCAGTGTCGAAGCCAAATTCTTCATCTTCCTGGTCAGCGATTTATCAGAGAGCCGCATTCTCCTTGGAGGGGGATGCACGGTTTATGCACAATTGGAATCCGGGATGATCGGACAAGTATTGATGGATAGGCAGGCGGAATGCGGAATCGGAACGGTGCCAATCGGCGGAATGGACTTCGATAAGATTGCCCGCGACTTTGCAATCGGTGATGGGGACATTTATATTCACAGTTTCATGTGTGGTTCTGTGGATTTCGAAGAGGAGAGGGACCCAGGATATGTCCTTGAAGAGAACGGGGCAGCGCCGAATCTGCTGAAAGAGGGGGCGGTGTGGGAGATAGAAGCGGAGACGGCTGTCCAGGCGGAAGAACGTCCGGGATTGCCTGTCCAGCAGGGGAATCTACATTTTCCTTTGTCTCTGGGGCAGCAATCATTGTTCTTTGTTCATTGCTCATATCCGGAGAGTGCTGCGTACAATACGGCTTACCATGTGAGAATCCGGATTCCGCTGCGCCTTGAATTGTTCAAGCGTGCGCTGGAGTTCCTTGTCTTCAAGCATCCGCTGCTCCGGACTACCTTCGCTATCATCGAAGGGGAAGAGACGCAGATCGTACACGACCATTACGATCCTCCCATCGAGCTGATCGATGCATCTGGATGGGATGAAGCGCGGCTAACTGCGGAAAATATCAAGGAATACCGTGTCCCGTTCCGTTTGACTGAGCAGCCGGGCTTCCGGGTGGTTCTGTTCCGTATATCGGATAACGATCATGTGCTACTGTTTAACATTCATCATATCATCACGGATTTCACTTCCACAGGCTTGATGGTTCAGGATTTATGGACGTTCTACGGAAAGCTGATGAATGATCCGAGTACTATACCTGTCACAGCGCCGGATATGCGTTATTTTGATTATATTGCCTGGCAGAGAATGCAATTGGACGGCGAAGAGGGGACGAGGATGTGGAAGTACTGGGAATCGCAGTTAGGCGGCGAGCTTCCTGTGCTTGATCTACCGACAGATAAGCCGCGCCCGCCCATCCAAACCTCCAGTGGGGCAACCCTGAACTTTAGCATCGACAAAACGTTGACGGATGAGCTTGTGAAATTTTCGCGAAAAGAAAAGAAAACGTTATATACGGTGGTGCTTGCCGCCTTCCAGGTACTGCTCCACCGTTATTCGGGGCAAGAGGATGTGATTGTCGGTACGACCGCTTCAGCCAGGGGGCCGCTTCGTTTTCAGGATGCCTCGGGTTATTTCATTAATCCGCTTGTTATTCGGGCTGACTTGTCAGGCAAACCGACCTTCAGGGAAGCACTTGAGCGGATAAGCCAGACGATGTATTCGGCTCTGGACAATCAGAATTATCCGTTCTCGCTGATGGTCAAGCAGCTTAAGCCGGTCCGGGATTTCAGCCGGTCTCCCGTATTCCAGGTTACCTTCCAGCTCCTGAGCCAAAATATGTCCGCGAAGATGAACGGCGGTGACGGGGCCGTCGAACTCTATGAAATCCCCCAGCAAGAAGGGCAGTTTGATCTGGAGCTGGAATTGATGGAGGGAACGGACGGAATGAAGGGCAGATTGGCCTATAACAAGGATTTGTGGTATGAGAGCACGATGGAACGGTTTCAGGCGCATCTGGTTAATCTGCTTCGAGAAATTATTGCCGATCCGGAGAGAAAGCTGCTGTCTTACGATTTCCTCGGACAGGAGGAGAAGAGACTTCTTCTTGAGACATGGAATAACGAGGGCAGAACCTATCTCTCGAAACAGTCTATAAACCAACTGTTTGAGCAGCAAGCGGAGCAACATAAAAACGAGATTGCCGTTACGGCCGGAGGAACCGGAGACCAGTCTCTTTCAATCCGATACGGGGAGCTGAATGCA
Source organism: Paenibacillus sonchi (assembly GCF_016772475.1). Classification (NCBI taxonomy): domain Bacteria; kingdom Bacillati; phylum Bacillota; class Bacilli; order Caryophanales; family Paenibacillaceae; genus Paenibacillus; species Paenibacillus sonchi. The sequence goes on from NZ_CP068596.1 coordinate 117,270, forward strand.
CGGGCTAACCGGTTGGCGTACTTCCTGCGCTCCATCTACCCGCAGGCGGGGGGTGTAGTGGGAATCTGTTTGGAGAAATCCATTGAGACGGTCGTGTCCGTGCTTGCTGTATTCAAAGCAGGTTGCGCATATGTGCCGATTGACCCTGCCTATCCGAGAGATCGGATCGAATTTATCGCTGGTGACTCCAATGCCGTGATTATTATAACCACCTCGGACATGGAGCCGAACTTCGATCCAAAGCAGACCACGGTCATCTGTCTGGATAAAATTCAGGACCGGTTGTATCGCTTCGACGATGCCAATCCGGATGATCCGCCTCAGCCCGAAAGTCTGGCCTATGTAATCTATACGTCTGGTTCAACGGGAACGCCCAAGGGCGTCGGGATTACTCATGGCAGTGCTGTAAACATTTTCTGTGGGTACCGGGATGTTTATTTGCTCGAACGGAACAACAGGACCCACTTGCAGATGGCGGCCTTTACGTTTGACGTCTTTATTGGTGATCTGATGCGGGCTCTTTGTTCTGGCGGGCGACTGGTGCTCTCTCCTCGGGAATACGTCATTGATCCTGAGCGGCTGCACCGTCTGATCGTTGAAGAGAACATTCATATTGCAGAATTTGTACCGGCGGTTATGCGGCATCTGGTTCAATATATGAAGGAAAAAGACATAATGATGAATACCATGAACACTGTCATCATAAGCTCAGACAGCTGGAATATGAAGGATTTAAACGAGTTCCGCCGTTATTTCGGTAAGGAAACAAGGTTTATCAATGCATATGGTGTGACAGAAGTTACCATCGACAGCACGTATATAGACTGTGCTGACCTGGACCCTGACATTCAGGGCTTTGTCCCCATCGGCAGGCCCTTTCCGAATACCGACATCTATATTGTAGACCCGGAGTTGAAGCTGGTTCCTATCGGCGTAGTGGGTGAACTCTGTATAGGAGGCAAAGGAGTTGCGACAGGTTACATGAACCGGCCCGCTCTGACCGCCGAGAAGTTCGTCGTGAACCCGTTCAGACAGGGCGGAAATGAGCGGATGTACCGTTCAGGCGATATGGCGCGATACTTGCCGGATGGCAGCATTGAGTTTTTGGGGAGAGCGGACTACCAGGTGAAGGTTCGCGGGCTGCGGATCGAAGTAGGCGAAATTGAGGAGGTGCTTGTGCGCCATCCTTCCGTAGGGGAAGCGGTAGTGCTTGCCAAGCAGGATCAAACAGGCGAGAGTATACTGATCGGCTATTATACGGAGGCTGTGCCAGGCAACCTGTCACTCGACGAATTGCAGAATTATGTCCGGAGCAAGCTTCCGGAATACATGGTACCGACTATATTTATCCGGCTTGACGCCTTCCCTTTGACAAGCAACCGCAAGATCGACCGCAAGGCTCTGCCTGCGCCGGACTCGGCGTCGAAAGTATCCATGCGCGATATCGTACAGCCAGCAACCGAAATGGAGCGGCGGATGACCGCAATCTGGAAGCGAGTCCTCCAACTAGAGAACCTCGGCGTCACGAACGACTTTTTTCAGGTGGGTGGCCATTCGTTCCTAGCCATCAAGCTGCTTGACGAGCTGAAGCGTGAGTTGCAGTCGGATATTTCTCTGATGGAATTTTTAGAGAATCCGACCATCCGGTATATGGCCCGGAGGTTTGACAGGGTGGAGAAAGACGTATGGAAAGAGGAAGAGTCGTGGACCGGGAGCCTGGAGGAGGACGCCAAGCACACAGAAGCAGCTTATCCGGAGTGGTACAGACCGCGGAACATTTTCCTGACCGGTGCGACGGGACATCTGGGGATATACCTGCTGGTAAACCTTCTTGATCTGTATGAGACGGCGGTAGTCCATTGCCTGATCCGTGCGAGAAACGAGGATGAAGCCCGCGACAAGCTGGAGCATACGCTCCGCAAGTATCTGCTCTGGCGGGAGAAGCTGCTGGACAGAGTAATTCCGGTAGTGGGAGATTTGGAGAAGCCGCTGCTGGGGCTTGACTGTGCTCAATATGACGAACTGGCGCGCAATATGGATATTATCTTCCATAATGGAGCGTATGTTAATTTTGCGTATCCCTACGAGGTTCTGAAGAAGGCCAACGTGAACGGTACAGCTGAGGTGCTGAAGCTGGCCTCCCGAACCAGAATCAAGCCAATGCATTATATTTCCACCACATCCGTCTTTGAGAATACCGAAGTAAGATCCGGAATTTTTCAACGTGAAATCGTGATTGGCGACAATACGGAGCTGGTTTACAACAAGAAGCTAGACCGGGCGCTAGGGTACACTCAGAGCAAGTGGGTGGCGGAAAAACTGGTGCAGCGGGCCAGGGAGCAGGGGATGCTTATTACAATATACAGACCTGATGTCATATCGGGACATAGCGAAACAGGTATCTGGAACAACAATGATTTTGCAGCTAAAACTTTGCAGAGCATTGCGGACACGGGATTAATCCCGAAAGGTCGGTTCAAATTCAATTGGCTGCCAGTGGAAACGGCGAGTCAAGCGATCGTTCGGTTATCCAGCCTCCCAAAATGTCTGAACCGCAATTTTAATCTCGCTTCTCCGTATTCCTTCGAGCTGCGGGACTTGGCGGAATGGTTGACCGAGGCCGGGTTCCCGGTTAAAGAGTTGCCTTTTCACGCATGGAGGAGACAGATGGAAGAACTCCAAGCTAAGGCAAGCGTCTCCGAAGATATCCCGGAAGAAGTATGGAAGGCCGCTGAAAATCAGGACCCGCGGGCAATGCAAGTCTATGATCTGAAAAATCTTACGGTTGCTCTTAGAGATACGGACATCAAATTTGAACCGATCAACAAGAATCATATCAGTAAATATGTAGAGTATTTCATACAATCTGGCTATTTGAAGAAAAAATAGAAGAAATAAAAAAGTAATAATCACCAATAAATGGTGATTATTACTTTTTTAATTATGGCAAAGGGAGCGTTTATAGTGATTCATGAAGAGCTCGAATCCAATGTGAAATCGTATTGCCGGTCATTCCCGATTACATTTGGCAAAGCCAAAGGCTCTATTCTCTACTCTACCGACGGCAGGCCGTATATTGATTTTTTTGCCGGAGCTGGTGCCCTCAATTACGGGCACAATCACCCTTATATCAAGGAGCGTCTGATTGCTTATCTGCAGGAGGACAGCATTATTCACGGTCTGGATATGTATACAGAGGCCAAGCAGCAGTTTATGGCGGATTTCCAGGAATACATATTAAGGCCGAGAGGGATGGAATACAAGCTGCAGTTCTGCGGGCCGACAGGCACCAACGCAGTGGAAGCAGCCATGAAAATAGCCCGTAAGGTCAAAAAGCGCGCAGGTATCATATCGTTCATGGGAGGTTTTCACGGAATGTCCCTTGGAAGCCTGGCGGCGACGAGTAATCGATCTTCCCGCGCAGGTGCAGGAATGCCGCTGCACAATGTGACATTCATTCCTTATTACGACGGATATCTGAAAAATTTTGACTCTCTGGGCTTTCTGAATGCACTGCTCTCAGATACCCATTCTGGCGTGGAGAAACCAGCTGCAGTTATCGTTGAGACGGTGCAGGCGGAAGGGGGGGTTTATGTTGCTCCTGCGCAGTGGCTGGAACAACTGGCGACGTTGTGCAAGCGGCACGATGTCCTGCTGATCGTTGATGACATTCAGGTGGGCTGCGGCAGGGCAGGGTCATTTTTTTCCTTTGAACGCGCCAATGTACAACCCGATCTGATCGTACTGTCCAAATCAATCAGCGGTTATGGGTTGCCTATGTCTTTACTGTTAATGAAGCCGGAGCTGGATATCTGGAATCCGGGTGAGCACAATGGAACCTTCCGTGGGAATCAAATGGCCTTTGTTGCGGCCTCGGCTGCATTGGAACTGAGAAGCAGCGACAACCTGGAGCAATCTGTCTGGCAAAAGGAGGCCATCATAGAAGAATTCCTGCTGAATGAGATCAAACATTTGATCCCGGGGGTAGAAATACGCGGAATAGGACTGATATGGGGAGTTGATTTCGGAGGCTGCGCAGATCCGATGATCGCAGAGCGGATAGCCAGCGCCTGTTTCCAGGCCGGATTGATTATTGAGCGAGTCGGACGTAATGATACGGTTTTAAAGATCATGCCACCGTTAACGATTGAGCAGGATCTGCTGCTGCAAGGCTGCGAGATTATTAAGCAGGTCTTGATATCCGTAGCTTCCGATGGACACTTGACCCCTTCTATTTTTTGAGAAATGCAAGTTGATTGTTTTAATACTAGTGGTGTAAAATATGTTTATAATTCAAAAAAATAGGAGAATGGGGCTGAAAATCTATGAGCGATGCAAACATTTCCATAGAGAAAGCGGGGGGTGGAATGTCTGATGAAATACTAAAAGGCCCGATTGTTCCAACATCTATCAAGCTTGCTGTGCCGGTTATCATCGGGCAATTAATGCTGCTTTGCCACGGCATAACAAATACCGTATTTATTTCGATGATCGACAAGTCATCGACAGCGCTGATAACCGGGATAGGTCTGATCTTTCCGATACATATGTGCTTCCTTGCCATGAGCCTTGGACTGTTCACCGGTATGAGCTCGATTGTAGCGAGAGGTATCGGTGAGAAGAACAAACATATAACTGACAGGGCGGCGGGTTCAGGCCTATGGTTGGCAATTGGACTGGGGCTGATTTCCGTTACCGCAATCTATCTGTTTTCCAGCTCTATCGTCCCGTTTCTGTCCGGTTCCGAGATGAGCCAGGAAGCGCTGGACAATGCGCTGGCCTACTTGCATTGGATTCTCCCTGGCCTTGGCTTGATGCTGGTGTTTCAGACGCTTCTGGGCGTGCTGCAAGGAGAAGGCTTGTCAAAATATTACGGAATGGCCATGCTTCTTTCCACTGTAATCAATATTATCCTGGACCCGATCTTCATATTCGGGCTGGATATGGGCGTTGCCGGTGCCGCATTGGCCACTACAATCGCCATGTCCATCGCTCTTTTGTTTGTTATCAGCCTGTTCCACAGGAAAAAATCGAGTCTTCCCGTCACCTGGAGAGCCAGAAATGTGGATCGGACTGTAATTACCAAAATTGTCTATATCGGCCTGCCACAGACACTCAGCATGATCTCTCTGTCTGTTGCAAGCGCATCTATCAATAATTTGATGGGCTCCATCAGCGAAAATGCAATGAACTCCTGGACTATTGTCGGAAGAATCGATGAGCTTCTCCTGCTGGCAGGTTATGGCTTTGGCAGCGCCTCATTGACCCAGATCGGCCAAAACTACGGTAGCGGAAATATGTCCCGAGTACTCAGCATTTTCAAGACCAATGTGCTGCTGTCGCTAGCGCTGTGCAGCTTGCTTGTTCTGGTCTACAACGGCCTGGCGACCCACATCTTCTCCATGTTCACCGGAGTATCCGATGTGGTGGATGGTGCCGTAAGACAGGTGCGGATCGTTTCGCTTTCCTATCTAGGCGTAGTGACAGCTATAGTAGTAACCAGCTCCTTCCAAGGAACTGGAAGAGCAATGCCGGGGCTCATTCTCGATATTCTGCGAATGGGGCTGCTAACCATCCCTGTGTCATATATGCTCTTCTATTGGTATGATGCAGGTGCCACCGGTATTTTCTATGCCATGGCGGTTATCAACCTGGTTATGATGGTGTTCGCCTTTGGATGGTGCTATCTGTATCTTAAGAAACTCAAGCAGTCCAGCGGTTTGACGGAAGCATTGGCATTCAAATAATAACCCAGCACACAACAATTGGCTTGGGGAAAACGTCCACGGGAGGAAACTATGGGATACGTGCATACAGATACGAAGCTGAAAGAGTATTATCGACAGCATGGAGGGATAACCGAACCGGGCGAATGGTCTGCTCTTTACAAAGACCTGCCCGATCAGCCGGATGATCTGTGCAGGCTAATTCAAGGCCTGGCCATTGATTTTCAGCATGCAGATCTCTATGGAGTGAAGCTGACGAATAACCGGAAGGAAGAATTGGAGCTGCGTTATGTCGCCAGGCTGCTGGGAAAGCTTTATGAGCTCCAGCCCGAACCGCTGACTGCTCGCAGGGAACCGAAAGACCGGCTACTGCTGACTTCACGGGATATCAACGTTGTGCTTTGCTCCATGCTGCGCCACAAAGGGATACCAGCGCGTGTGCTGTGCGGCTTCTCCGCCTACCGCGCCGACTTTTATCCTGCCCATTGGATATGTGAGTATTGGAAGGAAGAAGAGGAGCGTTGGGTATTGGCGGATGCTTCGCTAGACGATACGCTTCGCAGCTCCATGGGGCTTTCCTTCGGACCCGATGACATTCCCAAGGAGAAGTTTTACCGTTCCGAGGATGTCTGGACGAAGTGCCGTAAAAACCTGCTGGACGACCGTCTTTTCGGTTATCAGCAGGTTACAGGCCTGGGCTTTATCCGGGGCAACCTGATTCGTAACTTTGTCTCCCTTAATAAATATGAAGTATCGCCTTGGGATAACTGGTGGGGGTTCCGCGCCAGAAAAGATATGAAAAAAGATGATTTGGAGCATCTGCAGAAGATAGCGGATATTTTATCAGCCGGAAATGACGGCTTCGAGGCCATGAGATCGCTCTTTGAAACGGATGTCTTCATCTCTTCCCCTGTCCGGACCAAGCTGGATCAACAGGATAACGCAGAAGGTTGGCGCGGGCAGGCTCAGGATACTTCCCGGATTGTAGTCGGCAGCCATCCAGACCGCATCCGCAGCTTCGACTCGTCCAAATGGGAGACGGAAGAAGTCATCATGGATCAGCTGGTGATCGAGGGAGCCAAACATCATAATTTGAAGGATGTTCATCTGAAAATACCTAAAAACCGGATGGTTGTCTTCACCGGGCTAAGTGGTAGCGGCAAATCGTCCTTGGTGTTTGATACGATTTATGCAGAGGCGCAGCGGAGGTTTATGGTCGGCATGTCGCCCTATGTGCGCAAATACATGGATAAAGTGGAACGGCCCAAGGTAGATTCCATACATGGACTCAGTCCTGCTATAGCCATTGAACAAAAAACATTAAGCAATAATCCCCGCTCAACCGTAGGGACCGTTACGGAAGTTTCCAGTTATCTCCGGCTGCTGTACTCGCGGATTGGGCTCCGTGAATGTCTGAAGTGCGGCACTGCAATATACCCGCAAGGACCTGCGGATATTGCAGCAGCCTTGTACGGCTGCCTGTCCTCACGTGATACGTTCCAGTTGTTTGCGCCTGTGCTGGTTCAGTTTACCGGAGATATAAGCTATATCGTTCAGGATTTGCAGAAGAGAGGCGTAACTGAACTTCGGGTGAACGGAGAACGGCTGCCCGTCGGTGATCTGGATTCGTCTCAAACCGTCAAGGATTGGAATATTGAGCTAATCGGCGAACGATTCACTGTTCCCGAAAAGTCGCCTGCTTCTGCTGTGGAACGGGAGGCGTTCATCCAGCGGCTGACCGGTTCCATCCAGGAGCTTCTGAAAGCGGGGAAGTATACGATCTCCGCTGAAGCGCAGGGAGCCGCCTACCTGTTCACAACGAAGACAATCTGTCCCTGCTGTCAAACAAGTTTCCCGGAGCTCAGTTCCCAGCATTTCAGCTTCAATACGCCAATCGGCATGTGCCCGGAATGCAACGGTCTCGGAACGAAGCAGGACATCTCTCCGGAGCTTCTGGTGGATGATCCAAATTTGTCCATACTTGACGGTGCCCTGAAATGGTTCGGAAATCTGAGGGAAGGCAAGAAGACGACCTGGCCGACAGGTCCGCTGGATGTCATCTATGCCCACTATGGATTGGATATTGAGGCCGCTTGGAAGGATCTCCCGGAATGGTTTCATCGGATAATTTTCTACGGGTCAGGCCAGGAGAAAGTCAAGTTCCAGTCTACGCTGGGAAACAAGGAAACAGCGAAGTCGATCAAAGGGCTTGTGCCGGAGTTGTCCCGTCTCTATTATGAAACGGAATCGGAATTCTCTAAGAAGAAATACGGCACATATATGGAGTCTACGGAATGTCCCTGCTGTGGCGGAACCCGGCTGTGCAAGGAAGCAAGGTCGGTCCGGCTCAGAGGGAAGACCATATCGGAGGTAAGCTCATCCTCCATTGCTGAAACGCTGGAATGGATCAAGGGTGTATATGAATCTCTTGAAGCAAACATGCTGGACATAGGGGAAGAGCTGATTGTCGAAATATACAACCGTCTCTCCTTCATGATGAACGTCGGCTTGCACTATCTTACTCTGAACCGGACCGCTCCGACCTTATCCGGGGAGAAGGGCAGCGCGTGCGTTTGGCCAGCCATCTGAGCAGCGGCATGGTAGGCGTGCTTTACGTACTGGATGAGCCTTCTATCGGGCTTCATCCACGCGACATCCGGAAGCTTCTGCATACGCTGCTTAAGCTGCGGGATCAAGGCAATACCGTGCTTGTCGTTGAGCATGAGGAAGAAATTATGCGTGAGGCTGATTATCTGGTGGACATCGGGCCGAAGGCGGGGGTGCTGGGCGGACAAGTGATGGCAGTCGGTTCACCAGATGAGGTGATGGCCAATCCAGGGTCCATTACCGGGCAATACTTGAATGGAACCAAGTCAGTTCAGGCCCCGGCAACGTCTAGAATGAACAGGCCAGTTCAAGATTGGCTTGTGCTTGAAGGAGCATCCCATAACAATCTGAAGGATGTAACCGTAAGAATCCCACTGGGCTCCTTCACTTGCGTGACTGGAGTCAGCGGCAGCGGCAAAAGCAGTCTGATTGGCGAGACCCTGGAACCGCTGCTGGAACAAAAACTGAACGGGAGCGATACCGATCCGGGACCATACCTGAAAATTTCGGGCTTGGATAAGGTAGACAAGGTTATCAATGTCTCCCAAGATCCCATTGGCCGCACGCCACGCTCTAATCCAGCGACCTACACCGATCTGTTCAACAAGATCAGGAAGCTGTTTGCCCAGACTGAGCAGGCGAGTGAGATGGGGCTGTCCTACGACAGCTTCAGCTTCAACTCGTCGGCAGGGCAGTGCGAGGTCTGCCACGGCCAGGGACAGGTCAAAATTGAAATGCACTTTCTGGCCGATGTGTGGATTACGTGCAGCGAGTGCAAGGGCAAACGCTTTAAGTCGGATATTCTGAAAGTGACCTATGACGGTAAGAGCATAGCAGATGTACTGGAGATGGATGTCAAGGAAGCCGCCCAGTTTTTCGGCAAGCATAAAGACATCAAGCGGATTCTTGGAACGTTCCAGGACGTTGGACTGGACTATATTAAGCTGGGGCAAAGCGCAACCACGCTTAGTGGAGGTGAAGCGCAAAGAGTCAAGCTGGCCAAGGAGCTTAGTCAAGTCAAGAAGGGAAAAATGATCTATATTCTGGATGAGCCAACGACGGGGCTTCACTTCAATGACATCCAGCATCTGCTGAATATACTGCACAAGCTTGCAGATGAAGGACACACGGTCATTGTCATCGAACATGATCTGGATGTGATTAAGACAGCGGATTGGATCGTGGACCTAGGACCGGAAGGCGGAAAGGGCGGCGGCCAGATCGTTGCACAATGCCCGCCGACTGAGTTGATGCTGGAGCAGCAAAGCTATACAGGCCAGGCTTTGCGAGCCAAGCTGAAGAAGTAGAAGAACTGCAACTGGAAGAAGAAGATGCCGTCAACAACATGTATTCGTTGTGTGACGGCATCTTTGTTTGCATAAGATCAGCTTTCAGCTTAATTCTACCGTTCAGTGGGAGGGGTTCCGTGGACCGGAGCTGCATCGTTTATTCAATCAGAACCAGCTATGCGGATTTTATCAATTATTGCTATCTTGTCGAGGATTTGCAGTCAAAAATGGCGTTTATAGTAGACCCGTCCTGGGAAATAGAGAAGATTGTCCGCAAGCTGGAGGAATTGCAAGTACAGCTGCGGGCTATTCTGTTGACGCATTCTCATTTTGACCACATTAATCTGGTTGAGCCGTTAACCGATTTGTATAATCCGAAAGTCTATATATCACAGAGAGAAATCGATGACTATCAGTACCGGTGCAGAAATGTTCGCGGACTGCATGATCTGGACGAAATTCACTTTGGTAATGTCAGGATCAAATGCCTGCTTACGCCTGGTCATACATCTGGAGGCATGTGTTATCAAGTGGCGGACTATCTGTTTAGCGGTGACACGCTCTTCAGTGAAGGCTGCGGCTCGTGCTTTTGCAGCGGAGGCTCCGCTGACCAGATGTTCGAGAGCATTCAAAAGATCAGAATGGTAGTACCGTCTGATACACGCGTTTTTCCTGGCCACTCTTACGGTATTGCTCCCGGACAGACGATGAGGACACTGCTGAATCAGAATATTTATTTTCATTTAACAAGAAGAGAGGATTTTGTGCGATTTCGGATGAGGGACAATCAGAGTTCGTTGCTTCATTTCAAATAGACCACACAACATTAAGGGAGATGAGAGAGTGACAGAACACAATCCTATCCATCTTATATCAGAGCATCTTGCAAACGGCGGGCAGTCCATTCATTGTGATTTGGCAATCAGGATAACCTGTCCGCTGTGCGGCAAAGACATACGCGGTTATGTGCAATGTGCGCATAATATATTTCAGCAGGTTCATTTCCATTCCTGCACCTGCAGCCAGTCGGCACAGATGTGCCGATTGCTTGAACCGCTGTTCAGATCTGCTTCCATAGATGATTTATATGACGAGGCCTTTGTCCAACGGGTTACCGGGCAATTGTTCTCCTTCAGCCAGGAGCTGCGCGTTGCGGGATCAAGCTTTTCCGATAAAATTCTTTACGCATTCTACAATAAATATTTTACGTAATGTATGAGAGGTGCAGGATGAGTATAACTGAGCACTTGACGAATCGGATGCCGCTTACGGCTAAAATGTTATATGAACTGACCGCTGAGCGTGGGCGCTATAAATGTGGCTGGAGCATGTGTTACATGCCCAGTCCGGAATATTATCGGCCGATCATTCAACACCTGCATCCGAAGGAGCTTGACTATTTGAACAGCCTACAATACGAGGCGAGAATCCGAAGCTATCTGCTGGGGCGATATGCTGCGAAGTCGGCGGCGTCCCAACTGATCGGAGAACTGGATTTAAAGCAACTGCGGGTGAAGAACGGAATCTTTCAGCAGCCTCTGCTGATCTCCGGTGATGGCCGCAGTCATCCGGTCAGCATCAGCCATTGCGGGGATGTGTCGGCGGCGGTTGCTTTTCCGGTGGAACTTCAGATGGGAATTGATGTGGAAGCACTGGATGAAGCCAACTATACAGCTGTTGAGACCCAGATGACCGAACGCGAAAAAGCAACCCTATCTAAGCTCCCTGTCTCTTATGAAAAAGGATTGATGCTGTTATGGACTGCCAAAGAATCCTTATCAAAAGCTGTAAAGACCGGAATGACCACGCCCTTCTCCATCTATGAAATCAATCAAATTGAGATGAGGTCGGCATATACGGTAAGCACTCATACTTATTTCACCCAATATATAACCATCTCTGTTCTGGGGAGCCGCTATGCGGTATCCCTGACTGTGCCCAAGCTTGCCAGGATGCCGGAAGCATTCGGGCATGAGTGCCAATCATTTCTTGCAAAGATATGAAAGGATACCCTTAACATATGAACAAATCCGTTGTATTTATGTTCTCCGGCCAAGGCTCTCAGTATTATCATATGGGAAGATGCCTGTACAATCAGCAGCCTGTTTTCCGCGAGTGGATGCAGACACTGGACCGGGTCGCCTGTGATATGCTCGGGGTATCCTTGATACAGATTATTTACGATGACGCCAAACCAAAGAGGAACGCGTTTGAGCGTCTGCAGTATACCCATCCTGCGCTTTATATGGTGCAATTTTCCTTGGCGCAGGTTCTGATTGAACAAGGACTCCGGCCCGACTTCGTTCTGGGAACCAGCCTGGGAGAAACGGTCGCTGCCGCTGTGGCCGGGGCAACGGCCCCTGAGGAAATGCTTCGGCTTGTCAACGGGCAGGCACGGTTGGTAGAATCCCTTTGCGAGCCAGGAGGGATGATCGCCATTTTGCATGATCCTCGGCTCTATGAAGAGGAACCACTGCTCTACTGCTTCAGTGAGCTGGCATCGGTGCACTACCATTCGCACTTTGTTGTTGCAGGCTCCCACCGGAATCTGGAGTGCATCATGAAGTATTTGAAGGCGGAAGGCATCCTGTTCCAAGCACTTCCGGTTACGCGCGCGTTCCATTGTTCCTGTCTTGAACCTGCGAGAGAACAACATGCGGAGATACTGCAACATGTAGTCTGCCAGCAACTACAGATTCCTTTGGCTTCGTGTGTCCATGGGGAGGTAATAAATCAGCTATCTCCCAGTTATTTTTGGGATGCTGCCCGGCAGCCGATCCAGTTTCCTGCCGCCCTGCATTCGCTTGAATCAGCAGGCCCCTGCTTGTATCTGGATTTGGGGCCGTCTGGTACCTTGAATCATTTTGTAAAAAGTAATTTGTCCGCTGGTTCGCCATCGGAACATGCCGCTGTGCTGACACCGTTTCACCAGGATTTGAATCATCTTGAGGAAGTATTTAACCGCTGGAATTCAGGTTGACGCTGTTTTTAGGCGTCAGCTTTGTTTGTATAAGACCCCCCCAGTCGAACTGGGGGGGTCTTATACAAACAAATAAACCGTTCCTGATGGGGAACGGTTTTATAATAGGATTAGATTGCTTTATACATTGCAGCTGGATTTGAAGTGATTAGCTGAGAGATATCTAAATTTATCATTTCAACTTTAGAGCTAAAGTTTTTTGGTTGGGATGTAGCTTCGTAGAAAGCCTTAATGGAATCTATCGTATTATCTCTGGCTTCTTCATAAGTGTCCCCTACCGCACTTATGCGTAACTCGGGAACATAAACCGTAACAACGTTATTTGATGCATAATCTTCTTCATACAAAAAATGAAATTCCATAAATAATTTCTTCCTCTCTAACCAGATGCAAAATCTGCGAATTTATGTACTAATTATAGTACAATTATATAAGTAATTTTCCTTTTTGTGTGCGAATTAGCCTATTTGGTTGGTATTTATACCTAGATGGTAAAGAATATGTCGAAAAGTCCCGATATTTGATAAAAAGGAGTGAATAGTAGTGAGAAGACAATTATCGGTGATTATTGCTGAAGATAAGCCATTGGATAGAATGAAAATAGAACAATATGCTCATGAACTAAATTTAAAAATAGTCAGTTCTGTAGCCTCAGGGGAATGGTTTATCGATGAATGTGTTAAATATGAACCAGATATTGTGCTGGTAAATGTAGGTCTACACGGGACTGATGGCATATCTGCTTTTCGGAAAATTCAAGAAAAGGGCATCAAATCTCATTTGATTTTGGTCACCGGAACTCATGATTTAAATTTATTTCTTGAAGCAATAAAATTAAACTGCGTGGATTTTATTCATAAACCGGTGGAACTTGATCGTCTTGCTGAAGCTATCAAAAAAGTCAAAGATATTATAGATAAAGAATTGCTCATATCTAAATCAATACCTGGCCGCATTCTCAAGATAATGTCACATTATAGAACCTTGTATATTAATGAGCGAAACCTAATTTATGCTACTAAAGTTAAGGGAGAACATAAAACCATTCTTTATATTGAAGGGGATAAGCAAGAAGGAGTAGAGACTAAAATGTCTCTCTCAGATATCCAAAATCAATGTTCTGAATGGATATTTTCACCTAATCAGTCTAATTTGGTGAACATGAATTTTATTCACAAGGTTTATGCGAGCGAAAATTTTATGGGAAGTTACGTTATTCGATTACTTTTTAACGATACGGAGATAGACCTTACCCGGCGAAATAGAAAAAAATTTGACTATCTGTATTCAAAGCTAAATCTTGGAGTATAGATGAGCTAGTTTATAAATCTTTCAGAGGGGGGGCCCACCATCCGGAGAACTCCCCCTAAGTGTTTTGTAATTCTGAAAATGATAAAAATCTATAATCGATTCCAACCATTAAATCCAGGGATTGAAACGAAATCAGAAACATCATTTTCTTTCTTTAATTCTCGAGATAAATAATTTTCAGTGGTTTGAGTACTCTTATGATCAAGAGTTTTGGCGATCATGCCAATTGAAGCACCATTATTAAAAGCTGCTCTGGCAAAATAATGTCTCAAAAAGTGAGCGGTTGCTTTATGATGTGATTCAGTACGTAAATTGGCTGCAGCTAATTTTTTTGAAACTAAGGCAGATAGGCTGGTGAGGGTATATCGCTTTCCATACCTATTGGGGTAAAAAGGAGTTTGATCCGTAGGATCGATTTCGGTCGCTAATCCTAGCCGTCTACGATATTCAGTTAATAACTGAAAAACTTCGTTTCTTATATGAGCATGCCGCTCTCCGTCTCGCTTCGTTTTAGTTCGTACATAATACTTTCTTCTTTCTTGGTCCCAATAAAGATCCTTCCAGTCAGGTGTGACCACTTCATTTAAGCGCAGCCCGGATGTAGCTAGCAAAAGAAGCAGGCCTTGAAATTTCGGATCATTGTCAAAAAAATGAAGGGAAGAGCTCAAGGCCTCTGGTGATATTTCTCGATCAGGGATTTGTGCTTTATCTAATGAAACACCTGCAAGCCCACGAGTTAAATCTCTCTCCAAATAGTTCTCTTCAAAACACCACTTCAGAAATGAGGAAAGTATTGTGATTTTTTTAGCCTGAGTTTTCCTTTTCTCATATTTTTCCTCAAGCCATATTTGATAATCTTCCATCTGTGAACGTTTCAAAGATCTTATGTCAAAAATGTTGTGAAGCGTAAAATACTCAATAAACTGTAATAATTCTCTACCATATTCCTTTTTTGTTTTATCTTTTCTCTTGCCCTGCTTCCGATGTATGTATAAGTAAATCATCCCAATATTGGAAACCGAAGAGTAATCGTATTCTCCAAAATTATTTTCATACCTTTTCACCTCTGAGGAGATTTTGGAGTAGTAACTTTGATCAAGTAAAATTTGTATCATTTCAGTGCGATTTAGATTAAAAGCATAAGTATTTTCATTTAATGCATATAATCCTATTTCAGATAAATTTACCA
This sequence comes from Paenibacillus sonchi, assembly GCF_016772475.1. Taxonomy (NCBI): domain Bacteria; kingdom Bacillati; phylum Bacillota; class Bacilli; order Caryophanales; family Paenibacillaceae; genus Paenibacillus; species Paenibacillus sonchi. The sequence goes on from NZ_CP068596.1 coordinate 132,372, forward strand.
AATTTCTCACGCCTGTCATTTAAAATATTCAACCTGTAATAAATTTAATGCACATTCTATATTATAAAATACAAAATGAGTATTAATCAAAAATAATAGTTAATTAGTTTTGATTGATTATACAATTCAAAACACCTTAATATAATTTTGAGTGTGAATAAAAGTAAATGGTAGAATCGGAAAAATGATCAGCTGTTATTTGTTGATTGTATCTAATTAATATATTAATATAATAATTAGATATGAAGTTACCGTAAATTTTACCCAGTACAGAAAGAGGGATTATATGGATAAATATCTAACTGTAGTGGAAGTAGCGGAGATACTGAAATTAACCGTGTCTACTGTATATAAACTAATTGATCATGATAATTTAGATCAGACTAATTCAGCAAAAAAATTAAAACCAATAAATCCAACCACGTACCGAGGTGAAGGGGGATATCGCTTTTCACCGGAGGAAATCGAAAGAATCAAACCCTATTATGTTAAAGAGAAACTTACTCCTGCAGAAGCATCAAAAAAAATTGGTCGTTCGACTACTTACATTTATAAGTTGCTTAAGAAGGGATTGCCCTATGAACGAGCTGTATATCGCGGGAAGGAAACCTATTTAATTTCTCCGGGGGATCTTGAACCATATGTAAACGAGAAAACCAATTTTGGCAAGTACGATACGATCTTTGACAAAAAAACCGGAGTGTATTTATTCCAGCTGTATACTTTAAACAATCAAATCGGTCGCATTATTAGCATAAAAAGGGTAAACCACAAGCGAATCGAATCAGTTCTCCAGGTAGAAGGTAAACAGATACCTCTTGAAGAGGCACTTTCAAAGGGGTGGGTTCCGGTAACAACAATAGGGGAGCGCAAAATAGTCACCAGTTACGGATATGCCTCATTTGTGTTTCCTATACCTATGGATATGAGTTCGATGATATACGAAACAATAAATATATTATTTGAATTGGCTGGACCTCTTAATCTTCGAGTGAGCGTTAGGGGAAGCAGTATTTATGTAGATGTCAAAAAATGTATTTACCAGTAACGCACCCTGAAATGATAACAACCTTGTTGCGTTGCTTGGAGGAAGGAGAGATTTCGAAACGAGCCAATGGCATTTTCATTAGTACAGGACTTTCTCCAATTACTTTTTATTTGAATGAGAACAAAAAAACGATGCTTCAAGAGTTGGCTAAGCAACAAGGGTTAACGTTACAGGTCTGGCTTGAGGATCACTTCAGCCAATTGCTAAATGAGGAGGAGGTTGAAAATAATGGGGGAGCAAACGAGTTATAAAGCAATTGGATCGCTTCGCTCGGTTGATTTTATGGGAAGAGTTGGATTTCCTAAGGCTGTCCGACAAAACTACAACATTCAGCCGGGAAGTGAAATAGAAATGTATGTTGTTGGAGATAAAATTATCTTGGAAAAATACAAGCCTCAATGCTGCTTTTGTGGATCTGATCAGCGAATTACGACATTTATGGAAAAAGATATCTGTGAACACTGCATTGGAGAGCTTTACGACATTAAAAGCTGATAGAAGATAGCGTGAATCCCGCTCCTAACAAAATACAAGGAGGTCATTATGAAGCAATCACTCATACCGATGCTTTCAACCCTTGAGATGTTTAAGAATCTGACTGATCACAAATTAAGTGAGAATCTGGTGAATCGGGCTAAAGGCCAAAGGAATAATACTAAATCCAGCTCCAAAAATGGATCGAACGATACGATTCGCAATATAGAAGAGGCAGAGGAATTGATAGATCATGCTTTGCTAGAGAATATGATTGCGGTAGTTGAAATCACAGATGATGGTCGAGTGCTGCAGCTTACTCCGGAGGGTCAACTTACTCTGGCCATTTACTGGACTGAGAACTTTTCTGATTCTTATAAGGTCTTTGCCGCGGAGTTTGAATCAATGATGATTGAAAATAATCAATTACTTCCCCCAAAACTGCAGGTCATGAAGCATTATCATACTAAAGTAGAAATCACTGCGTTAAAAGATTTTTATACAACACGGAGTACCGCCCAAAATTTGAATTCTGACTTTCATCAGCATGTCATCCGTGAAGTGGCAGGATTACCTGCCTTAGCTTGTGATGATTATGTCTTTCATTTTGCACCTATACTCTTTGCACCGGTGGACTTGCGAGGTTGTAAGGTAACCCTGGAGATTGATGGTTTTAATGCAGTTCCTGAACTGTTAGTGACTTCTCCATATACCAATAAACGATATTATGTATCTGGTCTTCGAAATGGTAGAAGAAACACTGCCCATGGTTTTTACCCGATCATTGCTAAGAAGGAGACCTTCCCATTACATAAGGATATTGTTCTCCACTGGAAGATAGATAATGAAATTAGGATTGACCATGTGCTAGAGTTGGATTTCAACTTTGGAAATCCTCTGGGTCAATTGTTTTCAACCCAGCAGTTATTCACTCGCAGTATAGCAGGAACGCCGAGTTTATCTGTAATAACGAGTTTAGAAATGAAAAAAATCCATGAATCCCAGGCACGCGTAATTACGCATGATATTTTTAATCATTTTAAAATACAACAAAGTGTAACGCTGACAAATTTCCCGATAGAACTGCATCACTTCATTGGGGCAAGCAAATATTATAGTACCTGGTATTCACAATGGAGAGGAACTGAAAAGGAGTAATGGGATGAAAACAAATTGTTTTTGTAAAACCAAAGAAGAAGACTGGACTTATGATCGAGAACTTGGGTGTTGGTATGTCATTCGGACATGCGATACTTGTAGTTATTATTGGGAAGGCCCTGATCATACAAAAACTAACCTAAGTGTACTCCCAACAAAAGATACACCGAGACCGGTATATAATTATAATGATCCTCCTGTTGAATCCTTAAGAGAGAGAAAGGGGAAATATAGAATTTATTGTTATGATCATCTTGGGAACTACGGAAAGCCTGTAAGATGTGATGAATTCAACGACATCTTCGAATTTTGTGAACTAAATAAATTCTCTCATTCTAGGATAAATGTTGTTACAACAAGCGATGAAATATGTATCCAGGTTAAAACGGGTTTGTATGAATTTCCGCCGGAGTGGAAAATGTTTAATCCTCAAGTTACAAAATGAACTGATAAAAGCAATTTTTGAATAGAGATTGTAATATATTGACGAGAATTCGGGGATGTGGTAAAAATATTATATTAACGATGGTAATTTTTTCTCTGCCGTTATAATTCCGACAGAGTTGGGGAGCTGTTTTTACAGCAATAAAATTAGGGGTTTTTATACCTTGGAGGGCATAGACACTTATTTTAGGTGTCTTTTTGTGCTTTCCTTTTTTTATGCTCAAATTCTGAAAGATCGGAGGAAATGACGTGCACCAGTTACAGTTTAAAGAAAATCAAATTCAAAAAATTCAACCAGATATGCTTCAACGAATGGAGAAAATCGTTCGTACAGGTATTCGGCATACCAAATTTTATTCTGACTTTTATCTTGATCTGAACTTCATGCGAAATTACAATCTCAATTTATTCGTGTGGTTTGTATACGATTGTGGTACAAACTTAATTCCCTTTACTGAAGTAGATATCGGTAGTTTTCAGAATGAATGGTTGAGTACAATTGATGATTTCAAGATTCAAAAGAGCAATGATTCCGGCAGGCTATATTTATGTAACGTTCAGGAAGGATCAATTACGCGCATAAATGGATATAAAACTGGTAATTTATATTTAAAACTCAAGGCATTAATTTAGTAATGCTCCATATTTAATAGTGATTTACAAAAAGTAGACTCATGAAAACAAGGAGGATTCACCAAATGGAAAACACGTTATCTTTACAAATTTTATTCGAAGAAGATAAAGCTGATATGAACGTCTCTGCATACATTCCGGGGCTGGGACTTCAAATAATCGGTGATACCATAGAAGAAGCACGAGAGAATGCCAAGGATTCCGTTCACGCGGAATTGGAAAAAGAAATGTCTATTGGAAAGGCTGTTAGACTAGCTCATTCCATTGTTCAATACATTGATTCATTTAGCGTACTATATGAGGACGTTACATCCGACAAAGTTTCGGCTTATGTTCCAGCGCTTAGACTCGGAGTTTGCGGGAAAGATTTAACGGAAGCTGAAGAGAATGTGAAAGAATTGATTGGTGTCGAGATTGAGAAATTGAGATTGTGTAAGAGAAGTGTCCCGAAAGACACCGCGGTGTATGAGTTCCTAACAGTTCAAGTGCCCGTTATATCATAGTTGATATTGCATAGGATGAAGTAAAGGAGCCTCACAAGTGCTTTTGAGGCTTTTTACTTCTTTTTATCAAGGATTGACTGTCATGCATGAAACTAAAGCTTGCTGACCAAGGCTGGCGAGGTTCAAGTTTTGCTGTGCTTCAACTGCTAGTTACTCTACTGAAATAAATCCCCCACACTTCTGAATGTTTCTGTCTCCAGCGTGGTGTTTGGCTGTACGTGGAAAGGCCCAGCCTCTCTAATAATTTGTCTCCTGAAGCGTTCCCCCCTCCTGGAAGTCATTAGTGCCGGCTTTGCACCCCTTTAGTGAGCATTTATTAAGAGTGTATGAAGAAAATAAAGTATTAGACCGGAGTTGTTGATTTTACGCGGTTTTCGGTAATGAAAATCGTCAGGTAATAAAAAATAAGTATTAGACTGAGGTATCAAGAGAGAGCCCAAAAAAGAATCAAACCAGAAAATAAAGTATCAGACTGCAGCTTGCAAAGCAGCTGGCCACCGTAACCAGCTGCCAATTGCAGTCCGGCGCTTCTGGAGAACCAAGAGCACGAGCTGAAGCTTGCGAAGCGGCTGGTCGCCGTAACCAGCAACCAATCGCCGCAGGAGTTTTTTTACCTGGTCAAAGACTTTTTCAATACTGTCCCTGCAGTTGGCCAATCACAACACATTTTTTTTCGTCGCACGTACCGCGGTCCGCTCGGCGCACAACTGGTCGCTATCGCCGGCATACCCCTCGCAGTTCACACGGTGCGTCCAGAAGAACCTGGAGCACGAGATGTGGTTTTCCGCACTGTCGGTCGTACAGCCCTCTCCGATGCATTACTAAGAGAACGAGTTGTAGGTTAGCTGCGCAGCCGAACGCACTGACCGAAAGCTATTTATGTTAAGTAATCTTGGCTTTATGTTTTAAATTACTACACCCGATTCCAAACTTGACATACCCGAATAATTTCAGAGCGTGTTTTATTCGCTTCATTTAACCGCTTATTTAAGAAAGCTTCTCTTTTTTCACTTGTACTTTGAATAGCTAATTTTCGCGCCAAGCGAAAGTCAGGATCCTTTTCGTCAAATTCAGGTGTAACAATTTTTCCATCCCAATACTTAGAAATGTAATAGTGTGAAGTTCCCGTATGCTCATGCAGTGGAATAGCTGAATCATAATTCCTCCACAAATCAAAAAATGCATATTGATATGCGTAGCAAGCCTTTGTTTTATCAATTGGGCACTCCTTGTCATAAATTCGATAATCTTTTCCCAAAGATTCTGGTAATACAGCGCGAATAGGAGTTACACTTTGCTCGGCAAGCTGTACGATTAAATCTGCTTTCGGTATCACCCACTCGGAGTAATACTTACCACGTGTAATCAGAACCTTTTTGTAGTCAGCATTTTTTTCAGACAAACCAGCAATAACTAGCAATGCTACTGCCATTAGTTGAACTGTGGCTAAGTATCCTTCCCATGAATTAACTTTTGGCATGAGGTTTTCAATAATGGTAGTTGATTCTCCATACAATTCGTCAAGGATTTCAAAATCTCTTGTGTTCTCAAATTCAAAAAATCGTCTTGTGATACTCCTGGAAGAAGCCAAATCACGCTCAAAAAATGCATCATCGATTATCTTTTGTACTCTTGCGCATATTTCCTCAACTGATTTTCGAAATAAATCTCCAGATATTCGTGCAGCAAGACCTTCAACGACCTCACTAATAATAATTTCAGCTGCTTTGGCACCAAATGCTTCAGCTGCCTTCTCTAATACAAATATCAGTATTGGCACAATGTTTACTCCTTTTATTGTTGTGTATTTTTATAATTAAAATATCCTCAGTGAAGTTTTTTATTCACTTTTTTGCACCGTTATTATTCTACCTTCAACGGTGTCAACCGATCTGTATTCTATAAGAAAATGAAAAATATGGGCCGATCGGCGGTGCTATCGCTCTGTGTTCCGGATCTCGAAAGAAGATAAAGTCATAAACTGGATTTAATAGAGTTTGAAAATCGTCAGCATGGTAGAAATAAGTAGTAGACTGACCACGCCGGGGCCGCACGGTTCGTTCCGCCCGACTTTGTTCGATACACCAGGTGTGCTGTTTTGCAGCGGTTGGCCATGCTACCGATCATTCAACTCCAAAACGCTCTGCCAGTCTACAAGTTTAATTTCTCAGTCTGCATACTTCATTTTCCGAGTCTAATACTTTATTTTTCAGTCTACTACTTTATTTTCTTTCAACAAAGAGAACTTCTGCAATCCTCACTTTAGGTAGTCTTCGGACATTCAAACATCTCTCTTCAAAATATTAGCGAGATTGTGATAATGTTTTTACCATTGTCACCTTTAATTCTCCAAGTCCAAGTGAGAAATCCTGTTGCATCTTACTGAATTCAATATTTTCATAGATGATAGATACTCTCAGTTCCCTGTTTGCATAATCGTGTTTTAAATGTGCAGTCCACGATGCATCCGCTAATTCGTCTCCGACATAAGGCATTATTTCAAATTCCTTCGTCTCCCCTGCCTTTAAACTCATCATGCGACGATCTGCTTTAAACACTACGGAAAAATCACTCGTTAATGGAAACGGTTCTAAATCAATATTCATAGCCGTTCCGTTACCAATATTAGTTACAAGTAGTTGATATCCATTTCTCACACCACTTTTAGGTTCTACAACGAGTAGAGGCATTATATTGAATGCCGAATCTTTACGCTGAAGTTCAAATGTTCTCACTTGAAGATTCAATGTATAAATGACACCGGCAAGCGCGAGTCCAGAGAACAAAGCGTTTAGTACGCCGAAAGAATCTCCAAATGTTCCACTTTCACCCCAATCCTTGACAAATAAATATAAGAACAAAGTAAAGAGGATATAAATAACTACAACAGCTAGCAAGAAATATGTTGCAATATTTACTGAATTAAATCGCTTTTTCATATTCATTACCCCTCAGATATTTAGTCTAAGAAGTAATTCGGCAAACAGTGATTATACTCCTTTGCCACTTTTACCGGACTGCTCAAAGGACTTCCCAATGGCCCGCGCCATTTGTCACTCTCCAGCCTCGCAAGCAATCATCCTGGCAACTGGACAGTAGATCAGTTCAGCGACAGTCAGCCGGATGCGCTGTTCTCTAATGCAATCGGTTTTCAGAACTTCCCTATCGACAACATCAAGAGAGGCAGTTCAAGTGGGGCACAGCGTGGATTGTCGGCAGATTCCCGTAGAAGTTAGATGGGGACGGCTGGTCGAATTCTCCTGGGATTTTCAGGCGTTGCCGACAGTTCCTGCACACGACGGGGGAGCAGACTGCAGCTCCCGTACTCTCGGGACTTCTGGACGTTACATGCTCCGGCTGAAGCGTGGCGAGGAAGACTACCAGATCAAACAGCGGCTCCTCTCCTGGAGCTTCCGATTGTGCTGGCTGCGACGGAAAACGCTGCATAAAGTCTTGGTTGGATCCGCAACGTTTCAGAGACAATAAAGTAGTAGACTGGAGCTGTCGCTGCCCGATCTGACTGTAGTCCACGCTTCATTGATGCCGTAGCAGGGAAAGATCTGAAAGTATCAGGAGTGTGAGCTGCTATCGCTCGATCCGGCGTACCAGAATACAATTTTTTTCCTGACACCCCGTTCGTCTGCGTCCAAATGTTAATGGTGCACGAAGCTGCGGGCTGTTCATCCCAAACTTCCCACCTGTTCACGCCGTAGGCAAGCGGCGGACTACTGTCTGCCGCAGGTAGTTCCGCTTGGCTCTTCCAAGTGCACAGAGCTGAGAACTGCAGCTGGTCCGGCTAGTTACAGACGCAACTAAGCAAAACTGGCCTTTATCTGGATTTACACGAATCGAAGATTGCGGCTTTGTATTTCGGGATAAATGGAATGAAAGAAGATCAAGCTATCTGGCTCAGTTAACTCATTGGAAATATAAGAGTCGTCAGACTTTTTATAATCAAGAGCATGGGCTGATGAGCAGTCTATAACTGGTAGCTGCTGTCTATCAGATTTTCCGTAAGCTGAACTGGTCTCTGAAAAACATCTAAGAGTACAACAAAAGATCGTCCTGCAGTTGACGGGATGGCAGACATTCGGATTTCCACGTGTCGGTCTGTTGCAAGAAGAACATTCATCAGCAATGTGATGCTTAACAGCCTAGATGTACAGAGAGGTTACTTTTTTGTATAGTAAGTGAGCTATTTTTCGTTACCAGATAGCATCCAACTTAATTTACTGGGATCTATCGTATTGTTATTTTAATTGTGATATACTAATGACATTAATTAATCTATTTTTTTCTTCGTTGATATTTTTCAGCTGAAGAGTGGGTGTTCGGTGATTCACCGAAGAAAAAAGATGAAATGACCAGGAGACGGAAGTGTACCTATTTAGGTGCGCTTTTTTCGCGTTTTCTGGTCTTTTTTTCGTCAATATTAGGGAGGAGATGCAGAGTTGAATATCAATTTAGCTCGATTAAAAGAAGGTTTACCTGAACAGAAGGAATATCTTCTGACTTACACAACCGGATTGTTTCAGGTTATTGACTGTGCCCATAACTGCTACAACAGTGCAGACGTGGACTGGTCGAGTTTCACTTCAAATGACGTAAAGGTTGCTCTGGAAATGGCGATGGATTACTTGGATTATGATTCTATTTATCCTGAGGATTATGATATTCCTCCGAATGAAGGAAACGCGATTCACGAATATCTTCTTAATGTAGAAATTATCTATCAGATCCGGAATGCTAAACCGGAGAAAATGTATCAAGACTTAACGTTCTTTTAGTAGAGCTCGAAGGGGAGGAAACGATGGAAACATCCTATTACTGTTTTGATCAGGTAAACCAAATGAGGGCAACCCTTGACAACATGGCCATGATTAAGATGATTGCAGAGGCGGGAATTGATGTTATAACCGCTCCGATTGAATTCAGCTCTAATTATATTGGTGACCAGGATGGCATCTTTTTGATGTGTCTTGAGAGAGTATTTGGAACTGTAGAAAACGAGTGGAGCATTATTGATGGGGGATATGAGATCAGTAAGTATCGCGTTCCTTTTATTGAACTCAAAAGCCTATATCCACTCTTTACGGGTGAAAAACGGATTGAGTATATCCGGAACCTAACGCTGTTGCTCGATGTCAAAGTTGATGACTATTACTTTTACAGTGATGTAGCAATGGAAGGGGAACTTTCGAAAGACTGTTTTTTCATTAGGATTATGAACGGAGCAGGGGTCTTTTCCCCGTTGTTGGAAAAGATCTTATTCATGCGAAACGAAGTAATCAAAACCATTCGTCTCCAAAAAATGCAACTCATAAATAATCTAAAGCGAATATTCATTGCTAAATTGGCAATTGAATCAGATATTGAAGTCGATTTTAAATCGGATCAACCTTGGGAGGCCATTTATTCCGGAGTACGCGTTCAGCTCCAACGATCGGTTGGAACGGACAGTTTAGTGTATGAGGAATTGATTATGCTATTACAGCAAGAGCGGAGAAAGAAGCTACAAGGCTCAACGAACTCAGAGGAGGCAGCTTAGGATGAATATAAACTGCGAAGATAAAGGGATGAAAATGGTAGTCACTCTCCGCGACAATGCGCTTCCTGTAATCGAAGAGTATCACGATGGAGTCATCATTGGTAAAGGTACATATACGCATGAAGCTTATGCTAACGCAGTGCTTCAATCGTTAGACTATGATGCTATTCGAACCCCGGTATTACCGAGAAATACGATTTATTATTCAGAGGGGCCAGCGAAAATAAATCTATTTTTTGAGATTCCAGCACATTCGCGCAGAGTATATTACCATGAGGCAGTCATTGAGGATGTTTCTTACCCGTCCTTGATATTTGGAGTGTCTCTGATTACACGAGATGAAAAGAAGGTTGTTCAGGGAGTGTTTATTGCTGCAATTGAAGAGCAATTTAGCATCAGCGAAGAGACAGAGATGTTTTGTTATCCATTTACCAATGTCTCAGCATCTTCGCACAAGGTGTGCTGGGGTACACAAAAGCTCCCTACTATCGAAAAAATGTCCCAATTATCTTCTATTCCGGATCTCTTTTTTAATACTCCAAACTCGGACAGCTATTATTCCGAGTCAATTAATACAAGATTGACTTTTCGTGAACTGATGGAAGAGATAAAAGGGAAATCGTTTCCGGAGAAATATCTGAAGCCAATAGGTCAAAACTTAAAAGAATGGATACACGAAGTTACTCATTCGATCTATTAAATGATGACCAGTATGTAGGGCATTAAATATAACTATTGGAGGAATTGTTCATGACAAATCAAAATCCTGGTGACTTATTCTCGCTCTTTATGCCGAAATCTACAAAGGGTTCTGAATCAGATGATCATTCGACGGACCTGAAAAACTTGGGAGATCAGACCCAACAAGGAACGGAAAAATGTATTGGTAACAAGGGAGAGGATTCTAAGAGTCTTGACGGTCTTTCTGCAACAACTTCATCGGTTGGAGAGGGGAAGTCAGATATTAGTATTGAAGCTTCTGAACTGGAGCAAGGATCCGATTCTACACGATTTGACCATACAGATGGAGAGGAACCAGGTGCTGGAAATGTAGTGACAACCAGAAATGAAAATGAGCCTCAATTATTCTCACTTTTTAGAGGTAGAAATGCTGCAAAGTCTTCTACTTCACAGAATGAGCGAAATGGTTTCAGCTTGATAGGGAGCGGGGATGATCCGGAATGTGAGTGCAAGGAAAGTTCTGATCCTGAGGAGCTAGCAGATGAAGAGCTTGACGTTTTCGCTGAAGAGGATGAGGTAAGTGAAGAAGATCTTAATAAGTTAGAGCTTGCCGGCAAGAGTAATGTTACGGCGCCAAAAAGTACCACGTCAAATAGCAAAGGTGAGAAGAAACCTGAGATTAACCGGGGGACATTTATAGCCTACGCTGGAAAAACGATATCAATTACAAAATTATTTAGTGATGAAGCGTTGCCAACCTTAGAGATGGATACCATACGGAAACGGTTAGAAAAATACTATCCGGAACTTTCCAAACAGCGGACAACTATGGATTGGGACGATAAGAAGAATTTAATATGCCCGATCGTAACCAAAGGTAAAAAAGGTTCTTTTTTTTCTGAGGGAATAAAAGGATTCTTCTTTAAATCGAAAGATCTTTTTGAAAATATGGAATCTATAAATGTCCTAGCGGCAAAGGATGGCTATTATGAAGTTCGCGAGAATCCAATTGGTGTTTTTGTCACTAAAGTCGAAGAAGTAGAGGAGCTGGAAAACTGCTGCCAGGGCTTTAAATTGGCATTACCAAAGATTCCGAATCAGTTATTTTCTCAATTAATAACCTTTTTTGCGGATTACTCCACTGAATTCGAGGTTGAGGTCTTGGGGGTTTTTTACTGGGACAGTTTAAAGCTTGAGTATGTTCTTGATATTCCTACTCAACGGGTTTCGAAGTCCAGAGTGTTTCCTCAATATAAACAATTTCCGGCACATATCTTTAAGGTCGCCGAGGTGCACTCTCATAACACGATGAGAGCTTATTTTAGCGACATCGATAATGAGGATGAGGCGGGAACGATGTTATATGGTGTCATCGGGAAGATACAAAAGGCCAAGGAGGTTACCTTTGAGATGGTTGTTCGTGCAGGAGCGGCTCGACATTTTATCCCCTCATACCCGATATGTTGATTGAAGGATTTCAGCCAACTCAATCTGCGTATTCCATTTTGGTGGAAGATTACCCGTCAGATTGGCATGAACAGGTTCAGGTGAAAACACAAAGGATCGTTTAGGAGGAGAATGATGATTCAATTATCCAATTTTCATCCAGAATACACTAAAATTATGTACTACATAGTTTTGATCGGAAGCGGTGGAACAGGCGGATACGCTGTACAACGCATAACGAAACAGATGAGTGCATTCAGTGATGTTCGCTCATACCTGATGCTTGCAGATCCGGATGTTATTGAAGAGCGTAACCTTTTACGACAACCCTTTATCACTCGTGATTTGGGGCTCAAAAAATCGGAGGTGTTATCCTCTAGGTATGGCTCTACTTACGGATTGAAAATTGGTTCCTCTGCAGAGAAGTATATTGAGTCAGTAGAGGAGCTGGAGAGCTTATTCTCCCATACGAGTTATTTACACTCACAGAGGCAGTATATTCAGAAAGTATTGATAGGGGCAGTAGATAATGACTTTTCCCGGAAGATCATGAATGATTACTTTAATCATAGTGATGATCTTGTCTATATTGATGCAGGGATTGAAGGTATTTACTTGCCTGAGAATGGAGATAAGCAGGAAGATGAATGGACGGATACAGAACTTGAAGATCACTTAGAAAGTGGTTATTCAGGTCAAGTGGTGGTTGGCCTAAAAAAGAAGGGGGAGGTTATTCTTCAGCCGATTCACGGAATCTACCCCATTGATTCGAATGATCTAATACCTCCATCCCATAACTGTGGTTTGGAACCTTCTCAACCTCAACGAATGATTGCGAATGAAATGGCAGCTCTACAGATCAGCATATTAATGAATGAGTTGTTTGCCTCCAATTCTATTCGCACACACGTTATTAATTTCAATGCTCAATTGGGAAATTCACGTGCGGAAGCAGCACCGGATGTCCCTCTCCCAATTAATTAAGCAGCATTTGAATATTTTCAATTAACTATGAATATACTGAAATATAAGGCCATCCTGGTATAAAAGCTGCTGCAAAAACGAGACTGTACTCTATATTGAGTTACAGTCTTGTTTTTTTCTTAATATCGGTTTGAGTGTCATATGCTGAAATAACCTAATTACTAATGATAGTAAGATAAGTTGTTTCGTATTTATGGGATATCTGAAGGAAAAAGTGCTCTAATGATCTTTGAGAAGCATGCCCAACTAAAGTATAAATATGGGAATCGAAAACATTAGGCGGAAGGATACTATGTGAGAACCGTGGGTTTAAATTAAGCCACCATGCAAAATACATTCGTGAACAAGAAGCACCTGACATAGATAAACAGAGTGTAAAAGTGTACGATAACCCATTCGGTTTGCAACAGGGGGTTTTACCCCAAGAGCAACCCACCCGTTGGACGGGCGGGTTTGATTTGATGCTGATCGACTAAATGGGGCCTTTACTGCTTAGGTTCAGGGGCTTTTTCCAGATGCTCCGGCTCCAGCAGCTCTTTGAGTATCCGGTAAGCGTGATGCTGTTTTTCATGACTGTGACGCAGCAAGAGCAACACGCTTTCCCACACCCATTTCTTGTTGATTAACACTCCCTCTTGTTGTTCATTGTCGAACACTTCATAGACGCTCATGCCAAGGGCAGTCGCGACTTTCTCCAAGGTTTGTATCCGGACGTCCTTTTCTCCGCGTTCGAGTTGCCCAATGTAGGAGGCAGTCGTACCGCTTTTTTCCGCAAGTTGCTCCTGTGTCCATTTTTGACGGCTTCGATGCAGCCGGATTTTTGCCCCTATCTGTTCTGCAAATGTTGTCAAGGCTACCACAACCTCTCCTTCTTATAAAGTGTAGAGGAATGACAGGAGTCAGTGGAGGACTCTATTGCGACTATTTATAAGTAGAGTTGTCGCAATAAAATTTGCATGTTATAATTTCCCATAACGCATTGATCTACAAATAACCTCTCAATCTTCCAGTGATAATTTTGTCACTTTAATTTAAATATTTTTATTCATCGTTTAACTCTGAATATAACTGGAAGAAAGAGAAGGGAGATCGTTGAAGCGAAGAGGGAGGGGTATCATGATCGAATGCATTAACCTCAATTCCAATCTTGATCATATGGAGAATAGAGGCTACTCCTTACATACACTCATTGAACATCAACTTCTTCGACAAGAGATCACTTTACAGGAGCTGGCAAAGCAGTCCGGGATTAACCGCGGGGTATTAAGCGCGTTTTTTTCACGTCACCGGCCAAAGTCCATGTCCATTCGTCAACTGGATCAGATCGCCAAAGCCTTGGGACAAGCTGAAGGTTGGTTATATGATGCTTATGTTATGGAATGCTTTACAGACGGCAAGATTCACTGGAAGCAATTGAAAACCTTCCTGATTCGCTGCGTGGATCTGAAACGGGAGGATTTGATTGCAACCATATTGTCGTTGCTGATGGAGAAGCCGGTCCACACTCAGGATGTATTTCTTTTGGCAGAGACGCTGTTTGCTGAGGGGAAGTGGGAAGCTTCGATCCCTTTTTATCGGTTTGTCTGCGATACTGAAATTAAGCAGCATACAGAACGTTTGGCCATCAGTCAGTATAAATGGTTTCGGGCGCGGTTGGGGATGGATCTGAAGGCCAACTTTGAAGCGACTGTACAGTTTGCACCTTTCCGAAATCGACTGGACGAACATCACCAGCTCGATGCACTTCTGCAGATGGCTAATGTGTATTTCACCCTTCAACAATGGGATGAAGTACTGCAAGTCGCAGATGAAATGCGAGCATTGGTTATTGTTCTGCTCCAACAGCAAAGAGAGCGCGTACGCCGGGGGCTGGTCAAAAGAACACGACTACCCACAGAGCGTCATTTGGTCGTATACTACGGACAAAGTTACATGCTTAAAGGCAATGCTTTGGTATGGTTGGAACGCTATGAGGAAGCTTTTCCCTTTATTGCCCAGTACCAGGACCTGAGCTGGTTCGATGAGTTAGACGAAACCGGTTGGCAAGAAGTCAAACGTTTTACTCTGTTTGCCGAGGGAAATCGATTCGATTTGCTCATGCTTCTGGGACATGCCGAGAAGGTGCCAGATTACGTTGATTTTTTGGACAAGAATATGGAAGAGTGGCTACCGGGATTTTTGAGTATAATCACTGCAGCTAATCGGTTTCGTTTTGATGTAGACGAAGTAATTTTGCATTACACTAAACCGCTGGAGGCGCTTCGACAGCCACAAGTATTGGAGAATCATTCCTACTACCATTCCTCCAGCTCATTGCGCCGATATACTCTTCTCTGCTGTCAACTGGCCACATATGAACTCGAGCGTGGCAGGTACCACCTTGGGATGGACTGGTTGCTACAAGGGATGACTTACTCCATCTCCACAAATAACCGCGATGTGATGTTAACCTGTACGGCCTACATGGATACATACCGGCACAAGGCTGGTCCTGAACATTTGTATGCCTATGAATCTCTGATGAAGGAGGTGATCGAAGATGCGAAAACGTCTCATGTCTCTCTTGCTGGCTACAATTCTTGGTAGTGTGCTTATTATCGGATATCTGCAGCCCGTCCCTCCGGAAGCTAGCCTGACGGCGCTGGTAACACCGCTAACGCATGGGGACGGATCCTAAAATTGGATAGCAAGTAATAAGCCCTCTGCATTCAGTTGCCGAGGGCTTTTTCAGTTTAATCCTTTCGAAACATTTCTCTTAAGACGAATAACGCTCGGCGCTGATCGTTCACCTCATGAGCTTGCAACAGAAGGTGGATGGCTAGTAAGTATTCTGTAGTTTCGCTCCCCATGCTGGCCGGCTGCAGCAAATCAAAAAAATCGATCTGCAAGGCGGATGCAATACTTTCAAGCGTATCCACTGTCATATTTCGTTCTCCCCGCTCCAATGCTCCAATATAAGAGAAGGAAGTCCCCACGCGTTCGGCCAATTGCTCCTGTGTCCATCCCGCCATCTTGCGGTGCAGGCGAATGAGTTCGCCTACCCGCTTTTTCGCTTGTTGTTGCACCATCAGTTTCTGTCTCCTGCCATTCGACATTGTTCCTCACTAAAAAAGTGTAAAGAAGGAAGGACAGAGAAGGGAGTATACTATATAATTCATATTATGATAATATTGTCTCCATGAGATTCATTATTTATATTTCTTGCCCCTTTTGTTCACATATTTGGCACAACTTGAAAATGAATTTTTTCTTGGAGTTCGCTAACCCCAAGTAAAATGGAGAAAAATATAAAATGTGGGAGAAGTTTAGAATGGGATTAATCCATCAGAACATAGAGCGGAAACGGGCGGAGCTGAACCGCTTAGCTGAAAAATATGGAGTGTCGGATCGACAGGTATTGATCAAGTCCCAGGAATTGGACCGATTGTTAAATGAGTATGAGGTGAAGAAAGACTATTATAAAAGAAAAAAAGAAGTTGGATCCAATAGATGTGAAGTCGGGTTTTCGTGGCGTCTTCGGGTATGCAACAAACAATAAATATGGAAGGAGCGGCTATGTTTATTCCGGTACTGCAACAATTATCCACTTCGGAAACACTATGGCTCATGATTTTTCTTGGAATAAATCTGGGATTCATTTTTCTGGTCTTGTGTAGGACCGATGCTCAGGGGAACTCTAAATCAACCTCGAACCCACCTAAAGACGAACTGGCCAGCGTTTCCCGTCTAGAGGAATCAACTGATGAGCACTAGGAGAGGACAACCTGGAGCCTATGAAGCATCAAAAAGCCCGTCAACCTTCACTGGTCGGCGGGCTTTTTTTATTGCTTTTTTACGGATTAATCATAATTCGGCATGTTCAAACCTTCACACGGATTACAGTTGTCATATGCTGAATTTATATCTATTCCCCATAGCCTCACATACCTGTCCGTCATTTCAACAGTCGAATGCCCAAGGATTCGGGCTAATGCTATCGAGTTCCCTCCCTTAACAACCCACCTCTTTGCAAATGTGTGGCGTAGGGTGTGGGGGCTTAACCTAATGAGATTGATCCCGAATGAATTTCCAAGGCACTTCTTAATGTCCCTTAAAGCATCTCTAAAAGTCGATTGGGCCATTGGATTACCAGTATGCGTTGCCCACAAATATGAATTTTGTTCTACTTGATTTTCTTCTATGTATTTTTGCATGAGGTAAGAAAGTTCAAAGCCAAATGGAACTTCTCTTTCACGGTCCCCTTTGCCATTAACAGTAACAATACGACGATTGAAGTCAAAATCTATTGGTTTTACAGGAAGTGCCTCACCTACACGTAATCCAGTACTTGAAATCAAAAATATTAACAGTGCAATTCTTTCCCGCGATGCTTTGCTTATTCGAATTTTCTTAACGGTTTGAAGCACTGCATGGAGTTGTTCTTGGCTAAGACTATTGATGACCTTATATCGTGGTCTTGGACGTTTTATCCCTAATGTTAAATGGCATTCAATAACGCCTATCTCATTAAGGAAGCGTGAGAAGACGGTTAGGAAATCATAGTGCTTAGCTCTGGTTGAGCTCGAAAGCTCTCCACCTGTTTGATAATTGGGCCTTTCAAGCAAGAAAACCATGTACTTCCGTGACAACTCAACATTCAGATCTTTAACATCTATTCCTTCTGTATTACAAAATTTCATGAACTCCCTATATCGAGAAGTCCAATATGGTATTGTACTTGGTGCCGCGCTTTCTGAACGTACCCAGTTTATGAACTCTACTTCCAAAACAATTACACTCCCTCAAATGGAAACACTGCTAGGCATGTACCGAGCAGTGTTTTTTCTAATTAATCTTATACCTTTGGATTAGGCTGATTCTTGGCAATGACCCATGTTTTACCAATCTTGCGAGCTTGGAGTTTACCTTCGGCACAAATGTTTTTTATTCTTCCCGGAGATAACCCCCATAGTTCCGCCGCCTCTTCAACACCCATTACATCATTTAGAGCGTTTTGTTGGGTGTAAAACGAATGCAAGTATCCACTACCCAATGGGTCATTTGTGAACTCTTCAAGGTTTAAACTGGACATAATCTCTCCGAACATGTCCAACAAAACCATTTCTTCCGGCCCGAACTTGTGGGTGTAATCCAATAATTTGCGATGGATTGCCTCAATTGTTTTTTCTGGCTGACGGGCAATTTTGTCCAGGTATTGTGAAGAGATAGAGGGGACGCCTTTATCAAGCACCCGATCCCCCAACACATTTGCTATAGCTATCAGGCGGCCAAATGCTATGCTGCGATTATCACTCATTAGGAGTCGCACCGCCAGTTCTGGATGATCTGTAACATGTTATTTTCTGCCTCTTCTTCACTTTCAAACTCTCCTTTTTCGTTAACTCCATCACTAATTGTCCAGTATTCTTTCCCGAACTCATTCGGCCAAGAGGATATTGCTACTTTAAAATTTTGAATATCCATGTCTATTCTCCTTTTGCCCGACACCTTTGCGTGTCTGCGTCTATTATTTATTGATTTGTTAGCGGGGACCATTTGCGGACCTTAACAGATGTATATAATTGATCTTCGCTAGTTTGTGGCGGTACTCCGGTATAAATACCGCTATAGCTTTTACCCGGAAGATGAATAAATTCACCATAAGAATCACGACCAACGACCCGCCCGATTCTCTCTTCTTCTGAGACCATCAGGATGGTGAAATCCCTCAACCAGTCTATCTCGTGGTCAATGGACAAGGTCCATTGGGCCTCAATGTCCCTTGGAAAACATCCATCCCCCGGTGATATTACAAAACGTTTGATAAAATTAATCTTATTATTTTTAATGGTGTCGTAATCTGCCAAAACCCCTGGTCGATCACATTGAGACAAAACCAATTTTCCATTAGGAAGTACTACAGCACTGTAGTATACTCCGTCAACCTCCAATAAACTATAGTATTTACCACACCACTCGAATCCGGTCTCTTTGATTGTTTTTACAAATTGTTCTCTGTTCATTTCCTGCTCCTCATGCCCGGCTCCTTGTTGAGCCTGCAGCGTTTATCTTTGTCAGCTAGTTTATTTAGAGTTAAATTCTGCTCGCATCGCATTGCGTTCTTCTTCAGTGAAGAGAGCTAACATCGTTTTCAATTCTTTGTTTAGATCCGATGCCAAGACGGCTGCTTTTTCAAGTTTGATTTGCATAGCAGGACCGAACTGCGTTGTTTTTCTAGCGTTGTTTAACTCATGGTAAGCAGTCGCGGCTTCTTTCGTTCTTTTTACGAAATCGAATACTACAAACTTACTTGGTTTCAATACAGCCACTCCTTCCTTAACTTCCTTCCAAGCCATAGCAAGAGCTTGGGCGAAGTATTCCTTTACTTTGCCACCAAATCGTACGACAGCACCTCTTGCAATTTCCCAAGCTCTTACCATGACCTCTTTCATTTTCGTTTCCTCCTTAATAGTGCGTTATCGCACTTCTTGAATATAATATATCACGTGCGATAACGCATGTCAACAGAAACAGATAGATTATTTTTCCATTGCTTAAAAATTCCTATCGTGGTTATAATACAAACAAACGTTCTTATTTTTTGGAGGCGATGAAGATGAAAATGGCAATAGGGCAAACCATCGAAATCGTATATGTTGATAAAGCAGGGAAAATCACACAGAGGAAGATAGAGGTTAAGGGAGTCCGTGACGGCCGCATTCGGGCAACCTGCCTGACCACCGGCGCGCCCCGGGTTTTTCTGGCCGTAAACATCCTCGCCTGGCAACCGGTGCAGGAGCGGAGATATGCTTGATGATACTCCACGCAAGCTGCTGCGGATCATCGCACAGTTTCGTTATCACTTCAGGCGGATGCCGACGCTCCCGGAGTTAAGGCGGTTAAGCGGGCGGCGGCCAGCGGATATTATAAAGGGGTTTAAAATACTGGCTGCTGAAAATTACATATCATGGGAAGCGTCTCAGCCTATCGAGACAGCCGTCATTCTTGAGGGATGGGAAAGGGGTGTACCTTATGACAGTTATCCGCAGAGAGGCGTGCAGAGTGGTAGGGGCGGCACCAACATAGATTACTGGCTTTATCATTAAGGAGGGGTCACCGTGTCCAAATTGGAGGGGAACGAGCGATGGAAAACAAAAATGATCATGACCGAGCATACTGATCAATTTGAGGCGCAGCAGCATGCCAGGAATAATATGATAACGATTGATGAAATGACGATGGTCCGCGACCTCATCTTGCTCCCTTACATAGACACCATGGTTGGCAAGAGCCTCAAGGAGATCGAGCACTCCGGCAACATTCTGCAACGGGCCTATTCGCTGGCCGGGCAAGCCATCCAGCGACGGATAATGCAGGACATCTATCAGTTGCGAAAGGAGCTGAAGAAGCGCAATATCAAGGTGCTGGAGGATGAGCAAGACGATTTTATATCTAATTACATAATCTTTTGCCGGGGCTACGAGGGGCCATTTGGCATGACGCGCGATGTAATGCGTACCGAGATCAGCCTGCGGTTGACTAAGTATACCTCGGAACTTGGAAACTCATTGAAAGATTATTTTAAATAAATGATCCAGCATAACAAAACCCCAGGAGATTACCCTGGGGTTCGTCTTATTCACACGCGATTCCATCACCATCCCGGTCCAACTTTTTAGAGTAGCCCGGTTCACCCTTATGGAGCGGTGCTGCGCCGGCTGCTCTTACTGCTGAACAATTCTTATAATACACATTTTCAGTCGGATTCTTTGTTGCAGCGGGCTTATTAGTGGCCGATGGCTTTGTAGTTGCTTTTGGTTTAGTTGTAGGTTTTGGTGTAGCTGTTGGTTTATCAGTAGCGTAATTTTCGAGGCTCCAAATCCCTAATTTCGCAGCTTGTGCTTTTTTCTGGATTTTCCTAAATTGTTCCACATACTTTACATTTGGCTGGAAGACCACCACGCGGGCATAACCCTTTTCCAGCAAAAGTTCATTTAGCATTTTGTCGCCTATGTATACATAAGCCAACAGACGTCCATACTTATCCCTTTGAGCCACATCAAACTCAAGCTCGACGGTTTGTCCTTTTAGAATCTTGGTTGTATAGGCGCTGGCTTCCGGACCAAACGGCTGCACTGGTTTGTCAGGGTGTTTTGTCTCGGGAGTATCAACGAGCAGAAGTCGAATTTTTTCCTTTTTGCCATCGGGCATTTTAACGGTAAAGGTATCGCCATCAGTCACCGCCGTGACCTCCGCTTCAATCTTCATTCCCTCGGCTGTTACGTGTCTGAATGGTATTGAAGATAAGAACAGAACAACTACCAGCCATGAAAGTAATCTCTTAGTTTTAAACATTTCTAGTTTGCTCCTCTGCTAGAATATGAGAACATTTTAGCAGCATTAAGAAAATGATACTATACGTTTTTGAACCGACAGAGTAACTCTGAGTGATTATACTGGCGGGGTTTCTTGCAAGGTCAGAAATACTGCATTTCAGATATAAAACGGGGCTAACTCCCCATCAAATCCCACCAGCTCACCGGTGGCCAGCAGTGAAATCAATTCTTCACCTGTCATTAGATAGACAACCATTTTGAAGCAATTTGATGATCGTCCCCGGATCCACTTCTTCTGCTCTATCATCCTCTGTCATTTTCTTCATTCATTTTTACGTTCCTTTCCACAGGATTAGATGTAGTAATCTTTCGTCCTGTCCCGGTACTTCCAATGATTAGATCATGTAATTGACGGGACCGAGAATCCTTACGTTCTTCTCTTTTTTTAATGAGTTCTTTAATTACAGGTAATTTCTTCAGCATTCTGTGACCCATCCCTTGTTTTTATTTTTAAATTTTTTGCTTTTGGAGAAAAATGATCAACGCATACCTGAAGAACAGGGAAGGGAACCGGCTATCCAAATTTAACTCTGCAAGTCTCTTTCCCGTTCCTTGAGATACAACAACTCAAAGCGTTCATCATTTTCCTTATAGAGCTCCGTGTCGGTGAGCCCAAAAGAGATGAGCAAATCATAGATGCATCTGCGATAGCCTTCGCCTTTGCCGGAACAAAATTTCACATCTTCTTTTTTGCCTTCAATAGCAAAAAATTTAAGATCCTCGAAATTGTCCTGGCGCTTCTTAAAAAGTTCCGTTAAATCCTTCATTATTTTTTCGATTCGAATATGCGTTGTTGCAATGGAAGAGTGAAAGCCGTATTCCACCGTTTGATAAGAGCGGATTTTTTCGACGTGTTATATAATTGGAGAAGGAGATACATATGCTTGAAGAATTTCTACATCATCTAGAGAAAAAAGGGCTTTCCCATAAAACGGTAAAAAGCTATAGTGTGAGCTGGAAACGATTTGAAACCTGGATGCAGTCTACTTCACCGGATCATCCGATCGAGGTTGCCTATGCGACCCAAAGGGACATCGCTGATTTCAAACGGCATCTGTTGGTTGCAGGGGGAAGAGGAGGCAAGCCGGCTTGGCCGGCAACCAATCAGCTCACCTTCGTGCACCTCAACGCCATCTTTCGTTTTTTTGCCGAACAAGGGTACATCCTGACAATCCGGTCGGATCGATCAAAAAGCCAGCAAGAGCTCGCCGTGCTCCAAAGTGGCTTACCCGCAATGAGCAGAATGCGCTGCTGTGGGAAGTTCGGAACCTAGCGGGGAAACGGGAGAATGCGATTGTGCTAACCTTTCTTCGCTTAGGGCTCCGCGTGCATGAGCTTTGTGATCTGCAGATTACTGATCTCACGTTAAGCGACAGGAAGAAAACAGCCTACATCCGGGGAAGGGGGATAAGGATCGGGAGCTGCCCATAAACTCTGAACTGCGAGCTGTGCTGCAGAACTACCTAAAAGAGAGGGATTCCTCCAGCCCGTACCTTTTCGTGTCAAGGAGATCCGATAAATGTTCGGAACGCGGAATACAGCATATGATCAAAAAATATCGGCAGCGGACTCAAATCCCTCACCTTACCTGTCATGCCTTAAGGCACACCTTTGGGCATGACCTGGCAACTGCGAAACCGCCGGTTCCCCTGGATCGAGTGGCCATGCTCATGGGCCATTACAAGGAAGATGGCAAACCGAATATCGAAATGACTATGATTTATACGACTCCTGGTGTTGAGGATTTGGAAGCAGCTGTCGAGTCGATCAGCTGGACCTAATGAATTGTAGACGCATATTGATCATTAAATTACAGCATTTAGAGTTAAGGGGGAGAGTTATGGGCACTTCATGGGAATATTTTAAGCGTTATGAAATTAAACCCGATGAGGATTATGGTGACGACATTATTCACTACATTGATAATGACTCACTTAATATTACCTATTCGACGTCCAGTCAACTTGCTTCAATAATCGAACATTTTGGAATCCAACTACCGGTATATGATGTTTATGAACCGCCTAAATCAAAAATATTAAATTTAGTTGATCCGCTTATGGTAGCGCGGGCAGCCAGTAAAGGAATTGAATTGCTTGAATCCGAAATCAATCCATTTGTTAAAAGCTTGGGCTCGTCAAATGATCTGGAGCACTTGTTTTCCCCTAATGATATCGATGAGTACCATACAGCTGAGAGTTTAAATGAAAGAATAAGTTCATATCTAAAGAAGATGGTCACTCTCTCCATCAGCGGACACTACTTTGTGAGAAGTAACGACTAGATCGAACTCCAGGAGAAAATCTTTGGATTTATTGCACAGCGCGAAGATTATATGAATTAAGGTTTGTCAAAAAAGATATAAATGATGGAGAGGTTACAATATGAATAATGAATTATTGAATGATTTAGTGTTGTCCGTAAAAAGTCAGAATCTTCATGTGCTGAATGTAATTGTTAGACAAGATGGTAATATAATTGCTAAACATGATTTTAAAGAAGAAAAGCCTACTCTCTTGTATTCAGTAAGTAAGACGTTTACATCAATGGCAGTCGGTATTGCTATTAGTGAAGGTTACTTTAAAATTAGTGACCTCGTTATAGATTTTTTCCCAGATATTCAACATGTACCAATAAATGAATATCTAAAAGAGATGACTATTCATGATTTGCTCTGTATGGGAACTGGACATGCAGAATGCCCAGTTATGAAGGCAGATTGGAGTAATGGTAAAGAATGGGATATTTCTCAATTGTTCTTTTATGAACCGATTATATTCAAACCAGGTACTCACTTTACATATAACAATGCTTCAACATATATGCTTTCAAAAATCATAAGCAGTACTACGGGGAGTAACCTAAATGAATATTTGGATGAAAAAATATTCAGACATTTAGATATACCGAAACCTAAATGGGATACATGTCCAAAAGGAATTTCTCAAGGATTTTCAGGGCTATATTTAACAGCGGAGCAATTATCAAGATTTGGACAATTGATTCTTGATAAAGGAATTTGGAAGGGTAAGCAACTTATTCCTTCAAGTTATATTGAACAAGCAACATCTGTCCAAATAAAAACCAATGATTTTACTCCGTATTTTGCTACGGCAGACCATCATCAAGGTTACGGTTATCAAATATGGATGAACTCATATTCTAATTCATATCGTATGGATGGTTTATATGGTCAATATGTTGTAATGCTACCAGAGAAGAATGCAGTTATAACATATATTTCAGATGAACCACAAAATATGACAGGGGTTCTTGAACTTACATGGGATACTTTAATAGAGAAACTATAATATTATTGAGAACTAGGTTTAGCCATGATACAGATTCAAGCAAAACGGCTCATTGGCTCTATTGAATAGTTCGAAGATACTGAAACGTAGTCTCATATTGTTCAGGAAGGGGGCGGAGTTATGAAATGGGTTTGGTTAGGAGTTTGCCGTATACGTATGAATTTGAATTGGAAAGCGATGATAGATTAGAACTTAAACTATCATGTCGTGAATAAGAGATCGTACATATGCTGCGTTTAACGTTTGGGCGTGATGTTGTGGCCGATTTGAGCATGTTAGAGTCGGAATGATAGGCGCATATAGCGCAGAAAGGAGAATGCGTATGGCCTGTTATAACTGTATTGCTGGTGATTTGGTTCAGGTTAACGGGATGGGTGAAACGGACGAATATCGGTTTGGATCATTTAGTGAAAGAAGGCCATGCCGTTGTTCCGCCGCAAGTTGGATCAAAGTCCTTTTTTGGAATGCCACAAATGATTGAATTTTTGAAGCTATACGCAAACAATCCAGATTATAAAGTATTTGAAGTTAGCCCACTAGGTATCAGTGAAATTAACGATTTCAATAGACATTGATTTATATGACTCTTGAAGTGGAAGGTTTAGTAATTGCCGTGGAGTCGATCAGCTGGACTTAAAATGAAGGAGGGCAAGCATGGCAAAGGCAAGGTATCAAGTAAGTTCTGACAAAGGTGCCACCTGGAAGTGTCGCTGGATTGATCGAACGAATTTTGATCCTCGGAAAAGTGTACTTAAGCCAGGTGATTACATTCAAACGCCCAAAGGGACTGTTGTTGTAAGTATCATAGAAGGGAAGCTATCCTCAGCGCCTATAGATGATACATTCCTGGTTGAATATAGATATACCTTTGAAGGAGAGGTCTTCAGCATTATTGCTTCATCAGATAGCGAAGCTGACTATTTCTTTGCTCAAGAACTATTGAACAAAGGAATTGTTGTCAGAACTGAGATTGGAACGCTGGAAAATAAATGATTTATATGACACCTAGTGTTGAGGCCCAAAAGGCTGCGGTGGAGTCGATCAGCTGGAAGTAATGAAAATACAATGTTTTTATAGGGAGGGCGAAGGTTGGAAGAATTCTATAGAGAGCAATCTGAAAAAGCTTTAAAAGAAATTGAACGGCTGAAAACAATGTATTTACATCAAATGCAAGAGATTTCAGATCTTAAAAACGAGAACAGATTTCTAAAGGATCAAATTGCTGGTAAGCCAATGACCGAGAGGGAGCAGCTGCTACTCCAGGTGGCCAACCAGATCATCAAAGAATTGGGTAAGTAACAGCTGCTGCATTGGAATCATCAGCTAGACTTAGAAATAACGTATTATCAATAATAAATGAAGGTTGAGGTTATTCATGTGAAAAAGAAGTTAGTTAGTTTCATTGTAGCAACCTTCGCTTTTGCTAATGTGACCGGGGTGGTTGCTGCAAAGAACTATGATTCGCTACCACAAGCAGTTTGGTCCCAGACGACAAATGCAGATTACATACCTATCCAGGAAGAGAGCTTCTTTGTCCCTGGTAAAGAAACATTGTATCTACATGTGGGAGAAGAAAGAGCTTCAGAGACTAAGGTTTGGTCACCCGATACACTTCGAGCCGTAGATCCCAAAACGGGCAAGGTTAAATGGGTATTCTCCTTTGCTAAGGCGGGATATGGATGGCCAAGTACAGAAGGCCCTTTTGCTTATGCACCCGATGGCACGGTATACGCCTATTTCTCGTCTGAGGGACTCCTTTATTCTGTGAGTCCTGACGGTAAGGAAAACTGGAGCAAACGCATAGGACGAGAGCTAGCGCTCTCTGATGGCAAGTTATATCGTATGGGGGATGGGACCTTAATCATAGCAGCTCAGAAATCAATGAAAATTGGTGCAGAAACGGTTCAATTCCTATCTTTCGATAAAAATGGTAAACAGAAAGTGAGTAAGGTGGTATCCGGAAAGTTAAATACAGTGACGAAGAATCAGATCGCCATAGAAGTAGTAACAAAGGAAGGCGATACTCAAAAAGTCGATGTGTATAATTCGTCCTTACAGCGCTCATTTCAATACAACTTCCCCAAAGGAACATATGTGAACTTTTACACAGCCTTTGCACTCGATGATGGTACCTTTATTTTTTCCGTAATTCCTAAACCTAAAACACAAAAACTGATAGCTGTATCACCACAAGGAAAAACCATATGGGGAAGAATTATCGATCAATTTGGGTTTGCTTTTAAAGCGGGGTCTGAATATTTGGTATTTAATACTCATACCAAAAAAATAAGTTTATTTAATCAGGAGGGTTTAGTAAAGGAAAGAATATTAGCAAATTTAACCTTGCCAGAGGGAGACGGTCTACCTACAGCGAACAAAACAGCGGATGGGAAGTTACTTGTGAATTTGCTTAGCAAACAATATATTTTTGATGCTAAAACGCTGTCCACAATACACGAATTTAATCAAATAAAAGGGACTATATTGGATTACCGACAGAACAGTGTAATTGTTTTTTCTTGGCAAGAAAATAAGATCTCTATGCATTTATTAAATTGAAGTGATAATAGAAAGATATTAAATTTCAGGCCGCTTGCAGAGAATCATTCTGTAAGCGGCTTTTTAATATGTACTTTGGTTACATAATTATAACTTCACAGAAATCCAATCTGAAGCTCAAAGCCTTTGCTGATATTATGAAGGATCCAAAATCGGAAAAAGCTGTCTCCCGGCTGCCGTAGCTGCAGATCGAGGGCCACTGACTTCTCCGATCGCCATAGCCGCCCCTGGGAATACAAAGCAAAAGCTTACGTACCGGCATTATCCAGAGAAACACCAGGAGCGATAATTGTCTTTCGGCGGCGGTAATCCCCGTGGCCACGCTGATGAATTCAGAGCCAAATGCGGACGAGAATCACAAATATCTGGGAGGTAACGATTCTATCAAAGTTGTTTGAAAGGTTGGATAGCTTCCGCTCCCCGTAAGTGAAGCATTGGCTGAGGCTCTTCAAGATCCCGCACATATTTTGAGTACGCCGAAACCGCAGACTTCAGAATGTTTTCGAATACAAATGGCTTTGTGCCGAATTGAAACGCACCTATACCCGCAAAGAAGACCGTAAAATGGTCGAGAACTTTGAGCTCTACAGCAATAGATTTGGGGCAGGATTGTTTGCGTGTTATGGTACGTCCTACTTGCACAGAATGAATAATGACCATGAACGTTTCCTCCGCCAAACCAAGACCCGCTACCGCCGAATGACGGGACTCCGGAGTAGGAATTGCCGCGCAGGTTGTCGTTACGCAGGAAGCGCTTAATGAGGCGCTTGCGCTGGCGGCCGCTGAAGGTGGGACAGTAAGCGGGTAGTCATTGCAGTGAATCAGGCCGCAGGTGCCGCAGCCTATGAGGTGTCGCTTCTCTCAGCAGCCTTGAGCGCAGCTGCGAATGGGCAGAGCCTGGAGATCCAAACCGCGGTTGGAACCGTTGTGCTTCCCGGAGGCATGGTGACTGCGGAGCGGGCAGCGCAGAATGCAGCGGTAGTACTACGGATTTCCGCAGCAGACGCCGGGTCTCTGCCCGCAGAAATGACTGCAGCGAGCGGAGGAAGACCGGTGGTTAAGCTCAGCCTCAGCATCGGCGGTAAGGAAATAAGCTGGCAGAAATCCCCGGCACAAGTTCAGGTCAATATTCCTTACCAGCTCACCGTCGCTGAGCTGTTGAATTCTGACAATTTGACAGTCCAATATAAGATCAGGCCGGAGTAAGCCATCCGGTTGCCAGCGGCAAATACGATCCCGTATCCGCAGCGGTTACGTTTATAGCCCGGCATTTCAGCACTTATGCAGTGGTGATGAACCGTATATCGTTCAACGATCTGGACGCTTCGCATTGGGCGAAGAAGCCGGTGGAAGTGCTGGCGGCCAAAGGGATAGTGAACGGCGTTTCCGCCGGTTCCTTCGCCCCGGCAGCGCAAATCACCCGTGCCGATTATGCGGTGATGCTGGTCCGTGCCTTTGGCCTGAACGGCAGCCCGGAAGCGGCAGCAACCAGATTTACGGATGTGCTGCCCGGAAGCTACTACTACGAAACTGTAAATACTGCCAAGGCATTGCCAGCGGTAATACCGATGGAAGATTCAACCCTGCTGGAATTATCACCAGACAGGAAATGATCGTAACGACTGACCGGGCATTGACTGCTGCCTGAGTTCAACTGCGGCTACCGATGGCAGCGGCACTGGAGACGCGGCAGCAGCGGCTGGAATCCGGGGCCTTACCGCTGTGGCGGATTATGCGGCTGAAGCAGTGAACCGCATGCTCCAGATCGGCTGGCTGCAGGGGAATAGCGGACTGATTCAACCAGAGGGCACAGAGCTGCAAGTGGAAACGAAAAATGATACAGCAGTTATCACAGACCACGAATTTGTAGAGACTGCTGCTTGCGGCCAAGCTAAACAACCCGAGGTTATGCTACGAATCATCGAGCGGTTTCAGGGGGATATTGAAACCATCAGTCAACGTATACGCATCCCGCGGGAGGATGCGGTTTCCCATATTGTGACGGAGCTTTTTGCCTACATTTATGTAGAAGACACATCATGAAAAAGCGGGCAACGTCTTGACGCTGCCCGCTTTGTGTGGTGCCCCGGCATGGGCGATAACTAGGCGGTGAAAGTCCGCTACAGGCTTGGCAGTAGGAACTGTTAGCCGAAGGCAAGGGTGTCGGTCGCGAGGCCGAATCTGAAGGAAGCCGGAGGCAAACCCTCGGTCTGACGAACAGAAATCACATATAAGGCATGATGAGACGGACGAGCTTGCCATGCAAAGTAAAGTCCAATACTGCCCGAATCTCATGATGTAGATGTGGCAGATAGATGAGGGGAAAGTTATCGCTCTTACCCGGGGAGGTCTCACAGACGTGCAATAGGGAAAAAAAATCCGAAACACGGAGTAAAGCTTGCTGTGAGAAGTCAGCAGATGCCATAGTACCGGTTTTTTTTGGGGGAAGGGCTGAACAATCGTAAGTCTTGAGTACAGACTGAAAGGAGATCGGTGCGATGAAAGCAGAATACCGAAAGGGCTGCCGGCAAAGAGATAGCGTGGAACGCGAAGGGTATGCAGGAGCGCGGAGCATCGAAGCTCGGGAAGGGAAAGAAAGGGACGGTGCAAAGGGCCAGATGGAACGCATCCTGAGCAGAGAAAATCTGAACAGGGCGTATAAGCAGGTCAAACGTAATCATGGAGCGCCCGGAATCGACGGAATGACCGTCGAAGCGGCACTTCCGTGGCTGCGGGAGAACAGAGACGAACTCCTGCAAAGTATCCGGGAAGGAAAGTACAAGCCAAGCCCGGTGCGGCGCAAGGAAATCCCCAAACCGGATGGAAGCGGCGTGAGAAAGTTGGGCATCCCGACCGTAGTAGATCGGGTGATTCAGCAAGCGATCGCGCAAGAACTGCAACCGTTGTTCGAGCCGACCTTCTCGGAAGGAAGCTACGGCTACCGCCCAGGACGAAGCGCCCAGCAAGCCATACGAAAAGTAAAGGCCTATGCGGAACAGGGCTATGGACATGCGGTCGAGATCGACCTATCAAAATACTTTGACACGTTGAATCACGAGCTTCTTTTAAACTTGCTGCGCAAGCGAATCCAGGACAACCGCGTCATCGACCTGATCAAGAAGTACCTGAAAAGCGGAGTCATGGAGAATGGCGTACGCCGGGCAACGGAGGAAGGATCGCCTCAGGGTGGACCGCTGTCACCGCTTCTAGCGAACATCTATCTGAACGAATTTGATCAGGAGATGGAAAGCCGGGATGTGACGATCATCCGCTATGCGGATGACATTGTCGTACTCGCGAAAAGCAGACGAGCAGCGCTGCGACTGCTGGAATCCAGCCGGACGTATTTGGAGAAGAAGCTCAAGCTCCACATGAACACGCAGAAGAGCAAGGTGGTCAGCGTCGTGGCACAGAAACATTTCAAATTCCTTGGATTTGCGTTAGGAAAGAACGGAAACGGCGTCTATATACGCGCGCACCGTCAATCTCTAGCCAAGGCAAAGAAGAAGCTGAAAGAACTCACGAGTCGAAAACAAGGCAGAAACGCCCGAGAGGTCATGGAGAACGCAAAGGTCTATATTCTCGGATGGATCGGCTATTTCTACATAGCGGACATGAAACGAATTCTGCAAAGCTGGAATGAATGGCTGAGAAGACGAATGCGGATGTACATCTGGAAACAGTGGAAGAAGCCTCGAACAAAGGTGCAAAACCTGCGAAAACTGGGGATACCGGAGTGGCAGGCTTACCAATGGGGGAACACAAGGCTGGGCTACTGGCGAATAGCCGGAAGCGCATTATTGAATCGCTCTGTAACAAACGAAAGGCTCGCACAGGCAGGGTATTATGACTTCCCTGCTCAGTACGAGCGCTTGCGTCAAGTGCACTCAAGCGATTGAACCGCCGTGTACCGAACGGTATGCACGGTGGTGTGGAAGGTCGGCTACTCAACTAATGGGTAGCCTCCTATCCGATTGGAAATGTTTTAAGATTTGTTCTCTTCCGGAATGTCAAAAAACTGATTTAAATTCATCCCCTTTGTCCCCAGGGTCTTGACTTCTCCGTTAGGCTCAACGAACCCGTAGTTTGCTTCTCCGACATGTCCCATAAATTCAAAATAAACTACACGACTCGTGATTTTTGGAAGTTCGCCGTCCTGGTTAGTGATTTTTAGAGGCAAAAAGAACAGGCCGCTGGAGGCTTTAACCGAATCAAAGGTAGCTGTCCATTTTTCCTCGCTGTGGTTTCCCACAACTTCGTAATATGAAATGCTGTTGCCGCCACCTAAGAAGAACTGGTCCGCTTTTCCTTCTGGGAAGTAATAATATTGGACACCACCGCCTTCGCTAGTGACTTTGAAGGCTTCCAAAGAGCTAACTTGGGGGAATTTCAGAGCTGCGCTTCGGGCTTCAGCCAGACTGGAAGAAGCCAGTTGTTTCGTTAGCTCTTCACTAGTCTTGGCGACGAACACGACCCGCTGTTTAGGATTCCACAGGACATACGCCCCCGTCGATTCTGCGATAAAACGCAAGGGAACCATAACACGGCCTTGTTTTAGGGTAGAGGCCGCTTCTAATTTCACTTCTTTATTCCCGATCTTTGCTGTTTTCTGACCCGCCACTAAGGTGATGGTTTCCCCGTCCCGGGTAAGGGTGACGGTCTTGGATGCGTTATTCCATTGTATCGAGCTGCCGGGTATTTTTTGAGCCACCTGTAAAGGCACCATGGTAGTTCCATTGGTAATATACGGGGCTGCATCCGTATCCGCGAAACGATTATTTATCCTAATTTCGATGGCTGAGGAAGCTGCGGAAGCCGTTCCCGTAGTCAAGGCGCTTCCTGCGATCAGCAGGGATGCGATGAAACATCCAATGACGCTCGTTTTCAAAAGCTTTTCCATCTTATTATATCCTCCTTGTTCCATTTTTGGTCATTCACTCCCTGCGATTTAGACGCACGGAAATCCAAAATGTTACTAAAAACAAAGAAGAAACTTTTATAAAGGAAGTTTCTTCTTTGTTTTAGATATGCCTGCTTCGGTTAGGCTGGGTCAAGTTTGGTAATGAGTGGGGCGAAGTTATAATGGTGAATTTGTCGGCGCTGGTGGGATCAGCAGGAGCCTTCTTAGTGCTGATTACTACGCGACTGGTGGAAGACAGATTGTCCGTCCACGTATTGTAAACCGCTCCCGCGGTGCCCATGCGCAGTTGGGTTTGCGAGAAGCTAGCCTGGCTGTACGAGCTGCCGCCCTGATCCTGCACGCCATTAATCATTTTGACTTTGTTATAGGTGCCCAGCAGTTTTTGGGTAGTGAGATCCCGCATGCAACTGATCTGCAGAGGCTGGATGCGCTGCGCCGGCGGCTGGTCCCACGGATCTAGCGGGTGCTGGGAGATCCGAAATATCTGCAGGAGATAGCCAAGCCGTGCCGGCAACGCAGATCCTATAACCCGGAGATCAGGAGAATCCTCACCGGCAGGCGGATCTTTGGAGCAATCATTACTGGTGAATCTGGAGCACGAGGTAACTACAAATAGCTTTTCTCTGCAACATCTTCTTTTTCCCATCGTATCACCAATATATCTGATTCAATTGAAAGGATGATTTTAATGACGGTGACAAATCAGGATATTTTTAATTTGCTTAAACAGGAGAATGATATTTTTAAAGAGTTGCAAACCAAGTCCAAAACGTTTTCTGACTCCATCCGCAATACTTCTTACATCTCTTTT
This sequence comes from Paenibacillus sonchi, assembly GCF_016772475.1. NCBI lineage: Bacteria > Bacillati > Bacillota > Bacilli > Caryophanales > Paenibacillaceae > Paenibacillus > Paenibacillus sonchi. The sequence goes on from NZ_CP068596.1 coordinate 165,268, forward strand.
ATAATCATGGCTTTCCTTTCTGTGATATCTATTCTTCCTGTAGTTTTCATTTCTAATCCGGAAAATAAATGGGTTAAGTATTTGGTCATAGGTCAATTTGTTTTAACCTTTCTTTTTTTGCGGATAGCTTATTTCGCTCAAGTTTATTTTGCCCGTAAAAAGTACTCTCACTTCGTATGCTTATTGGATACAGAAAGTATCTTTTCACGGGTAATCTTTTCAACGAATCTCGCCCCTATGCGAGAAGCATATTTGTCAAAAGAATTACTGCCTACCATCTTGAGTCTGCCTGCTTCACAGAGAAAAACATTAATCAATGTGTATCTAAAAAAAGGAGAGAAGATTAAAAATAGTAACTGGTATATCATCACGCTTTTGGGTGTTATGCTGTTTGCCGTTTGGACAGGCTTTATCGGTGCCGTCATTGAACATGAGGAGTCATTTAACGGAATGATAGCATTATTATTCATTTTTTTGATTATCTCTATGGTTTTAACTGTTTTCGTGAGTGTGTACAAACACAACCTGGAACGGGCATTCTTAAAAAAGACATTTGACTATATGCTGCTCGCTGATATTATTACCAGGATTGATGCCTTAGCAGCTGCCGATAATCAGACCGATCCGTTACCTCCTACTCCATAATTTTTGTCGGTATATCGGTTTCTAAAAATATGGCCGTGAAACCCCGTCACCCCCTAAAAGCCCAAGCGACCAGCCATGTCGTTATATTGGGCTTTTCTGATGCGCTTATGCTGTGCAACCGGTGGTACCCCGCGGCACAGAAGATCGAATGCAGCGGAAAAGGGAGCCTTCGGGCTGCGCCGGAAGCCGCTGTTTGAAGAAAATAAAGTAAAAGACTGAAGTTGCTGATCTGACGCAGTTTTTTGGTTACAAAATCGTGAGGTATTGAGAAACAAGCTTTAGACTGAACAAACAGGAGAAGGTGTCCTACTACAAACAGATACTTATCATAGAAAATAAAGTAGTAGACCGAGTAATGTCCCTGCAGTTGGCCATCGGCGAACACATTATTGCCGTCAGCATGCCGATCCCGGACAGCCCGGTGCATCCAGAAGAACAACCAGGTACGCGAGCTGCAGGTTTGCCGCCGCACAGCCAGCCGATCACGCGGAAAGAACCAGGAGCACTAGTTGCAGGTTCGCTGCGCAGCCGTTAGCTAATCGGATCGTAATTAGCTTGTAATATCACAAAGTTCCAAAGTGGCAGATAGCCCCGTTCTTTCGTCTGGATAAGCCTGGAATCGCTACAACTGGCTTAAGATCGAAGATGACATGGGGTTCCGCAAGTCAGCGGCTCTATTTGAGAAGCTCCGGAACCAGTCCGGCCCTGAGCAGCTAGAAACATTGATTTATCTCCGGACTAATGGCATGCAGAACAGTGCCAGATTCGCATTATCGTCTTTATTCACAATAGCTTATTGGCCACATAATGCAAACTGTCCAATAGCTCACAAAAGATGCTTTACAAAGAAGGAGCGAAAGTAAATGAACATATCAAAATTTTTAAAAGGTATCAATCTCCTTGATAGTACGGTTGTAGCCGCGGCATATAACGAAGCGATTAAAGAGTTTCTGTTTGGTCGATACGGCAGGCCCGCAGGGTAGTGGTGAATCGCACCTTCCGTTTGCTAATCACCAAATGCTGAAAGGTATGCCTGTGCTCGACAATCTGCAGTACTGGGCAGGATGAAGTCAATGTAACGGCGCGCCGCTGGAGCAACCAGGAAGAGCCGTAGGATCGGGTGGTGGCCGGAACGCCGCAGTGCTAGATGTGCCAAGGGGGCAACATTCTCTTGTTATGTCCGTCGTGGCGGATTACGTCGGGTAGCGCGGACGGAAGTCGATTGTACTTTGAAGCAATAGTCATTGCCTTGCCGAAAATGGACAAGAGAATTGTACTATTGCAGAGTGATGCATATTAATTGGCCACACAATTCATCTCACATTCGAGAATTAGTAGAGTGCGTAACTGCTTGAGCTCCGCAAACATACCAGTGGCGATCAAACGCGTACTGAACTGCCTCTTAAGTATCACCCACGTTAAGGCAGAGATCGATGAAAGAGTCACCACCTATTGATCTTAAACCTTAAAAGTAGACAAGGCGAAATAACCTAGTACCTTGACCGCTTTAGATTTCAGGGTTACAAATGTTTTAATTTGCCCCTGGCTTCCTCGGATGTGAAATGCCACTGGACCGATTTTTGATCCAGGTTGCGCTTGACTTTCCAAGCCGTTACTTCTTGCTGTAATTGTTCAATCGAGCTAATTCGACGGTGCAGACATTGTATCGTCATTGCGCTCAATTCAATTTCAGCAATGTTTAGCCAGCTTCCATGCTTCGGTGTGTAGTGAATCTCCAAACGCTTTGCTAACGAGAGCGCTACGTCAGCAGAAAACGTTTCATACAGCGATGAGAGGGTGTGCGTGTTCAAGTTATCCATGACAAGTCGAATACGCTTCGCCTTTGGATAGTGGACGTCGAGCAATTCGCGGATCTGTTCTGCCCAATCCGATTTGGTCCGTCTTTGGCTCGCACAAACTTGGCGCCAACCGGCCAAAGGTTCTGTGAATAAAAACAGGGTGCAACTACCTTTACGCTCGTATTCATAGTCTTCCCGGCGTACCTTCCCCGGTTTCATCTTCTCCGGCGGGCGGGCATGATCAAGCAGTTGCACAGGCTGATCACCAGTTGATCATGCAGGCCGCCAGCACGTTACAAAGCCTGCGGGACTCTCGGGTCGAGGAAGCGCAGAACGAAAATTGTGACATTGACACTACTGAATTGCTCATTTAGGAGAGGAAATTGGCCGTCACCGCTGCTTGTAAGTTGTGCACGTCCTGATTGTCGGATGTCGCTTGACGTTCCATGAGCACCAGAAAGCTCAGCTGATTGGCAATTGTTCCGTCGCAGGCGTAGGAAGTTAAAGAACCAGATGGTATTGCTGCATTCAAGCAGTCATCTGTATCCCATTTTCTTCAACGAACCTCTGCAGGGCTGAAAAATCCTCGGTTACATTTTTAAACGGCAAGGCATCTAACACTGTGTCACGATAATCCCTGTTAGCTGCAGTGCAAAGACGCGAGTCGAGAATGCTTAGTACACCTAAGTCACTTTCACTCCGAATCAGACGCCCTGTACCCTGCCTTAATCGAATGAGCATGTCTGGCAGAAAAATTTCCTTTTGTGGATCCTTGGATGTTGACGCTTTATACTCGTACACAGGATCAGCTGGGACAGGGAAGGGTAACCGAAAAATGATAACCTGAGATAAGTCAGGCCCTTCTATATTAACACCTTCCCAAAAGACGCCAGTCCCGAGCAGTACCCCTTTGTTTGCTCGAAATTCCTCAATCACTTCATCCTGGGATGACCCTTCTTTTTGAACATGCAGTGACCAGGAGAGTTGTTCATTGCTTAGTTTTTCAAAGATGCATTTCATATCTTCCTTCGCAGAGAAGAGGACGAGCGTTCGACCCTGGGTAAGATCGCAAAGCTTGATCAGTTCTTTATAAGCAGCTTCGAGATATGCCTCCTTATTCTCATGATTGTAGTAAGGAATACAGTCAGCGATGTATAGCATTGCGTGATTGTCATAATCAAAAGGTGAGACCTGGCGGTCCATGTATTCCCCTATATAACCGAGAGTTTCGGTCATATAGGCGTACTGTTCATCCAACTTGTCTCCGCCTTGGCACAACGTCGCGGATGTTAAGACGACAGGAGTAGTGCCATTAAAGAGGGAGTACCGAAGAAGTTGACTAATCTCTTTGGGACAGATACTTATAGTAGCCACACGTTTGGAATTACTCGCCCAGATGATGTAGTTTTCCTCCACTCCGGCCAGTATATCGAATAGGTCGATCAATTCATTTATTTCCTCAATTGCATTGTCCACTTCCCGATCTTCCCGGGTAGTAATAATGGACAGGCCTATGTTAGTATCCCTTAGATACTGGGAGATCCGGTCATATGAAATTTTTTTCATCTCTGAAACTTTGATTCGATCATTATCCTGCTTGGCCATGCAACGAAGGTCCTTTTCTACCTGCTTAAAAACATAATCACAGCACTCTTTCAGGAATTTAAAACGAGAGAAAAGGCTACGGTCTCCTGTATGCTTAATTAGAATCTGCAATGTGTTATCTAGGATGCGACAAGCGCTGCGCAGAGTGAATTCGACCGTTCTCGCATCTCTAACCTTCGATTCTAGGTTATGGGCTTCATCGATAACAATTAGAGCAGTGCGTTCTGTAATCAATCCTTTTGAACTTTCTTTTTTCTTAATAAGGTCTCGGATTAAAAGATCCTGGTTCACGATGATAAAATCGATATCTCCAACCCTAGCATTTATTTTGGTTCTCATATCATAGAAGGAGCAGATGTTTTTATAAAAACACCTTTCAAAAGTGCAGTTATTTACACAAACCTTTGACCATTCAGAATCATTTACTCCGCCCTGAATATCCGATCTTTCATGAAATTCCATGTCCATGATTCCTTGTATAATCGTAGAGAGAGTGGACTCCGTTTTATCTTTGGGATCAAAAAGCTCGGTAGCTCTGTGACGGCATGCATATTGTCCCATGCCTTTACCTACAACGGAGCGGATCTTTACGAAGCCCAAACGGTTAGCAATTCTCCTCAAATCTTTGTGTATTTGTTCAGAAAGTTGTATAGAAGATGTCGCGATAATGATAGGTTGATTCACCATGAAGTTAATGTAAAGGCTGGGAATGAGATAACCATAGGACTTGCCAATGCCGACACCAGCCTCGATCATGGCGTTTTCACCATTCAAGTATGCGTAAGCAATGTCCAAGGACATATCTTGCTGGCCTATACGATCTTTGAGTCCATAACTTTTGTAATTATTAAAAATTCTAAATATTGCATCAATAAGAGGCTTTTCCATCCCTTTCATTTTTTCCCGCTTCCGCATTTGATAAATGTCCTCAAGCCAGCTAATATTGATCGCCCCTTTACCAATGTTTTCTATAAATCTATTATAGCATATAAAAGTACGTATGTTCTCATGAACAATAAAAATAACACCATATATAGAAATAAAAATATGATAATGTATCTATATATTGATCATGGAGGCGAAGTGATCTATTTACATACACACCAAGATTACAGGTTGTTATCGAACGAAAAAAAGACTGGCGACCCCAAATCCGCCAAGGATCAGCGGTGAACTGGGAAGCAGAAATCATCGCGCTTGCAGTTCACCACACGCTGGAAAAAGTCGATTAACTTTTCAGCTAAAGGCGGATCTTTGTGCGGCGCTGTATCGTTTTGTCAGGGAACAGGAAGCGTACACACCCTGCTGGTTGTTTGGTGGACAGGTGAACCTCGGAACCGTGCACTCGGAGTAAACCTGTTCCTGGAAGTGGTTGGCATCCAAGAGAGCGTCGACAAAGGATCTGCGTGCTGCCTGAGCCAAATGGCCAGGCAGCACCAAGTTATGCTGGTTGCGATGTCAATCGAGGTCTCAATATCGTTGCGGTATTTTTTAAAGAATATTGCGGATCATATATATTATTAAATGAAGAGGTAATACCAATGAGAAAGGGCTTTTTGGTTTTAATCATGCTTTGCTTTACTATGATCTTTACCCCAGGTTTTAGTCATCCAAAAGCAGAAAATAAAGATGCTATTGCTGAATTACAGGAATTTCCAACGAGATTTTTGCATAAAGAGATCAACAATGCTATATACGAAAAATATGGTACAGATTGGATTTTCAATCCTGTGAAAGTCTGTGGAGTAAAGGAACATATTTTTATTGAAGGAGTCCTACACCGAAGAAATAAAGTTAAAAACATTAAGATTAACCTTCAGAAACAAATATCCGAGTATAAGATGATTGATATATCAGAAGTATCAGCCAAAGAAAATTAAAGTTGTAGAATGCCTTTCCGGATGCGGATTGGTAAGTGATCCGTAGGCCTGGTACCATCAACTGCAGGGCTATTACCGTCCACGCTCAGTCTCCTTACCTTATTTTATGGATGCCTTGTTAACCGCTGAACAGGATGTCGGGTATGACTCAACTGGGAATATCTCAGCTAGCGCCATTCAAGTTTTTCATGTCAAAGGTTCTCCGTTTTCCCTGGATCAAAATGAAATCCGAGTCCACCCGCCTAACAACAGCAAAGGGAATTTTGGAAATATTCTGCCGCATTTGACCGTCACCAGAACGGGTATGCTGTGGGAGAAGAAGCTTAATCTTCCTGACAACGCCGGGGAGAACCTGCCTTGGCTTGCGCTGCTTATGCTCAGGGAAAGCGAATGGCCTGGAGACGGTAAGCCGATGAAGGGAACAGTCAATCAGTTTCAGCATAGTTCGGATACAACTCTCTACATCCCTCAACTAGAGGATGTGCTTTCGGAAGAAGCGGATACACTCTGTCAATATATCGAAATTACGGTCCAGCAGTTCCAGGAACTCATGCCGGACACGGACATCCATTCTCGAGGCCTCCGTTATTTTGTCGGCGCACGTACTAATCAAACAGATGAATCTCAGGGAATGTCTGTGATCACGGCGCACCGCTTCCCGCAAGTCGATCAGGACAAGAAGGACGGTAACCAGTTCAGAGTGTACCTGGTCTCCCTCGAAGGCTTAGAGTGTTGTCTCCAAGACAAATGGCCTTCAGGGATAGTAAAGGTTCGAATGCTGTGTTTGTATCACTGGTCGTTCACTTCAATTCCTAGCAATGGTGAGAGTTTTCATGAATTGATGGAACAGTTACTTCAACATACCTCTGGAAGCGATACCTGGCTGAGATATCCGCAGCTCATGCAGACAAGCGGAATTGAGCACATCGAGAACAGACGAAACGATGGTTATGTGCCGCATGTCTATCATACGAGATCGGGAGAGGAGACGCTTGCTTGGTACCGAGGACCGTTCGTACCCGTAAGCAATCCGCCCGAGCCAGTTATTAAATCCAGCAATACTTCCCAAGAAGCGATGGTTTATGACGGTGAGTATGGGACGTTTGATCTTTCCTATGCCGTAGCTTTCGAATTGGGGAGATTAATGGCTTTGGCCGATACCCAGTTTACAGTCAACCTCATGAAATGGAGGAAAAATCTGACCTCTTTATTTACCAAACATTACTTAACGGACGATGATGATACCCAAATCAACGATCGGTTTGAAGACATATTTTCAAATTCAGATTGGGCTAATAATGTGCAGAAAGCGCTCAAATATAATACCGAACAAACTGTCTTGACTCAAAAGCGAGTGGCTTGGAGAAGGGAAAGCCGCAGGCACAGACCGAACCCAATTAAAGTCATCGAACGGATAATGGACCGCAGGGATCTTTCATACTTTAACACCTTACGTTCAAGTGAGGAACAACAGAAGGTTACTGATTGGATCAGCGAAGCGGCCGAACATGTGGATATCCCGCTCTCACACATGGTACCTATGGATCAGATGCTACCCACCGAACATATGAGAGTGTTCCGGATCGATCCATCATGGATCCGTTTTTTTATCGAGGGAGCGACAAGTATCGGCGTGCAAACCAAGTTTGATGTATTCATGAATCAGAGGATTCGAAATGTAGCGACGCCTGGAACAGAACATCTTTTTGGTATGCTGTTAAGATCCGCGCTGGTTTCCGGCTGGCCTGCGCTACAGATTAAAGGCTATAACGATCATGGTGATGATGCTGGCACGGAAAACCCTCTGCGGCTGCAGGAGCAAGTTATGTTGACGATTTTTCGGGAAGTCCCGAAGAGAATCACAATTACGGAACCCCATGAAGGACTCAGCTACGGGATGAATGATGAAGGAACTATCACGGTCAGACATATTGAACCTCGCCAGATCGGAGACATTGTCAATGATAGCACAGGGCAACCGGTGAAAGTCCCCATCAAGAATTATATTGATCCAAACAATGGAGTCCTGAACGCTAATGAATGTATGTCTGAGCTGATTCGTAACATACCCGAGGCCACAGATGATGACCAGTGGATGCCGACTCACTTTAACCTGCAATTACTGAACGGAGCCGATCAAGGCGTATTTGAAATTCAACCCTGAAAGGAGTACTTGTTCCATGTTGAAGAATGGATTGTGCGTGCCTATGCTGCTGGATGCGCTTGTAGTGAACGATTATATCCGGCAAAACCGGCCTTTTCGGAGGCATCGAATGGATTATGCTATGCTGGATCAGTGGGACTCTCCTGAGCCGCCTCCTTTCGGAGATCTGGAAGACGACTTCCGCAATAATCCGGACAATAACGGGATTTACTTGCAGTGGGAATTGCCAAGCGGATTCACTCAAGTCATTTTGTCAAAGGACAAGCCGGATATTCGTTATCCGCTAGTTCCCAACCGCTGGCTGATTACCCGTAAGCTACATGGAGTTGATAGCTCCCCGTATGACGAATCGTGGATTGTTGTTAGCGATAAATTATGGCGTATTTCGTCAAAGGGCAGTCCCTATAGAACCCTCAATGAGGATTTTGAACGATTAAATTCCATCGGAGAGAAGAAGCGGTTAGAAGATTGGGAGGAGCTGCGTTTTCCCTCAGACTTGTTTTTAACAGCCGACGGTTGCGGCGACTTCACCTTCTCGGCTTTTCAACCGGGTAATGAAAATGTTTTCTCTATCCATGATCGGTTGGAGGGTATTCCGGCAGATACTGAAGTCGATCTCAATTATACGGTACTGGGGTGGTTCTCCAGTTCTCATGAAGATCCGTTACATCATGTTCGTTCGCGGGAGCAGCTACTGTCGATATTGAATAGGTATCAATGGGTGATCGATGATTCCGGTCAACTCCCTCGCCGAACCTTGCTGAAGGGAAACATTGAGCAGGTCCGTTGGGTCAGATCTGGCGACCCTGCCCGTACGCCACGTAATGAGAACCCCAATCATACGGTGACGATTGGTATGACATCAACCGACGCAATATGTGAGTTAATGGGAAGTATCAGTGGATCAAACTCCCAGTCATTTAGTCAACTGCTGGAAGTCTTTCTGTATGGACAGTTGGACGCACTGGGAGAGGCAGGAGGGGAGGAAACGATTGATGATGTTATTCATAAAACGGGCTTCCGCAGCTCACGCGGTGGTATTGTGTGGAAACTGGTTGACCGGAAGGAGTCTCAAGAACTACGCCCTCCTGCAGCTGTTACTCAGACGGATGATAGCTTTCAACTTCGTCATTTGTTAGCACAGCTTAATGTTCTTCAGCTTGCACTGGACGAAACATGCCGCAACGTATCTACCAGACAGCAGCAACTCTACGAAGCCTGGTGGAAATGGAAGAAGAAATGCCGTAGAGACGGATGTGCGGAGGCGGTTCAATTATCCAGGTTATTTGAAACCTTAGACGACCAGCTTGGGCAGCGAGATCGGCTGTCTGAGGATGTTAAGGAATTCGTGGCTATAATCAACGACCATCTGACTCAAACAGGGAGCACAAAGCAATTAACATGTGAGGATATGCCCCGTTTTTGGTCGCCGAGTGATCCTGTGGTGTTGATCTCCGGTTACCACAAACAATTGAATCTGCCAGCGCGTCCAAATATCAATTGCGTGGTCTATGAATTTAGCGAAAACTTTACCGAAACATCAGCAGGAAAGTTGCCTGAGTTTGTGTCCGAGGGTCTTTTGCTCCCCATCCCCGATGAAAGAAAGCAGATTTGGGAGCAACCCTGGAAACCGCTTTTTTTGGAGTGGGAGGCAGAGTGGACAGCGATACCTTACACAAGCGCCAATTGGCAATTCGACGGACGAGAGCTGCGTTGCGCCGATCACCCAACAATGCAACCGTCTCAAACCTTTTGCGGCCGTACCTATTTGGGAGCACACTCCGCATTCTCAATCAAAGATAGGCTGCAACACTATGTGGACCATCATCCGGAACCGATCAGCATTCCATTAATGCTTAGAGAATTCATTGCAGGCATGGAAGAGTGGGATGTTCTGTCACAGACACTTGGTGGGCTACATCGTCAACTTTTGCAACACAATCCCCAAATGCATCCCATCCCTATAGGGGAGGAGGCGGAGGATATGGCCCCTCTGCTGGAAAACCAAAGCACAGCCATGCCCTTTGCAGCCAGTATTTTGGACAGCAGTCGGGAGTCTTTGTTCCAACCGATCCGCAGCGGTCACCTTAAGCTGAAACGACTGGCAATAGTCGATGCTTTTGGACAAGTTGAGGAGATTGAGATGCCCTTAACGCCGACCTTCATTGCCGAATCCTTGCGCACCGACAGCGAAACGCTGGGCATTGCAGAACTGAAGCCGCGTATTGTTCAAGGTGCCCGGCTTCAGTTTCACTGGGTGTCGTCCGAACGTGATGAAGATGAGTTGAACATGTCTCCAGAGGCACAGCCCGTTTGTGGATGGGTACTTCCGAACCATTTGGACAGGGGGCTGACGATATATGATCCGTACGGTAAGATCCTCGGGGAAGTGAGGTTAAATGGACGGGTGGGATCTCCGGGAACGACTGTTTGGGAACCTGCTCCCGAAGTTGTTTCCTTGTCTGATCTTGCTTGGCGCGAGCGCAACCGGCATTTGGAGCGTTTCATCCATGGTCTGACCCATGCGCCGGACCAGGGCGGAGCATTAAGCGCATTATTGCCAGCGATTGATGAGACGTTGTGGGTGATTAACCCAAAGGGGCGTTCATTCGACAAATCGTTAAGCGTCTTAATTGGCAGGCCCCTTGTTCTGGCCAGAGTTAAGTTATCTTTGGAGTTGGATGGAGAATACTTATTTCATCCTAAACACTTCCCACTGTTTCGCAACCGCCCAGATTATGTAAAGAAGAAATTTAAAGTAAAACTGGGCAACCTGTACTCTCCAAAGGATGGGTTAATTGGTTACTATTTAAACGACGATTATACAAAGTTCTATTGCGTTCACAAATCCAATCGAACTAATTCGCCATATCTGGAGGAGATTGGAGAAGCTTCTTTTTTGAGTTACCACTGACGAATAGACCGATCTATGCGACTTTGCTTTTTGATCCAGGTGCATCGATTTTCTCCTATACAGACGTGGTTCCAGCCAAAGCACTGAACTTGCCGGAAAAATACTATACCCAAGCGTTACAACGAATGGAAGTCTTCTTCCGGGTCGGACCTGTACTTACAACTGTACTTGAGCGAACGCCCGATGCCAGTCGTATCATCATGCCGACGCCGCATTTGACCTCCGGAGAGTGGACCTGGTTTGAAAGAAGTCGCACGGATGAAAACAATTGGGAGCCTATGATTCCGGTAGACGAGGAGCAGAAGGAACTGCCTAGCCGAGAAGCTCCTACAATAAGAGATGGGCTGCTGCGGCTTAAGCTCGGCGAAACACAGTCATAATAGTCCTAGATGTTTGAATTAACGCATCGGTAAGTAGAGCGTATCTGTCCGTCAATACCAAGCCCAAAAGGTAATAGGAGCGATAAAGACGTAGAGGGAGGAGAAACGAGAAGGGGCGCTTAGAGTTGGGTGGCGGCTAGACCCTCATATGAAGGAGCGGGTCATGGCTACGTCTGCTTGATCCGCGGCAGCGCGGCTGGAGAGCGAGGAAGTAAAACATCGCGCGGCCAAGGAACCACGAAGGGCGGTAGGGAACGTTAACGGTCGGATCGCGGCAGGAGGACGTGCCAAGTGGCTACGTCCTCTTAGTCCGTGACAGCACTGCAGCGGACGCTGCTGACAGTCCGGGGAGAATCATCCGAATGCAGCCGGATCGCCGATAGAGCGCGCATAGGTACCAGGACGCCATCAATTCGCTCTGGAAGGAAGGCAATAAAAGAGGCCGGCGCGTCGCTGGGTAACTAGAAAAGGCGAGAGTTAATAGGAAAGTCAGTGGGAGCCGGGCCAGCTCGGAGAACAATGTGGGGGACCTCCTCTTTTTCAGCTTCAGCGGTCTGCGCCTCTACGATCACCGCAGTACGGATCGGGCGCAGCAAAATTGACGGCGCACGGCCTTATTGTCAACAGGTCTGGTTCGGCGCAGACCTCCCGGACGCCACACCTTCTATTGCATGCCTAGGCATCTGGAACATTAACACTGGGAAAATATCAAGGGCAGCCGGTCGAAAGTGCATGCAATAGAAACGAGGCGCTCGTACTATAAGGAAAGAACACGCGTTGGACGAAGGGTTTCTTTTGGACAGAACGATACGGGAACATAAGTTCTTATTCAGACATATGTACAAAATACGCCTTTTGTGTATATGTTGACAAAGACTAATTCTAAATCATCTGCCGGACACCTAGCTTGCTTGCGAGTCGTCGTCTCTTGTCAAACATTATACTGTTGACGCACTTATAAAATATTAAACTGGGGTAGGCCGTACTTTTATATTTATGTGCCCTGACTCGGAAGAAGCAAACATAAAGGACATCGTGCCGAATTGGCCCGATGTCCCTTTATACATTATTAGAACTGTTTTTTGAACAAGCGCATAAATTCATCAGCAAATTTTTTTACATAGTCTTTGTCTAATGCTGTTGCAAGTGTTTCCTCATTATGATTTGCAGTTGGTGTCCAATTATAAGAGCCATGCATTACATAATCCAAATCAATGATACAGAACTTATCGTGCATTCGGTTATAATTGTTCCACCCATGCCTCGAAATAACAGTTAACTCAAAATTAGCTTTTAAATTGGGAAGCAATTTGCTATTTGTTTCTTCATCAGAGATTGCGATACGGATGTTAAGTCCCTCTTCTTTTTCTTCAGCAACTCATCGTATATGGTTTTATTGGTAAACCATGCAACCGCTGCCCATATTAGAAATCTTGCATCTCGAATTCCTTGAATAATTGTTTCTTCAATTTCCGAGAAAACAACATCATGTTCCCTGTCTTCCTGAGTTTCTGAATAAAGCATTTGAGGCTTAATAAGAGTGGAACCTAAAGCATAATCATCAGATTCTTCGTATACATATCCTACTAAACCAGCTATATGATCTTTTAATTTGTTCGCTTCATTTATCAAGGGGATAGGTACTCTTAACTCTACATCTTCATAATGCTGTCCTGGACGTATAGCAAAAGCATATTTAGCAATTGAATTTACTTTTGAACGCCTGATAATTGGTAGTATTTTATCTCTATGTTCTTTAAATTTCTCATCAAATTTTAGTGTCTCGATCATTGTATTCACAAAAACCTGATAATCCATAAATACCCCCACATCACACCAATATTTTCTATAACTAATTTATCAGATTATATCATCGCGGTATTACGATATCAATTTAATGAAGGAAGTTTTTGTATGAATGAAAAGGATAACTATCTGAAAAACGCAAAGCTTTCCACCGAACAGAAGCCTAATATTGCTACGCTACCCACTTTACTAGGCGTGATCAAAGTTGCAGATCGTACCCGACTCCGGACGGGCGCCGTTGTCCGTTCGGAGTTATGCGGAACTGCCACCGCTGTTTGCCGGGGTGTACGAAGATGCCGCTGGCGCAGGTCATTCCGCTAGGCTGCAACCATCTGCGCGGATGGTTGCAGCCGGTTCTGATCATTCCAACGGTCCGTCGCAATCTGCCAACAGGTGAGCGGAGTGGTCACCTGTTGTGGTTGTCTCATGACATCCGCTTGCAAGTGGGTGAGTTGAAGCCGCCGTTTACTCCGGTCTGTGGCCGTTCCATCTCCAAATGTGAATAGGCGGCACGTTAGCAATATGGGGAAGATTATTCACGCTTCGGCGTTGCATGAATAGAAGTTCTTTTACAAGTGCAAGGTCAACATTTACGGCATATCCATCAACCATCATTTTGCGGATAAGTCACTAAGCTAGGTCATACCCCTGCATCCAGCATGCTGCTGAAAAGCGCATTGCCACCCAAATTCGATCTCTTTCATTAGATCATTTCATTTCCTATATTTTCACAAGCTAACTGGTTGATACTTGCAAACACACTGTCGTTGTGATGAAAGGTAGACTCTTCAGCTTTTATCGCAGCTTGAGCGATTTCCTGCATGATGAAAGCTGCATTTCCAAGAGTGAGTTTTGTATTCGTGATTTTTACTAATGCCGCTTGTTTCTGTTTTATGATTTCTTGTGCCTGCTCTAACCGTATCTTTGTGTGCTTCCTGGCTTCTCGGAAAATATCAAGGGTCTCCTTGTCAAACTCCTTTTGTCGATCTCTCTGATAAATTTCAAAATGCGCTGCATCTATTGTTAGAAACACATCTTGAAGTATTGCTTCAGGTTTTACGGGGTGAGTGACACCATTTGAAGATGAAACTCGAAACAGTTCCCTGGTGTTGCAGTTCATAATCAAAGTTGATCCGTCCAGCAGGGTGACTTTGATCTCTCTCGCCGGTTCTTCTTTCATTTCTGTTCTCTCCTTTTGCTTAGATATGGTTCGGTTCGTAACCCTTAGGGTCAGTTTCAGAAAACATTCGGCAGAATACCAACGCCTGGAGCTGTCGCGAAGATTTTGTCGATGTTTTTTTTAGAATATTCCCAACGTGATTTTTAATTGTTTTTTCAGATATCTTTAGAGAAGCAGCGAGGTCTCGATTATTGTATCCGTGAAGGGTCAAATTCTGGACGATCTCCAGCTCTCTTCCGGTCAATAAAAATTCATTTTCAAATCTCAAATAAAAATCATCTGCGACGATATTGCTAGCTGATTGTTGACTCATTTCTTATCATCCTATTCTTATTGAATTTATATCTATGTTGCGGAAGAAAACAAACCAAAGGAGAACAAGTGTAAGACCGATACAGACGTTTTCAACGATAGTCCCGCTAAACTGTCCAGTGCTCATTAGACGTAGCTTTAGGCGGAATTTGAACGGTGGTAATGGTCGTATGCCATGATTGGTAATCGCATCGGCCAGAAGATGGAGTAAATATGATAGTCCACCGGCAATCCAAAGTATCTGGTCATATGAATGAGTTGAAAAATAGAGCAGGGCTGTCCAGCCAAGGACACCGTAAAATGTATGCGTTAATCCACGGTGCGGTACCAGCGCACAAACGATTAATAGGCAGCCGATTATGTAACCCCAGGGAATAAACACGTGGCCAAATAGAATCAGAGTGACTCCAAGAAGAACCATGATCACATTGCGGAAGGTGCGGGTAGGAACAAAGCTAATTAACAAAGCGAGTAGTGAGATAACCACATTCCACGGAGCCATTGCTGAACCAAAGAAAAAAGAGAAAGCTGCGAAACCAAGCACGAGGAGCTTGATCAAACGCACGAGCCCGGTAGGTATCGTTTTCGAGACGATTAATGAATTGGGTTCGTCAATGTCAGGCAGCAATGAACTAACGGCAGCCACTGCGATTACCGGTAAGGTAATGTGGGCATCAGCTAATCCTAAAACAGATAGGGTTACTCCTGTACTAATTGCCAAATGTGCCTTTCCCATCATATAAATCAGCATCCTTTCTTAACACGGGAGAATATCAACAATGGCTTCAAGTTTTCTGGAATATTTGCATTTCGGAAGATTACGAATGATTCGCCCGCCATAACGTTTGCTATAAATCCGGCTATCTAAAATAATGACAGCTCCTTGGCATTGCATAGAGCGGTTGAGCCGGCCAAATCCCTGTTTCAATTTGACGATCATTTTGGGAAACATAAAATCAAAGAAGCTGCTTCGATTGGCTTTTTGAAGGATCGCCATTTGAGCTTGCGTTAGTGGTTCATCCGGCTGCGGGTAAGGTAGTTTTACAATCACAACGGTAGTAAGCGCATCACCGGCCACATCCACCCCGGTCCAAAAGCTTGTGCAGCCAAGAACGATGGTTCTCGGATTTGCCTTCAGCTGCTCAATGATCTTTTCTCGATCACAACCGGGGAATTGAACAAGTAAATGTATTGACCGCTCGCGGCAGTATATTTCAAGCCTCCTGGCCACCTGGTTCATCATTTCAAAACTTGTAAATAAGACAAGCGTGCGTCCCCCTGTGTACATCAGAACTTCCTTTAGTTTGTTGGGGACGTAGGAGGTGAACTCCGGACTGTTTGGCTCAGGTGCATCGTCGGGGCAAATGATCATCGTTTTTTCCTCATAGTTGAAGGGGCTATCAACTACGATTGATCCGTACTCCTTAACGCCCATTCTGCCGGAAAAGTAGTCGAAGGTTCTTCCCTCCTTTGAGGTCGTGGACATCGTGGCACTTGCCAAGATCACCGGCACTGCACTGAACAAATGCTTGCTTAAAATGACTTTAGGATAGAGGGGAGCGGCATGGAGAACAACGTCTCCTTTCCCCTTTTGGGTAGCCCAGTACGCCCAAGAATCTCTTTCATGCGAACTGATAAAGTCAAGATCATCGTTTCCTTCAAAGATTTTATCCATTAGATCGGAAACCTTTTTCATGTTGAGGCTCTTGATTTTTTCAATGAAGCTCGTGAGCGTACTGCAGACATGGCTCATTTCAATTTTGGAATCTAACAGTTTAAATGCGGTAGAGTTTCCTTCTTCGTCCCTCATTTCTCGTCCGACCTGATCATAGACTTCTGCGAGATCACTTTCAAAGGTTTGGCGGTACTGTGCGAGGGTGAGTTGATTGCCATGATCCAAATCTAAATATCCAGCTCTTGTAAACAAATTCTCAAAAAGATTTTCGAAGCGATGAAGGTCAACTTTTTTTTCAAATACCTTGCAGCAAACATCCTCAATTTCATGAGCCTCGTCAAATATGACGGCATCATACTGCGGAAGAGATCCATTACCCGTTTTCATGCGAATCTTGAGATCATTAAAGAAATAGGCGAAGTTTGTAACAATGATGTGAGAGGAGTACATTTTTTCTTTTAAATCTTCCAATTTGCAATCCCTCGGTTTTACTACGCTTGGGCAAAATGAAGCACTGATCTTGCTCCATAAGTTGTCGTCAATATCAAACCCCATTCCCGTCCGATCTCCGATATGTTCCCGATTGACTATGGAATGAATTTTTCGAATGGTTTTAGCTTCAGGGTCATTACTCTTCAGCTTCTCTTGCCAAAGGGCATCAAGCTTATGATGGCAAACATAATGGTCCTTTCCTTTAACCAGTTGATACTTCAACTGCATCTGTTCCATCAACAAAATCTTAGCGACTCGCGGAAGCTCGATATTGACGATCTGTGTCATCAGTGGAATCGTGTGAGTACAAACAATAACCGTTTTCTTATTAGCGACAGCCCAGCGAGCTGCAGGAACCAGATAGCCTAAAGATTTACCGGTTCCTGTGCCGGCTTCACAAATTAAATGCTGCCCTTGTTCAAGCGCCTCCCCCACTTTTCTGGAGATTGAGATCTGGGGGTTACGCGGGGTATAGCCGGTGACTAACTTAGACAAATGGCCCGCTGTTCCAAAAGCGCGATCAATAAATGCTTCCAACGTTATCCCCTGCCTCATTTCTATCATATATATTAACTAATATATTAATTAATATATATGATAGCAGAAAGAAGGGAGAAATCAATTTTTTTTGACTTCTCCCATTCAGGGTAAATAGCTTTCTAATGGATCGTGATTATTTGATCCGTAATAGGTAATTTGAAATCTCGAATTCGGGAATTTTCCGTTTATGGTGGGCTGGAATGTCATTAAAGCAGTAGATCATTTTATCACGCCTTAGATTGGGAACATGATTTAATAGCTCCCAATCTGCTTGAATTAATGGCTTTGAACATACCAGGCATATATGGCTTGTGAGGGCTCTAGGGTTGGTAGGCGTACTACCATTTGGGGGTTCTGTGGAAAGCAAGTGGCTTAGAGCAGGATTGCTCCCCCACTCTTTCTCAGATGTCTTATGTGGAGCCAAATCTCGCCATCCCATTTGGAAGGAATCAAGAGCTTCAATAAAGGCGCTGTTCATGGCAAGGTCTACTGCATTGATTACTCCAGAAGGGTCTTGCTCAGGATCGCCTTTGATAATGGCCACACCGTAACCGTCCCTGGAATGTTCACCAATGGTGATCGTAACGATAGCCTTAACATATCGGTGGGTAACATTAATGTCCAGCTCCTTAATGACCTTGTTCCACTTGCTCTCCGTAGCGGATTCTAGCCGGTCAGTGTAAACCTGGTTAGGAATATACGGCCGTTTAGATCCCGTAAATTGAACGGTACCAATAGGAAATTCTTCTTTTAACTTTTGAATGATGTCCAAATAATGTTCCAACCTCTTAATGCCTCCTTCCAAAACCGCATAGATCCCTGTTCAATTCATTTTGCAGGTCATCCGGATAAGTCGTCCGCGGTTTTACTCATATTTCAGAATGATCGACTGAAACTTCAGATAAACCTTCAGCGCAAGATCCACTCTCTCCGGCAAATCTCTTAGCAGCTGCTGAAAATACTCTAACCCAGATTCAGTAATTTCGTAATAACGGAAATACCGCTGATCACTATCCCAATAATCAGATACATGACCGAGAGAGGAAAGCTTCCTTAAACGTGTGCTCAAGTAACCATCGTTTACTCCAACGCCATCCAGGGCATGAATAATAGCCTGGTCCATTTGCTTGCCATAGCGCCTACCCTTCTGCAGCTCCGCCAGTACCATAAAATCAATCACTTGCTGCACCTTAACCACATGGCCAAGGGACACATCTTTCTCTGTCGTATTTTGATTCCGCAAATCATCAACTCCTCTCGGCTTTTACTGCCGGCAGCACCTCCACCCGCAGCCTCAAAAGCTGAAGGTAAGCCCCCGCTCCCAGAAGGGGAGGAGAGCCCGGGGCGCTGCACCTTTTATTCCAACTATACCACACCTTACTCTATAACAATATACTTGTTTACATTATACTTGTTATCAAGCATGTGCTTCCCTCCGCCGCAGCTACTACCCATTCTTGTTACTCCAGTCCCTTTTTCGCATCTCTTCCATCCTCACTGTACCTAGAAATGAATCTAGTAACAAAATTCAAATCTTCAACTAGATCCGGATCTATCCATTGGCAAAGTACGTACTTAGTTTGATTCCAAAATTTTATACACTATATCCGGATCAAGCAACGATTTTAAATTGTTTGGGGGCCTGGGGGCGCGCTCCGCGCGAAAAAAAGGTATAAAGGGTTGGACAAATCCATCAAGAAGTAGTTTAAACCGGCGTCGCAGTCATGCCGGGCGTTGCAAATTTGACCCAGAACTGGGTACGCGACACCTGGGGGATTTAAAGAAAGAAAATTGTTGCCCGCTGAAGCGTAGGAGGAGATCGGGTGGTGAAACGAATGATCCCACCATGAGTGTGACTAGGTGCCGGCCGCCGACCCGGTCAGGACTGAGGAGTTAAGAGCAACAGGTGCAGAGCTGCAGGAATGGAAGAGCGGCGGAAATGGGGACAGGAGCGGGACACATACTTGATAACAAGTATATCTATATTAAGTAAGTTTGTTTTGACTGTATTATTTTTTGGGTTATTCTTGCAGGCCGCGGCGCTTCTGATGAATGAGGGCGCATGGTTAAAGCCTGGCGGAAAATTTGTATTCGATCAGGCCTGGACTGTGCACATTAGCAATCCATGAGAAACCGGACATGCTGTTGGATGGTAAAATGTAGACATAAAGGAGAATGCATATGGAACGTGTTGTCTTGGTGATGAATGTGCGAGAAAACGAGGGAGGAGAGTCAAACGCATGGCAAAGATTGTTTTCGCTTTGAACCAGTCTCTGGACGGATTCGTCGACCACGACCACAAGGCATTTCAGCCCGACCCCGTGCTATTCCGTCATTTCATCGACGACGTGAGCGGCCTTGCCGGCTGCCTGTACGGGCGCCGCATGTACGAGACCATGCGGTATTGGGACGGAGACCATTTTGAATGGGATGCGCCGGAAAGGGAATACGCAGCCGCGTGGCAAAGCAAACCGAAGTGGGTGGTGTCGAGGACGTTAAAGTCCGTCGGTCCGAACGCTTCTCTGATCGAGGGCGACCTCACAGCGGCCATACGTGGGCTGAAGGCTCAGTATGAAGGGGAGATTGAAGTTGCCGGGCCGGAGTTGGCCCACAGTATAACGGAGCTCGGTCTCGTTGATGAGTATCGACTCTATCTCCATCCAGTCGTGCTGGGTCACGGCAAGCCGTTCTTCGCCGGTCCGCGGCCGCCGCTGCGCCTCGTGGCAAGCGATCGAATTGGCGAGAAGGTGATCAGATTGACCTACGTTCCAGCTTAGTTGTGCTGTTGACCCAGCAGCCTTAAGGGCACGTTACTTTAATAGGAATTCTCCGGCTGTAGCGGCAGTCAGAGGATCCCTTTTTCTTAATTTGTTCAGTTATGCGAAATGACATAGTATTTATGGAATTTACGATTGACTTAACGGGTACCATAGTTTAACGAACAGGCAGCAATTGTACATTTATCACCCATAAAAGAACTCTCCAAAAGCGGAGATTTCTTACATTTTTGTCCGTGTGTTTGCGGGTGATGTCAGCTACGCTGGTACTACACCATACTTCCAATTCTATTTCCTTCATATTAATTTTAGACAATACAAAAGCCTTTGCTTCTAAAGCGGACTTTAGGCAAAGGCTCTCTGTGAAGATTGTACTGCAGGTACATTTTAATGGGAAATTCAATATATTACTCATTGGGCCACTCCCTATTAATTCTGAACTATTAACTATTTTGTCTGTTCGCCATCAGTTACATTTCATCTACATGTGTTAAGAATGGTTTTGATGGCATCCTCATCCATCTTCCAGGGGAAACTTCCAACCAGTTCGTATGAGCTGGGAAAAACTTAGACCACTTATCTTCATTGTCACAAGAATTACAAAGATATGTTAATACTTGAGAGTTTAAATTCAAAACTTCTTTCAATTCAGTTCCACAGCTACAGTGATATCCGGAAAATCTCAGCTCTGTCGCCAGAGACATCTAAATCACTTCTCTTTCTGGGTTTCCCCTTACTATTATCCCCCATAAAATCTAACCGAACGGCCCTTAGCCTAAGGCTACTTTATAATGGCATCACCACGATATGTCCAAAAATGGAAAATCATATTAGTCTATTCTTTTATTGTAAGAACGAATGCCTCCAAATTGATTTTGACTTAGTTTCCCTTCGATCACTGCATGTTCAACTATAATATGTTTATGCAAAATCTTGAAGGGATTGTGTAGTCGTGTACGATCTGCTCCCCCTACATCTTTTTGCGATACTCTTCAAGAATTCATTAGTTTTTTTCCCAGACGGAAATACATATAAAATAGGCTTCATATTTTTCAATTCTCTGTATCTCCTCCTTGCAAGCAGCTTGCGAGCATCACTATAATCCTTGACGGCTGCTTCCCTCTCTTCTGGTGTCATCAAAATCCAATTAAATTCATCTGCGTACATTCTCACGTGCAGCTTCTCATTCTTTTTTCTTTGTCGCTTCTTCATAGAATCCTCAATTTCGGATGAATGGCACGTTCCAAGTCATGAAAGTCCCATTGGTGTTGTTACTTCTTCACAAAGCCTTACACCGTATTCCTTCTAGCATTTCAGCATTAAATTTCTGATAATTCATCACTCATCTGTCTTCTTTTAACGGTGCATATTTCAGTTTTACATCCATGTCATATTTGTCCTTACATATTGTACATCTACTCTCAATAGTAACCTTAGACTTGAAAAAGACCACATGACGATTATGACTATCACAGAGGTAACGATATTTCTTTGGCTTCAATTTTTGCCCAGGCTTCTTTTTCTTTTGTGCTTCATTATCTGTAGTGATCTTTTCTTGTCTAAGAATAAAATGCGCACATAGGTGAGCAGCTGTTTTATCATTAACATAGGTTTGGCGGCCATTAGATATTTTAGCTATAATTCGGCACATACCCTTCTGGTAATGCTTACAGTTCGAACAGTGTTTCGATCCTGGATCTATCTTCTTAGGACGTTTAATAATTGTACCCATTGATACACCAAAGTGCCCTTTGTGTCCCAAAATATGCCTCCCTATGAATAAATTCCACTCCAATTCAAAAACCAAATTTACATAGAATCCTTCTATTCAATATTATTTATGCATGATTCATCTTCCTTCGAGCGAATATCCTCAGAACGTTTAACGAAAAATTCGACTGCCCATTCTTCAAGGGATATCCCGTGATTATGAATAAAATCGACACTCTCATCGCCGCCATCATAGATGTGTAGCTCCTGGTCAGCTTCTTCGTCTACAATCTGTTTATTTGGAAGTTTCCCATAATTATATTCATTGGGAATGGCACGCAGTAAGCGTACATACTCCCCTGACATAGCACAAGCAGCTCCAATTGCCGTGTTGTTTATATTCTCTGCAGTGATTGCTCCGTATATCGCGCAATGGGTAAGTTCGGTATTCATTTTTTCACACAACCGGCAGGTAGGGTAAATTTTTGGTTTTGTAGTCATTGTTAACTCATTCCTCTCTAAGATTTGGAAGTATCATACAACGTAAATGGAGAATCTCCAAATATATTTTTTGGCTTTCTGAGTTTTCACATGGAATACGATTTGTATTTTTTCTTAAATAACCCTCTCAGCTCCATTAAAACCACAAGGTATCTAATTAATTAAATAATATATTAACGTAAATCACTCTATTATGAAAGATCTCACACAAAACAAAAAAGAAGAAGGCGCGCCGGCCTTCTTCTTTGGTTTAAAAATTAAATGCAAGTTGTCCTTCAGTAACCCGGAGAGATTTTTTAGTTTTCTCGCGTGCTGAACCAGTAATTACATGCACTTCCTTCTGCCATTCTTTCACTTTCTCTTCCGGCTGAACCGGCATGTTTGTCAGTGCAAATAGCCAGCGACGGAATTCAACTTCTCTTCTAGGTGCCTTTGCCGGCTCCCACACAAGTTCAGTCGTACTCAAGAAAAGGTCTTGTGAGATTGATAAACCATCAATCCCCTTATCAATATGAGCCACAACAAAGTCAAGCTGCTGATGGAACCGATGATGTAAATCATCTGGAACAGTGGCCGAGATCCAGGAGGACAATACTTCCTCTTTAGTAACCCCAGTATATGTCTCTACTTGAATTTCCTCAGCGGCCTCCAATATTTCGGGTTCCTGATTATTGATCTGAATCAGCTCAGAAGCATCAATACTCATTTTCCCCCAGATTGATTCAGCGCTCTCTACCCCTTCTATTTTATTCCCTACAAACCGTTTTGCGAGCTCATTGGCTAGACTGCCGCCTGAGCTATCCGTCAAAGCCGTAAGACCTTCTTCGCTGAATTGTCCTTCAAGTGCCATAGCCGCACTCATTTTGGCTGCCATTAAGTTGATGGCAAGCTCCTGCATGGTGTTCTTATACCCGCAATATACCGTTTCGCAGAGGTTTTTCTGCCCTATGCGCCAGTGCCGGCGCCCCGCTTGCCGGACAATAGTAAGTCGATAACCAGTTTGATAGAAGAACAGTGAGGAAAAAGAGAGTAGATCAAGCCCAGTAGACACTAAAATTGGATTACAAAGTAACACTTGGATGCCCTCACGTTCTCTCTGCTCAATCCATTCTTCTCGCTCAGCAGACTTAACATTTGAATCAAGAACCGCAGTCTTAATGCCCCGTTCGTTCAGTAATTGCTGAAGCCGCTGTAGTGTTCCTAATTTTCCGGTGAATGTAGCAAAAACGGCCACCTTCCGGCCGGCTTTAATCCGGGCACGTACATACTTTATCAGTTGAAGTTCCTTTGGATAGAGAACTCTTTCGCTCAACCTGTAATGAGGAGGCACAATTTCTCTTCCGGTGTCGGGATGATATACTCCATTAAAGTTAAACGGAATATCCGGATAACTGAGGAGTGTGTTTACCAGACTTCCGAGGAGAACTGATTGCCCCCCATTTTCAAGTTCATTTTGAACAGCACGTCGAAGTAATTTCTCTACTACAGATAGGCTTCGTTCCATATACCACTCTGGTGCCACTAGCCGCATGATTTTCGTCAGAGTTCGCTTCTTCTGTCCAGGGTTCCGTTCTCTCCGTACACTGCTGGATACAAACTTTCTGTCTCCAGCCATCGGAACAAACATCGGTCCTTCACTTAGCTTGGGCAGTACTTCAAACATGTCAGACATTTGGATGAAACAAGCGACATCACTTAGCATATCTGTAAACAACTGCGGAGCTGCAGCTGGCAGTTCCTTAATACTTCCACGCTTGGAGCCATTACTTGAACTATTCAGAGCGGTATCTTCTTTTTTAGTTTTTGTAACTCGCTCCCGGATGCCATATAGATCGATCCAGCGTCCGACCTCTCCCCAAACAAAACCATTGTCTTTCATTCGCTTGGGAAACATACGAAAAAATAACTCAAATAAGTTGCTAGCGTAGCCATTCCCCAAGGTCCCGGTCATTGCCAAGGTATATCTAGCGCAGCCCATTAGAACATGAAAAGCATGGGCTTGCGCGCTACCACCGGTTAGCTCGTGACATTCATCCCCAATTGCGATATCAAACTTATTCTTGAAATACCGCTTGAAGAGGTCAGCAGGTGAAACCTTCCGGGGAGCTCCGCCATCCATTGCACGGGATTTCCCGGAATAACTACTTTTGTTTTTATTTTTGGCTTGCCATAAAGCACAGCCACATTCACGATACTCATCTTGCTCTGGATCCGGATGTTTATATAGCCGTACATGATTGGAGCAGCGTAAATTATATCTGCGCCGGGTAGGTTTTCCATGCTTATTAAGAAAGGAATCATACTCCATCGGAACCAAGCTATCATTCTCTTCCTTCATTAACTGGCCGCCGCAATCTGGACAAACCCAGCCTTGAAAATGTGTTTTTTCATAGCCCTTCTTTTCGGAGAAGTACGTACGATCTACCCATTTCGCAGCGGGTTCATAGATATAGCCTAATTTTGCGGTATCCCTCGCTATGATATAGACTTCCATTTTTTGCGGTTTCCGATTAAACTTACGGCTATTACGTAAATGGAGTACATCCTCAAAATGATGCAAATACGTAATTTCGAAGACTGATTTACTGAGCAAGTGCTCGATTTCCCGTTTCGTTTTTTTGGTCAGATGATTGGGCACCATGTAAATCACACGGCCGCATCCATTTAGCAGTTCAGCTGCTAGTGCAAACCAGACAGCAATTGACATGCTCGTTTTACCCGTGCCCATTTCACCTATCAACAGCTGTCTTCGTTGTTTTTTAAACCCTTTAAGCAGAGCTGTTGTCACATGTGCCTGTGCTTTGAACAATGGGCGTTTGATCTCATTTAAGATTTTAAGTGGTTCGTCTTTCCCTGGATGATGGACAGGGATGTATTCTTCATTTAAGCGGCGAATTAGATCCGCGCCGAATAAATTAAGGTAATCACCGATGGTTTCGATTCCGCCAAGGGTATTCCTTTCCTCAGCCCGTTCGTCAACTTGTGGTCCATCATGCAGCATTTGAAAGCTGCTGTTACGTTTCTCCTGTAGCTCTACTCCCAAATCAGTTTTCCCCTTCACAGGATTTTCAGTTAAGTGAATGTTCCCATTCACCAAACCTTTGGAGAGATAATCCTCCAGGATCTCTTCTGGCGCCAGTAAATCATAGGCAGATAAGAGGGGGAAATCACCGGTGAAGTCATGGACAGTTAAAGGAGTAAGAAGCTTGTCTTGTTTTAACTGAGAAATGATATATGGAATCCATTCTTGGAGCATGGGCGTTTCATAATGGGCTTCGATGGCCCAAAAGAGTTTTTCTTCAAAGTTTCCATCCCAAGCTAAGATCGTTAATCCATCTCCACTACGAAATAAAATTTGCTCACTGACGATAAGGCCAGACACGAGGGTTTCATTCTCCCGTTGAGATTGGCACTTATACCCTCCTGCAGGCCGAACCGACCAGGATGATTTGTCATAGTTCTTCTCTCCAATTCTTGGTGCATGTGTTAGACTAAAGTACACGTCCTCCGCTTTTCGGAGATGGCTAAACTGTGCAAATACAGCCTGAACCCTCGAATCAATGTCGATTACGTTTGCATATACCAGCTCTGTTTTTTTCTTTTCCTCATTCAACCGAGTGATGATTAAAGGGGTATGGACCTTTACGTATACATCTTTATGTTTAAACTCCATATGTTTCATTCTTGATGATCTCCTTTAGGACTAGCCTCTTAATTTTCAATCTTTCGTATATTGCCAAAGCGGTCTATCAGCTTAAATGTAATCTTAAAGACCTCTTTTTCCGTTTCCACCACTTCGTTCCCAATCGTCTCTGTGCTTACTTGAAGCTCCTTCTTCACAATTCCTTTAAGCACATGAAGAAGATAACCGCTCCCAACCTTTCCGTTCAGTCGGCCGCTGGCCATCCGCAGTACTCGGTGCATCTCCTTATCAGGCAAAAGAGGCTGCAGCTTCGCCGCGGGCTTCTTTGGCGTCGTCCAGAGCATCCCTTTATGAGTTAATGCTGACTCCTGGATCACTGCACGCAGCTGGTCCACATCCATTCGCATCGAACGAAAGTATTTGGGTGCTACGTTTCCAGGCTGAACTTTATATAACGGCTCATCACTGACAGGTAGTCGTTGCAAATGGTTTTCTTCATCCATTAAATCAAGGATCTGCAGCACCAGGTTCCGATCAATATATTTCTCCCTCCGCTTCCGTCCAATCGTATAGACCTGTTGGTAAGTATCATCGTGAGACTGGAAGATTCGGATATCATCAAGGTTCGCCACCAACAAGGTCACAATATCCTTCTTCATCCATCTTCTCGGAATGTTATAAATCAGAATCCCATCAGTAGAAACATAGGGCAGCAACTGCCGTAAAAAACGTTTTTCTTTACGCTCAACTTTCGACTCCAGCGTTTCACTGTCTCTATCATAGGGGGGATTCAAATAACAGAGCCGAAAGGTATCCTTGTTCATCCGGCATTCTTCATATCCGCCATACAAGGCAAAGTCTACACGCTCGCGTAATTCCAAGTACTTCTCTTCATTGGGTTCGATCCCAAACGTAACTGCTGTTGATTCTTTAGCTAAGGTTTCGATTGCACGCCCGCTGCCGGCACAGAAATCGACGATGGAGAATGGTGTATTCGGAAATTGCAGCAAGCTTCGTAAACAGACCAAGTCTTCTTCGATGGTCTCGTAATTGCCCATGCGGATCTTGTTATTGGCAATCCGATTAAACATTCCTTTGAGGTCATTCATAGGTGTATCCTCTCTCCGGGCAAAAGAAAAGAAGAGATGCTTACCGCTCTCTTCTCTTTCATCCCTATTCAAATTTTTAGTAACTCCGTACTCGCAGTTTATACACAAGGCAACAGAATGGCCAATACCGAAGGATCGCCTTCAAGCGTCACATAGCCGGGATTGCGTTGGCCAGTCAAGCGCAGTTGAATGATATCTACTGTCGGA
Organism: Paenibacillus sonchi; assembly: GCF_016772475.1. Lineage (NCBI taxonomy): Bacteria > Bacillati > Bacillota > Bacilli > Caryophanales > Paenibacillaceae > Paenibacillus > Paenibacillus sonchi. The sequence continues at coordinate 192,607 of NZ_CP068596.1, forward strand.
TCACCCATGAGTAAAGTTTCTTTTAAAAATTCCCCATTGAACTTCATCACGGGGTATTCTCCTTCCTCAACAACCGCATTCGGGATCTCTTCACGTACTTCATTATCCTCGGATGCCTTATGAACAATAAACTCACCTGCAGCATTGACTTCAAGCGTAATTCGATTATTCTCGGTTTTAAGGCTTAATGCACGATATAATGTCTCACTCATTTCCTTTCTGGAAAAACTAACCATTTTACCTTGGTCAGCTGCATTCAGAGTGCGCTGCAGATCCGGAAAATTAGCCTCAAGCAATTTTCCGAAATACACAAAGCTCGAGTTACGTAGGATCAAATAGTTATGTGTCATTCCCAGCTCATATTCTTCAGTACTCTTCGCTCCCTTAAAAGAATCAACGATTCTTTTAAAGTTCTTCGCCGGAACGATTCCTGAAGAAAACGAATCCGGATCCATGATGGCTACATCTGACACAAAGTTAAAGATCCGGTGTCGATCAGTTGCAGAGAAAGCCAGCCTTCCATCGCAGCAGTGTATATGAATGCCCAGCAAGGCTGGTGTACTTTCTTCCATCGAGGCAAACAATGTACCTATAGAAGACCGTCTCAAGGTTTCATACGGGATGGATAGCTGCTCTACCGACTCCATGCTTGGCAAGGCTGGATATTGCTCAGCATCTAATATCCGCACCATCGCTGTTCGATTGGCCCCATAGGTGATCAGTAGGGTTGAATCTTGTTGCTCCAAAGTGAGCGTTTTTCGTGGGAGCCGCTTAATCAGTTCAATTCCTTCTTTGGCAGGGAACAAATAAGATCCGTTTACTCCTGCAACGTTCTTGACGTCAAGCTGGTATAGTAGCGACTGCGTAACATCAGTGGCCGTAACAAATAGCGTCTCATTGATCAGATCGAATTTTATCGATTGAAGAATCGGCATAGCAGCGCCAGATTTGGGGATAATGCCCTCACAAACAGTCAAAATCGACATGAGACTTGCCTGGCTTACTTCAAACGTTATTCCCCTGCCAGTGATGTTTTCCTCTTCGTGGTCCATTCCGTAAGTTCTCTCATCCAAAAGTGTTCCCATGATGTATTTCCTCCCATTTTCCGCACAAAAAAGCCATGAAAACTAAAAAGAACATACCTGTGGTATGTACTTTTGTCTCCATGGCTGTATCTTGTACGCCTGTTATTTTTGTCCGATCTGGACGCCCGCCTTACTGCTGAAGAAGTAGCAGCAGTAAAAATTCTTAGATGTATCGGAATAAGGCTATTATAGCAAGAAGTATTTCACACAACAAGGATATGAAAAAAACTCTTCTCGTCCCCAATGTTACCCTTGATTTTGTCAGAAAAACCAGCGAATTATTCTAAGAATCTGTCATCAAACTGAGACTAAGCTCTTTTGAAGTCGATTATTACTGATTTTGGTGATTACCCTTTTTCTGAATTAAGAAATACAGTTCTAGACCAAAATACTACAAAGTTTAGTAGTTGTGGAATCACCCATCTATGATGAATAAGTTTTAGACTGAGGACCTTGAAGAAGGCGTCCGAAAAGCAAACCGCCGCGGTTCTGAGAAAAAAGTATTAGATTGGAGCTACTGCCGCTGGATCCACCCGCCGTTTTTGCTGCGCCGCCGGCGATATCCGGAAGCACCAGGAGTGTCGAACCGGCCTCCGTACCCCGCAGCGCCGCCGGCGACATCTGGAATCACCAGAATTGTGAACTACCGCTACTATCCCGCCTCCCTGCGCCTACACCGGCGACGTTTGGAAGCTTCAGGAGTGTGAGCTGCCGCCGCTCGATCTGGCCCTGTCTCCACCGCGCAGCTGCCGCAGTCGGCGAAGCCCTGTAGCACCATACTCCGTCTGTTCGATCCGGCGTACCAGTCTAAAACTATATTTTCTCAGTCTATTACGAAATTTTCAGAGTCTAATACTTTGTTTTCTTCTAACATTTTCACTGTAATATTTTACAACTATTATCTATTCACCTAAAATGCTATGTTAACCACATATATCCATTGAGGTGAATTCAGATGGCAGATGAATTTCAAAAAACTTTAAGAGACAGTTTTCAGATACATAAAGCTTGTGAGAAGCTTCCAATCCAACACATCAAATTAGCAGTAAAGCCCGGTGAGAAAAGAATACCTGTAAATAAAATGCTACGAAAACTTAGTTTGGCGGGGTATGCGAGAATCGTAAACATACTGGATGCTCCGTGTAATGAATTTGTAAATATCGTTGATTTTGGACCTTCTGAATATGATTTACTTCTGGATCTTTTGCAACGAATTTCAAGAGATCCTGGACTGATTGTTCATTTAGAAGTATTCAAAGTATTGGAGGAAGAAAATAAATCGAAGGAGGAACGGGATCGGAGAATTGATATGATCAAACATCGGCTCCGTGACATGGGAATGATTGAATGAAATAGTCTCCTGCAGACCATAACATAATGATCTGCAGGAGATTTCTAAAATGTCTGTTTTAATCCAGCAATAAATTCATATTTCAGCCAACTCAGTTCAGCAGAGGTTATATAATCTGGAATTAACCGGAGCACTGCAGCGTCGAATAGCAATTCATTTTTCTCATGTGAAAACGAGTCCATCATCCAGTGACGAACTATCTCTTTTTTAGTCATGGCCGGAAAGCGTATGAGCCGTTGACCGTCACAGATACTCATTTGTAGTGTTTCAGGCTTTTCTTCTACGCACATCATAATCTCGGTATGCGTTCTTGATAGCATTTCAAGCAATTCAACCGACGGTGAACGATGTTTTAAATGCTGCCAATATCTCCAATTTTCAACCAATATCACCGGCCCGAATACCGTGGCACCATTTACATCCATATAGAGAAGATATGGTACCCCATCTACAATTCCGGTATAATCTTTCGCCTGAGCAGTATACTCGGCCTCAAGCATCATTGGGCGCACGAACCAATCCTCCTGAGCATCTGCATCTTTTAGCTTAGTGCGTGCTTCCTCCACACCTGCACATAAAGGCATAAAAGTACATTTAGCATCCCCACTCTCTGAATAAGCCATTGTTAGGCTCCGTAATCTTACTGAAATTAGTATTTGCCAAGACGACTCCATCCTGATTGGTAAACCTCGAAGGGTCTTCAGGATCCTTGATTGAAAACCCACAAAAATCTGAGACAGCATCCAGGACCTTTCGCCTTAACACATCTTCAGAGATGACCAGTAATTTGCTGTTCATCCTTAAGATCTGCCCACGAATCGCAGACAAAGAATCAGATACCTCCTCCTGTCCATCGAAACGATACGTCCAGATCGAAGTAGGCGACTCAGCCGGGTCGCTGGGTACATTTTGAATGACGGCATACCCATCTTCTGTTCTGTAGGCGACATCGCCTTCGCCTCGGGCCCCAGCACGCTGAAGATAATTTGTAATCTTTTCCTCAGCAATTTCGGCCAGGAAGGCCAGATCAACCTCTGAAATAATATCTTGCAGTATCCCATTATCAATCACTTGAAGTATGTACATCGGAAACACTGATTTCATAAAACAATCTCTCCCTTGAACAACCCCTTTGCCACGGGGTTGCTAATAATATCCCTGTGGCTGGGAAAAGAAAAGGAAAGCTATGGCATCGCCAGCGCTTTCCTCAATCAACCATTATTCAATTAAGAATACCATCCGTTAGAATGGCAAATCATCATCCGAGATGTCGATTGGTTTCCCTTCACCTGAAAAAGGATCTCTGTTATTGCTATTCCCACGTCCGCTACCAGAATAGGTCGGTTCTTCAGGGAGGTTTGATCCGCTATTGGACCTATTTTGATGTGAGGCTGATTCCAAGAAACGGACGTTATCGGCAATCACTTCAGTAACGTATACACGCTTACCTTCGTTATTTTCATAGTGCCGTACTTGGACACGTCCTTCTACTGCAGTCAGGCGACCCTTGCGCAAGTAATTCGCACAGGTCTCCGCCAATTGTCTCCAAGTAACGATTGGAATAAAATCAGCTTCACGTTCACCATTCTGCCCCGTAAAATTTCGGTCTACAGCAAGCGTAAACTGAGTTACAGCAACTCCAGCAGGAGTATAGCGGAGCTCCGGGTCTCTAGTTAATCTACCAATAAGAATTATACGATTGAGCATACTTTATCACATCTCACTCTCATCTTTTTTTATTCAAGCATCACGGATAACTGAGGCAAATATCCTTCGTTAAGGAGATCGTCGATTCCTTTCCCAAGGGATAAGTCCCATAGCGCGAGGCTCATAGACATATCTGTATTTTTTGCAAAAAATTCTGCACATAACTCCAGAGTCTTTTGAACCTGCGGCTTAACAATTAAGTCTGCATCAAATGCTATGACAATATGTTTGCATCCAAGATGCTTCAGCGGCTCCAAAATCAAACTATACGTACCGATTCCTGGCAGGCCGAAAACCGGTTTCTGCAAAGCTTCGGCAGCCTTGTCGGCCTTGAAAGGCCCTTCTGTCACCCATACCTCCGAGCAGTCTATAATCCCCTCTGGGCTTTCGCCTATATTCCAATACGGAAGACAAGCTGTAGGCAACGCCAAGTGATAAGGCACCGGAGCACCAATTGAAGAACCATTATCCTTGGACCCACTGCTCCACCACCAGTAGCGTGTACCTTGCTTAAGGACCACTTTGAACACAAACTGATTGGACTTGGAGTAACACACTTTTTCCTGTTTTTCTGTTAGAATGACTTCCATCTCTTTATCTTGGACGAAGAGCTTACATCTTGCACGGCGCATACCAAAAGGTGTTGGCTCAAGCTCTCGCATCACTTCGCCTTTGATGGCCCCCTCCATATCTAGGACAAGTGGCGGTTCATCAACGCGAATTTGCCATCCAATGATTTCATTTTTGATTGAATGGAAGGGTATCATCAATCCTGCCATCCCCGCCATACTCCAATATGAACCATGATTGCCCGCTTGAGTAAAAAATCCAGGCACTCCTAAGAGGCTGGTGCTCTCACTAAATCGCGATAGTACCCGCTGTGCGACCTTATATCGCTCAGTAGTAGGCATGGTGCGATATTGCCGTTGTGCAATTTCATGATCCGAGAGATGTCGGATGTTACGCAGATGATACAAGTGCTCACTTGACAATTTCATCTCTTCAATAAGAGTCCGATACACCATGTTTAGGTGCTCGTCATCTCTTTTGTCTACAGATTCAGCATGAACGATCTCAATCTCGATCTGACTAAGATGATCAGGGTTAAGATAATGGAGATATTGACGTCCTATGCCGGATTCAATGTATTCGTCCGAAGGTACCCTCATGCAGCGAACAATGTCTTTCTCATCATTGATGGCACACCATCCGGACTTACCGCAAATGGGACATTGAGTTATAATTTCACTCCAACCTTTATGTTTTTTCAGTGGGCGAAGCCTCATCTCCTACACCTCCTCTCTGCTTGAACAGATTATTTTTATATCATTCACAACGCTTTTAAATGTTCTTCTTCACTTTTCCCGCCAAGAGAAGTAAAGAAGTTAATAGTGTTGTGAGAAGCTCCACTTCGAATTTTATAAAAGGTCCTCAGGATCCGGCACCAAATCAAAAAAAGACACAATTCTTTAGAATTGTGTCTCCAGGTTCATAATCGATCAAAAAAAGGACACACGTATAGTGTATGTCCTTTAAACGTCCGATTACTTTACCTCAATGCCTTCCGGCAACCCACTCTTCGCTAGATCATTTAGAATAGCGAAGAAAATCCAAATGCTTCATAATAAAGACATTATATCATTTGGTTAGTGTAAGGTAAACTCTTCCTTCAAGTAACATAAAAAAACACCCCAAAACAAATGTTGGAGGTGCTTTTTGCGCGTGCATTATATGGTTTATATGAATCTTATCACATGAATAGTACGATGACAAGCATCATCCTAAGTTTTGCTCTTCCATAATTCTCTTTACCGAAAAATTTTAATATGTTATATTCGAAGTGCGTGCAGAGCATTGGGTAAAGTCTATCCATTTCTTGAAAAATGGTAGATTTTTGACCCTTGTTTAGTTGCACACAATATTATTATTGTGTGTTTTTATTTTACCTTCTAGCCTTCCTTTTTAGAAAATGAGAAAAATCTGTAAAACGGCCGCTTTAAAGGTCTGAAAATAATTAAAAAAAAGCCCCTATCGTGAACACGTTTATTGTCTTCGGCCGCCAAGCGTACGACAATAAATGCGAGAGGAATAGGAACTTTACTTCAAACATTTGTGTTTTTATTTTATCACAGAGTTTTTGAAAAGTGAAGTGCCTACTCTTCTTTAAATTTTGCCTTTTTTCACCTGGGTCAATTATAAGGAGAGTTTTTTATGCTTGAGAAAAACCTGAAAGGTACGCACCATAAGCTATCCTACTACCGCTACCGTCCCACGGGTGTTGAAGAACCCAAATTACGAAATGTTAGAGATTCTGAACAAACCTATACCATTAAAGAAATGGAAAAGGTATATATCAAGGAAGAAGATGTGAAACGCTTCTCTCTCGACAAGCATGGTCAACCTATCCCCTATGTTGATGGCCATATGACAATCATCAGCAACTACATATATGATTACTGGGGACATTTTCTATCAGCTGAAGGAGTCGCTCTTTACGGTCATTTGAAGAGATATTGTTATGGGGATAAGGATTATTGCTGGCCCGATCTTAAACTGATCAGTCAAAAGATGGGGAAAACCCGGAATACCGTAAAGAAATACTTGTCCATTCTCGAACAGTATGGCTTTGCATTAATGTTTAATGTACAGAACTCGGACAAAAATAACATGGAAGAAAGCCCCTTATACAAAATCAGAAAACAGGTACCTTTTCTCCCAGTTGAGCTTTATGAGCAACTTCCTCCGGAACTCAAGGTTGATCATGATAGGTATATGCAATCGATAACCGATCAATTTGATCAGATTCAGGATCTCGCTTCAACCGTTGACTATATGGACATATATGAAGACATGCTGAAAAGCGGAAAAGTCTTGCGAAAGATAAAATCCCCACTGGAACGAGATAAAGAACTACTGATCAAATTAAAACAGCTTGAAAGTAAAAAAACGGAACAAGATAAACTAATCTGGGCTGATTTCATAGCTCGAATTCAAAAGAAGGTCACTAAGCCGGTTTTTGACACTTGGTTCAAGGGTACCTTTTGTATAAAACGTGATTCACTTTATACCATCTATTGCCCACACTCGTTTATACAATCATGGTTAAAGGAACGGTTACATTCTTTAATATTTGATACATTACGTGAAATAGATCCAGAATTTAAGGAAATTAATTATACTTTCATAGGGCAAGAATAATCTAAAAACCGCGGATCGCGGTTCTTTTTTGGAGATTTTACGCCTCTCAAATTTTGAGAGACCGACTATAAAAATTTGAAAAGCTGCATCTCAAATTTTTATACTCTTTGCCTATCTTAATTTGATAGACGGTTTTCAAAGCAAAATACCGCTTCTCATTTTTTGATAGGCAGACTATACAAATTTAATAGTCTATTATACCTATCAGAATTTGAGGGACCCCTTCTCAAATTCTGATAGATCTCCCTCTCAAAATTTGATAGACTCCCTCTCAAATTTTGAGACCAAATAAGAACTATTAATTAATCATTTTAATAATCACTTAGTTAAATAATATATTTCATCACCATCTCCATATGAGGCTCCTATTCCCAGATCACAATCTACAAACAAAACTTGCAGCTATCAAAAGAAAACAAAGTACTAGACTCAAGTAGTTTATCTGAAGCGGTTAAGGCCTTCGAAAATCGTCAGATTTTGATGTACAAAGAAAATAAAGTCATAGACTGACATAGACTGAATTTGTTGGTTTTATGGGGTTTTGGAGTTTAATAATCGTTAGCAGGAAAGAAATAAGTTTTAGACAGCTCCACGATTTACTTAAAGGGGTAGTACCAGCGTAGCTGACACCACCCGCAAACAGAAATTCTCAAAGAGCTTATACCAAAGGCAGTAAATGTTTACCGAGTATTTAACGGAACTGATGCGATTAAATTCGATGAAACGAAAACGATTCTAGGCGTCAAAGAATATTGCCTTGTTACAGGGGAGAAACTTCAAACGGGTTTATTCAATAACGTTAAATCAATGGCGGATTTTAAAAATGTAATAGAAGGCGTATTTACAAAAAATACCGCTGGTAAGCTTTTTTATAGTCGTTATCTAGAAATCATCGACGATGGTAGGGATCGTCCCTATTATAAGGGCAGTATGAAGGACAACTTTATATATACAAATGGGCTGGAAGTCATGGAAGGGCAAAAGATTTTCTAACTGATACCGCCAAGCTAATAGAACAAAACGATAATATTGCGAAGGTTGAGTTAGATACTACATTGTTTGACAATCCGGATGACAAATGGACACTAACTATTGAATATGTAAATGATAAGTGGCTTCTGGCATCATCACTTGTACCTATGCCAACAAATTAGATATTACTTGTGCCACGGCTTTACACTCCTCTTGTATCATCTAGATCGTTTGAGCTGTTTCGTTATAAAATGATAAAAAAGCCGAGGACAGGATATTCCATGTCCCCGGCTTACTTATTTAACTGAGTAGAAATTTTTGAGTAATAAGCGAAGCATCTTGGTATCCCCACATCCGCTGCATTACATCAGCCAACGTTATCTTAACACCGCCACTAGGATCGCAAACAAGATATCGGTAAAAACCGGAAGCCGAGGAATCCCATCCGTCCACTAATACATAATGGGTATGACGAGAATCAGTATACAGCCGCACCATACAGACATTACCGTTCTCAACTTCCTCAGAAACGTCAGAAATTACAGTACTAGTTACAGAAATGTTCTGACCGCCAATTGTTGTCGAATAGGTGAAGCCTGATGTGTATAAATCAGCTGTTTTGTTTGTAGCATATTGTGTTGCTTTTGCAACAGCATTATATGTGTTTTCATTGCTATTGGACAGACCGCCCTTATACAGTGAAAACATGGCTACAGAAGTAATTGCACATCCATTTTCCGCGATGGTCCCAGTTGCGCCCGATTTGCCGCAATATGAGTAAAAGTTGGTATCATGAAAAACGTCACCCCCACCACCAGGATAGTGAATCGAAGAACTAGCTTGGTTGATCAGATTAGAAGACGAAAGTGCATGTGGCATTGTTATTTCCTCCCTAAAGTTATGTTTTTATTGTAAGGACCGTGGGATCAATGTTGGAGGTTGATCCCAAACCATCCACATCGTTGCGGCCTTATTTATTAAAGTGAAACATAACAGAGTTAGTACAACCACCTTTCAAGAAATAATTCTGGGTCATAGGCTCTTCTTGATGAATCAGGGGGCTACTTGCAGTTTCTTGATCTACAAAGCCTTAATGTTTTGGAGAAATAGGTAGTTTCAACAGCTTTTCAAAGGGTGCTGGTAAAAATTGATTTACCACGTAAAAACATATTCTTCAATGAAATTAGGACTGCTAAATGCATATCCTAATTTTTTACAAAAATTAATCGAACATACGTTCCGCACCGGTTATATAATAACGATATTCTCTCACTTAATATATAAGAAGGATAATAGTGGGAGGTAATTTTATGTCGACTAATATCGAAAACAGACCAGCGACTCGGGAAGAAAATCAAGCTTTATCCAAGTATATAGCACAGAACCAAGCTCTTTTTAAGAATCCTGTTATTTGCGGTTTTTTTGAAAGTCCCGAACACGTCAGGTTATTGTGCCAAAATATTCTCTTCCCTACAACTGAAAATAGAAGTCATCTTGAAAGGGCATTTCAGCGGTATTTCTTCCAAATACGGTTTACAAAGTACCTCGGATCGTTAATCCGTTTTTGCGATATAGATTACCACAGGAAGAGGACAAGAGAGGAGCAACGTAATCCACTGGTCTTTGATACGCCTGTTGACGAAAGTGGTGATGCAACCTTTGGGGAACTGGTTTACAGTAATTCCATTGCTTTAGAGGATGAATTTACCTTAAATCAATCGAATCGAGTTTGTACCTGATCATTATAGAAAGCACCGACCCAAAAGGCCGATTTACCAAAAAGTAAGTACACATAAGAATATTATTTTAACAATGGTGTTCTTAGTACACTTTAGTACACCTGTTTCATATTAGATAACGCTACCCCACCCTATAGCCTGACCACTGTAGTAGCTACGGGTCCGTTTTTCGCGCCTAAACATGAGGTCACGACAAAAAGGAAACCGCTCAAAATGTGAACGGCTCCCCCTATTTAAGTAACTTTATTTAATTAAATTTCTACAAAGAATCAAAAAGGCTTAAAGGTCATAGGCTTCTCGTTTCCTTACTGCACCTGCTCCAAGATGCCACTGAGCAATCCCTCTGTAATTTTAGCCGGGTAGTATCCAGCACGGTCACGCAAGATGTTCTCAATGATCCATGCCTTACGCGTCCAGTACTTATAATTCTTAGCGCCTTCGCTTTGCCCTGCCTGTAAAGCCGCTATTTCAGGTTGCGCGGCATCTCCTTTATTTATTATCCTCAGCAGATTGAATGCGCTCTTGCGTTCATCCCGAACAAGCCTTAACAACACGATTAAATAGTAACTCTCTTTCTCCATAAGCTCCTGTGTCGATCGTTCTGCTGCTGACAACAAAACCATCTCTTCAGCTCACACCGGCCTTCTCATGCCGTTTCTCTGAATATCGTTTTGGTAGACTTCCATATCACAAAATGAGCAGTATAGGCCGTTACCGGCTGGTTCAACAGCCGATCCGCAATAAGCACATGTCTGCATGTTTTCGGACTCCTTCCCTAGCGTTTTCATTCAAAATGCATCTTTAAATGTATCCCGTTTTTTTGCATGATCTGTTAAACTATAAGTGCGAGTGACCCGGCAAAAGTTTCTCGCCCAAAGTCGATTGTTCATCCAATCGGCTTTTTTATTTGCTGCTCTCCTATCCTATTATACTGATTAATTAATTCATCCAATACCATAGATTGCTTGATTACGGCAGGATGCAGAAAATTCCTGTGTTTTTCTGTCAGGGCGTGAAGACGTTTCCTGGCACGTTCAATTTGTAATTGCATGGGCATGCTTTTTTTTCCCATAGAACCACATCTCCTTTTGTGATATTTTAGGTTTTTATGTCAAATACTTGAATCATAGTTAGAAGACAACACTCCATTTATTGAGAGTAACCATTGCATAAAAATTAAAGTATGGTATAATGTTTGCGTAAGAGTCGAGAAAGCATCCCTCTTACCCAACCTTCAGTAGAGGTTGAAACTATTTAGGGTTTCGATTTAGGGGCTATAACCGTTGCGAGCGGTTATAGCCCTTTTTACGTCTTGTCCAGCTCAGATTCAACCGTTTAAGTAATTCTCATAGCATTCTGGACAAGGTATCTATTCTAGGAGCAACCCTTTTATGTGTGAAGAAATTAGATTTCGTATGCTAGGAGCTGATCCCATGCGGAAGGCAAAAGGGAAAAAATGCATTCCATAAAAAAGAACCGGCGCATGCCGGTTCTCTCCTTCCTTCCCTGCTTCAGCTCACAGTTCCCTTGTACGATGATGCAGCGCAGCGGAATCATGGTGCTTGCCCTTCAGCGTGGCCGCTTGATGATAAGCGTAGCAGCGCGGAGCGTTCATGATGCTGCCATGCCTTCCCGAGCTTCCCCACCAGCATGCCCTTGACCTTGGCTCCGTGCGGGGTGTTAAGAGCGGCACAGGAACCTAGAGCGCCTTAGCCGGGGCGCTCTGCCCCCGGTTTAGGCGCTCTAGTTATCGGGCCAAGTAACCCTGCAGCGGGGCGTACCGGCTCTTAGGTGGCCGATCTTGCCGCCTTAGAGCCGGTAGCCTCAGCCCGATCGTTCTTCAGACCTTCAGCTTTCGCTTTTCGCTCTTTTCAGCGGAGCAGCTCCCCGATCCCTGAATGACTCCCCTACCTACATGACTGCTTGGTTTCAACCAGGGCGTACAAAAAGCCGATCAGATCCACTTAAATAAAAATCATTGCTTTGTAAATAGAAAAGAACTTTCCCCTGAAGGAAAGTCCTAAATGCATCAGATAGGAACCTGGCCTTAGCCACAACCTGCGTTATGTGCAATCTTTATTTATTTATTTAAAGAGTTAAATTCAATCCATTTAGCTAAAATGGGACGATAAAAGATCAAATTTCCATTTAGATCAACGTATGGGATGAGATCGTAAGCATGAGTAGGCCTGGTAGTTCTTCTCTTTTCTCCGTCCTGTTTAATAATTCCCTTTAAAGCATCTGTGGAAATTCGTAAATAATCAGCAGCCTCATTAAGATTAAATATTGTATTTTGAGACACTGAATCTTCTGATGTATCAGCCAGAGACGGAGAATATCTTTTTTCATAATTGACATGTATGTACGTACATGCAATTAATGTTCCACAAAAAAGGATAACGGAAACTAAATAAATCCAATGTCTTTTCATATTTTACCTCCTCATATTGGCCGCCCCAGGAGTAAACACCAAAAGCACCGCGGTTGTTATCGCGGTGCTTTTGGTGTGCCATTACATTATTACGAGGGCTGGTGAACCGTGTTACAACACTGTTTAAGTCCCCCAACCATGCCCATTTACAATCAAGATTTGCGACGTAGAAACAATAAAACTACAGAGAACCAAGTAATATAACGCTTTTTTTAGCAAGCCGATGCACCTCACTTGATAGTTTTTTGAATTTCTCCTTCGCTTGGAGATCTGCATAATCTCTATATTCCTCAAAAAGAGTAATACAATTAATTATATTTTTTCCACTATTTATTATAATCGATAAATTTAAACTTTGTAAAAGAAGTTCTATTGCATTATCAATATCCTCATTTGTATTGAAACGATACACGGCCAAGTCACCAAGAAATTGAGCGTAGCTCTCTTTTAAAATAGCCGGTTTATACTCGCCAAAATCCGTTTTGTCCGATTGATAAGGAATAAATGCTGCAAAACGTTCCAGGATGCTATCAATATTCAACTCATATAAATTCGCTGCTTTGACCATGTTACTTACAGCAATGAATATTTCATCTTCTTGCGATGCTATGTAATCCGCATACTCGTTCAAAACCTCCACTTCTCCGGACATCAAACGATAGAGCAAAGTGTTGGCAACAGCCCATTCCGAAAATTGTCCAAGAATTCGTTTAGCTTCCTCATCCTTTTCTTGAACCCAATTTTTACCGCCTGCATACAGATCCACAAATTCCAAAGCTCTCTTGTAGTCCCCACACTCTTCACTAGCTGTAGATCGAGCCAGATAAGAATACAAAATATAGTAATATAAAGGGCGTTCCGCCCGTTTCTGGATTTCTTCTGATCGTTCAGAACGGCATTGTAAATCATACTGAATGGTTGCAACCTTGTGCATCTCCTTGGCTAAAGCATCGACTTTCTCCCATTTGTGAACCATTCCAAAAACATGCATCAATTGCTTTAAAGCTTCAAGCTGATCCGCTTCATCGAGACGATTGACGTACGGCTCAAATTGAGTTGCCGCGCGCATATTCTCTTCAAGATCCTCTCCTAAATTAATCAGGAACAAACGGTAACGACAAAGCGCAAGCCGTTCCGAATGCTGGTATTTCTCAGCTTCGCTGACATGTCTGTAGATGAGCGCCGCAGCTTGATTATGCTTGCTGGCAAGCAGTTCTTCAGCCACATCAAACATCGCTGGGACATAAGACAAATTATCCAATAAAGGGGGCACGATTCGCTCAATACAATCCAAACGCCCCAGCACCGCGCACTTCAAGACAAACGGGCGTATCCTACGCATTGATACATTAAAGGCAAAGCACTCTTCTACGTAAGCATCAAATAGAAAATCTTCAGCTAACCCCATCCCCTTTGTAATTGAATCTAATTGACGTACTGATATTGGCCTGCTGCCTTGGAGAACCCGACTAAGTGTTCCAGAATTTATTCCGGAAAGTTCAGAAAAACGTGAGTAGCTCATGTTGTTTTTCCGCATGTACTTCATTAAAGTCTCTCGTATATTTTCTATTTCCAAACAGACACCTCCCCAACAAAAAATCCATTTTAAGGATGAATATTAAGATAATAGTAGGCGCGAATTGAACGGCGGTCAACAATAAATTTTCCTGAATTTGTTACAAAAAAGGAGACATACCCTCTTAGATGATAAGAGGGTATGTCTCCTTTGGACCCGGCAAAAGGTTTATTGCAGCCGGAAGAATACCGGCATTTTATTCCATTATACAACGAATTATTTTTCGTGCAATATATTTCATGGATTATAAAACGTGATGTAAAATTATTTCCTCCCCTATCATGAAGAAATAGACTAAATATGAGGAGATATTACCAAAGTGAGGATCAAGGAAGCAAGGGAAGCCGCAGGGTATACGCAAGAATCAATCGTACACATGATCAACAACACCATGAAATGCACTTTACGAAACTACCAGAACATTGAATACGGTGTCGTGATCCCGAACGTCACCTTGGCGCTTCTAATTAGCCACTTGTATAAGATTGATCCCCGCGAAGTGGACGAGTGGAAATACCCGGATAAACGTACCAATCTGTAGAAAAAAGGATGCGCTTGTGCTATACTGGCACAAAGGCAATTGAATTTCCTACTTGTCATTGTTTCAAAGGACATTGGGTATAATAAAAAATAGCCGTGATGTTGACCGCATCACGACTATCCAGACAAATTGCCAGTGGGCGACCACGGCGAAAGTTTCATTCATATGAGCGAAAAACCACCGGATCAAGGGCCCAACCTATCGCCGGTGGTTTTTCTTGTCTTTACGTGGCTTCATCTGTTTCCGGCTGCCAAACAAAGTCTTTAGGCCAGCAAATATGCCGACCAATTTTAGCAGCAAATCCAGAATCTTCACGACCAGATCAAGTGACACAGCGTCACCCCCTCTCGGGTAGCTTCACCGTGCCGATAATCCCACCGGTTACTTGTCTACCGCCTATTATATCAGGTTTGGACAAAGGCCGATAGCTATACAATTTAGGTTACCTAAATTATTATGAGGTTAACAGTGACAACTAATTAAAGTAACCTAAATTATAAAGGGGGCAACTCCCAACATGCAATCACCAAGCCAAGAACCACGGCCCGTTGGCCGTCCAGCCCAGGGCATCACCAAAAAAGTTTCGCTCACGCTGTCAGAAGAAGAATGGAACGAAATTGAGCAGTCCGGCATGACTAAAGGAGCCTTCGTAAAAGATAGAATGAGAAAAGCAAAAAAGGCGGCTTCTCTGGAAGCCAGCACAGCGCTACAACCCAATACACAATTTGAACGTGAGCGTAGAAGCGTTGACTACCCCGGCATTATGCTGAAGAACGATGGAGTATTTACCAACAATTTTTAAATGAAGAGCTGCCGCCTGATGATGTTATAGAAGCCGCAAAGAAATCCATGTATAAAGTGCTGTACCCGAACCAAGCTGAAAATGCTGTACTGGAGACACGCGATCAGTACATTTGCCCGTTTACCGGGAAGCGATTCAGCTCAATGGATAAGCTTGTCGGATCTGCGATCCCTACCTTGATCCAGTGGGCCACCGCCCAGCAGCGAAGAGAAGCGGAACGGGCGGCCGCCCGTTCTCAAGAAAACTCGTGATTCCCCTTCATAAGCTGCACAGAACATCCAACAGATGATAACGCACCAAGGGTAAGCAGGGGGTCCAGGGGGAAGGCTTCCCCCTGGCGCCGCTCGATCCGGCTCCCTGGCGCAAAAAAAGGGGAATCAGATCCCCGATTCCCCGGCCTTCATTTATTTGTGGAGCTGCTGCCGCAGCATCATGTAAGAATCCGCATCCGTCACGTACACCAGATACCAGCACATGGATTCCCCTACAAGCTGATTGCCCCGTACCTTCACCGATTGTGTCAACCGCATGGGCTGATTAGGCGTGTAGCTCTCCCATTCGTAAGCGGTCCGGCCCGGCTCCAGCTTTATCATGAAGCGAAGTAGCTCAAACTCACAGCTTGATAAGTGGCAAGCCAGCATTCGTACGCTCCGGCTCTCTCCGGGCGATCGGATTTCAACGCCCAGCAAATGAGCGCCCCGCTCATCACTGACAAGGGCCTGCTCCACCGTCAGCCCGTCAAATCGAGATCCTTCTATTAAGGCTTGAATCCGGCTTTCGCTGCCTTCCTCCCCCTTCAGGATCAGTAAGGCATCATAGAGGGCGCTTAGTTCGTCGTCCGCGTCTCCCCAGCCATCCCCAATGCCCCAAGCGATATCGTCACCATCATACGTCAACTCCACAATCGTTTTATAATTATTATTATCCCGGTACAAGCATTCATATATATGCAGCCGCCCCCGGCCTTCCTCATGTTTGGATAAAACTTCTTCCGGATCGAAGTCAAAATGATTCAACGTTTGAAATGCTTCACAGAAAAACACAAATTCCTGATACGTAAACCGCGGCATAGCCCTCTCCCCTTTGAAGTTAAGGTTTGCGCTGCTGGCCCAGCCAGCAGCGCGGTTAAATCTTATAATTTGATGCCTATCTGTAGAAATCCAGCTCCACCCCATACATGTTCAATTGATCCCGGCAAAGCTCACGGGCGGCCGCCCAATCATCTACATTCCCATCACTTTCCACCCTGATACCCTGCTGCATATGATACTTGGCCACAATCAGGAAAGCCATTACCGCTAAGTCATACGGCCGTTCAGCTGTTTTGCAAAACTGAAAATAATACCCTCCGTCATTCGGCTGTTCCCACGCTGCCAGAGTAAGCACTTGCGGGAAGGCGAACGTTTCGTAGCTCTCCGCTTCCCGCCCGTTAAACGTTAACCTCTGATCGGTAATGATCGGATCGCCTTCACCCAGACCATTCGCCAGCCCTACCCCTGCGGCTGATAGCGCAGGAATCAGCTTTTGAAAATCCGTCTTGATCCGCTTGAAGGTGGCTTCCTCTATGATCTGTTTGCGATACCAATAGTGAGTGTATCCCATGAAAATCCGCTCCTTTGTATGTTCGTTTATTCATGGGCCGGGGAAAAGCCCCGGCCCACCGTTTCATTCCTGCTCGTAGCTGATCCCCTGTATATAGTCCGCGGCCCGCTGTGCAATCCCTGCGGCTTGTACAACGAGCCGTTTATCATCCTCTTGGATCTTCCGCACCCAGCCACCGATATAACTAGCGCTGTTTTCAATCGTGTGGTTATCGATTTTCGCTATGCCGCAAAGCATGGCCGCGCCCATTTCGGCTATCAACTCTTCCCGGCTGTATACCTCATCCCCAAAGGCCGCTATCTCATCGAGCGGGCGCTTTAGGCGCTTGCTATGCCCCGTGGAATGCACCAGCTCATGAAACAAGGTGCAGTAATATTCCTCGGCCTGTTGGTAGTCCACCAGCGGCGGCACACTGACCACATCTTCACTCGGGCGGTAGAACGCCCGGCCCGATGCGTAGCGGATGGGCGGGCGGTCCGTATAACCACTAACCAGCCGCTCGGCATCTTCTATCGGGTCGTGGTCGATAGGTGATGCCGCCGCCCGTTTGCTTTCCAAGCCCGTACAATCTGCAACGTTGAACACCTTGTAATAGCGCAAAAGCGGAACCTTCTCTTCTTCGCCCGTTTCCTCATTCTTTTTATCCAGCCACTTCCAAAACACTACGATTTCACTTTTTGCGCCTTTCACGCTACCGCCTGCTTCGGTCACCTGTTTGAAGGTGGCATATTCGCCGGGATCAAGCAGCATCGCGTTAATTCCCCGGTATGGCCGCTGAGTCTTCCAGCTTACGGCCGCGCCGCTTCTCCACGGTCTGCGCCACGGCACAACACCAGCCGCAAGCAGATTTAATATGCGTTCAGTCACAATATCATAGACTGTTTTTTTGTCTTCCTTCTTTTTTGGCATATGGGTTGCCCTCCTGTAGTTTTATAGGAGGGTAAGGGGCATCCCCCTTACCCCACCGTTCAGTAGAATGCAGAGCAATTAAAGCTATTTAGGCTTTTGATTTTCACTGTTTCACAGCCGTTGCGAGCGGCTTGACGCACCGGGCAATCTACGCCCTCTTTGTATCCACAAATGCTTTTAAATCTCTGTAGCATCCAAGTTCTTGTTTATAACCCTCCAGCAGTTCGGCTGCCCTGTACCCTGATTTCCACTTGGTGTAGCTCGCTATCCTTGATTCTAAAAACTGGATACGCTCCACAACCAACGTTTCTAAAAGCGCCCATTGCTCGTCTTCGTTCATGAAGGCTCCCCCTCTCTCTCAATATTCTTCTGGTAGCAAAAGCGTGGTCACGCTCCGATCTGCTTCGGTTATGACCCAAAACCTAACGCCTTCATGAGCGCGGTATGCAGATAATAGCCGCCCACCATTTTTTAAGGCTTCCTCGTTAGCTGCCTTGTCTTCCTCGGAAATATCGCCCCAATTTCCGGCCACATGCCAGCGTAATGCTAGTAGAATTTCTCTTTCATCTACAGCCTCCAAGCACCCCGGCGTCCCTACAATCCTTCCTAGTCGAAACCTTCTAATCGTTAACGTCATTGCCTTTCATCCTTTCTGTTTTTTGAATTTGGGTTGTCGAAAGAGAATTTTTTGGACGTTGCCTGCCGCGTGGCTGGCATCCCCAAAGGGGAATTTTTTCCCCTTTTGACGCATGCTTGGGAACCAGGGCAATGACAGGCGGTCAAGGGATCAGCACACAAAAGTTTTTCTTCCGCTTCTTCTTTTCCCATGGAAGAAAAAGTTTTGTTGCCCCTTGAATGACTGGCCGCCTACTTAGTGTCCGGGAGGTGGAGGGGCGAAGCCGGAGGCTCGGCCTGCCGGACACTTAGTAGGCTTTTGCCCGGGTTACCATGCGGAAGGCAAAAGGGAAAAAAATGCTTTCCATTAAAAAGAACCGGCGTATGCCGGTTCTCTCCGTCCTTCCCTGCTTCAGCTCACAGTTCCCTTGCACGATGATGTAGCGCAGCGGAATCATGGTGCTGCCTTTTTGCATGGCTGCTTGATGGGAGCGTCGTCATGCCTTCTCCGATCTTCCCCAGAACGCCCTTGACCTGGCTCCGTGCGGGGTGTTAAGCGCGGCACAGGAACCTAGAGCGCCTTAGCCGGGGCGTTCTTCCCCGGTTTAGGCGCTCTGGTTATCGGGCCAAGTAACCCCGCAGCGGGGCGTACTGGGTCTTAGGTGGCCGCTCTTGCCGCCTTAGAGCCGGTAGCCTCAGCCCTTCTGCCTTAATCTCTTTTCACAATCTCTTCCTTCGTTTGCGACCTACCCTCCTGCAGAAGCTCGATCCTCTTACCTATCCAGAAAACATCCTTTAATCCAGGCATGGTTTAAACCATGCCCAGGTTCCAACCAGTACACGTAAAAATGGCTCCAGGGGAACCCCAGAGCGCCACTATATTTTATTCCATATGCTCATTTCTCTAAAAAGCTAGATAATGAAATTATTTGTAAAATTATATGTATATTAAAAGAAAATATGGTTTTAATTTCATTGACCAAGGTGTTGTCAATGTTAAAATACAGGAACAAATGTTCCTTATTTTGGGAAATGGTTGTAAAAATATGGACTCATCTCTCTTTATTAGGTAGGAGTAATCTCTTCAACGAAGGAAGGGGGTCTTATAGTGAAAAAAGATGATGAGGTAAATCGTCGTTTTATCAAGTATATGGCCAAGCTTATTCACAATAACTCTATCAATTATGATAAAAAGAGACGACTGAAGGATAACCGCTTCCCTTTAACTTTAGACAACGATGAAAATCTTGAATCCAGCTTACTTGCTGTTTATGATTCAAAAGCTGTACCTCCAAATCTAAAAGATCATATTACGGATCTTTCTCTTTTTAAAGCTTATGAATCCCTACCCGCGCAGCAACAACAGATTCTATCTTTTGCTTATGTACAAAAGCTAAATGACAAGGAAATAGCCCGGATATTGGGAGTAACTCAACAAAGCATCTCGAAACACCGCTTAAAAGCTTTAGCTAAATTGCGCCGGTTGATAACGGAAGGTGAGGAATGATGTCTGAAGTTGATCTTGCTACACTTATTGCAAATTTGGGCTTTCCCATCGTAATCACGTTGTATCTACTTATTCGGTTTGAAAAGAAAATATCTGATTTAAGCGAAGCTATTAATGCCTTGAAGAATGAAATACAAAAAAACGTAAAGAAGTGATTTTATGATTGCCGAATTGCTAGTACAAGCACAGCAACACCACAGTCCAGAGGCAACATTACATATTTTGGAATCATTCACACCAAAGCTCAAAGCTTCCTTATTACAAGTACCCGCTGATCATCGTGAAGATTTAAAACAGGAACTCTATGTCAAAATGATTGAGGTTATACAAACTTTTGAAATTAGTGAATTGAAATAAAATTCGAAAGTGGTTGTAAAATCCGAGGCTCATTTCTCTTTATATAATGAGACGCCGGTGATCTACAAAAAAAATTAATGAAGGTAATATTCATGGCAATTGGTGATGCACTAACTTCAAGAGATCAGCTTTACGGACGCAACAGCGTCGATTTGTTGGCAAGAACACTGTACGGAGAAACAGAAAATGACTCTGATTCCCGTGTTGGTGTTGCATGGGTTGTTCTTAACCGTAAAAATGCTACAACAGGAGAATTTAGAAATCAGAACTCCATTGAAGCAGTCGTACTTCATAAAAATGCATTCTCTTGTTTTTGGGATTCTAACTTGGCAAAATGCCTCAAACCAAACACATCAAGTCAAGTTTGGAAAAACTGTGTTTCCGTTGCTCAAAATGTTGCTTCCCTTGAAAACCCATTTGGCGATAAATTATTTTATACTCAAATCGATCTTTTCAACGCCAATAGCAAAACCGAAAATGGGAAGCTCTTATATAAAATGAGTGGTGCATGGGTAGTTGTCACTTCTAAAACCCTGAAAGGTCAACACATGTTCTTCAATTATTCCAATCAGTAAGATCAAAAAAAGCTTGCCCAAAAGACTTTTTGGGACAAGCTTTTTTCTATTTTTCAATAGGTTTAACTTCAATTTGATCTGCAACCAATTCATTCTTGGCACTGTCAAATTTATAAGTGACATTGAAATCACATACATATGTGGTAGTCCCGGGTACTGCTGCCCCAAGGTTTAATTTTATTTTTTGATTTTCTAATGAATATATATATACGCCACCAAACCCAAGGCTATCCTGTTTTTGATCTGGTGCTGGGTCAAACCCATAATTAAAGTTATATTCTTTTCCTTGTGCTTTAACTGAAATCGCTAACGTATCGTCACCTTTTTTAGCAACATGGGTTTCAATCTGATCAGCAACAATCTCCTCATAGCTTTGGACTTTAATTTCGGAAAGATCCTCGGCGCTAACGACATGAATATCATAATTGTTTAAGCCTGTTCCTCGCCCAGTTTGGATGATAATTACAGCTTCTTCTTTTCTATCGCCTGTAACATCCGTATAATATACCTGCGGAGCAGTTCCAGTATCAACAGGGACATTCCAAGGAAAGTCCTTTTTATTCCCGTTAATATCCAATATTGCCCCATCGGTTTTTTTATAAAATTTTACTTTTTCATCCTCTGAAGACCCCAGCAATTTCGCATCTGTATCTTGCACCGGCTGTGTTGTTACTTGTTTACTGGGAGACTCACCCAAACCTTGCGTAACCGTTTCGGGCTTATCTGATCCACCACATCCTGAAAGCAAAACGACACTCAACACCATCAATACACCAAGCTCTTTTTTCAACCCTAAAATCTCCTTTCGTCTACCTAGCAGAAATTATATCAGAGCAAATGAACCCATGAATGACATATAATTAACATTATTTACGATTAAAGTTAAATTTATGTTATATACTCCCAACCAGAAAACGAAAAAGACGCTCACCGAATCCAGGAGCGCCTATCCTTATCCTCAGTTATAAATGATTTGAGCTTTCTTCCACGATGGTCCGCTGTATGCGTGTTTCTTCGCATCCCATTGCATCGTGACTTCCAAGCTTTGATCATGCGAGGTATCCCCCGGACTGCTGCCTTTTGAAAATAGATGCTGTTCAATCCAGCGTATGCTTTCTTCAGGCACAATCGGTTTCTCATAGTGGCGCTCATGGAAGATATGATCAAAGAACGCCAACCGAATTTTAGTTGCGATATGTTCAATTCTATTTTGAACACCTGGAGGACTGTAGGAAGTAATAATAATTGTAACTAACTTGCCCTCTTGTAAATCTTCATCCTGCCCGACTCTCATTTCAACGTCACAATCATAGACCGTGACTTCCCCTGCATCATTTGGAACCAAGTGGCCCGTAAGATAAGGCCATTTGAAACGATAGATTCCTGAATGCAATATTACTTCTGTTTTCATAGTAACACGCTCCCTCTTCATTAGTTTGATTACCTTACTCTTATAGTATAAATGGATCGCAATTATTCGAGTAGTGAAGCCGCAATCATGATTCCACTTGCTTAAAACCAAACAACAGTTGCAACCAAAAAAAAGTTGCTCCCGATTTATCTATTCGCCACATCCGAAGATCAGTGGGCGGTGTTATTCAATTTTTTCAACAACTGACTGACCCGCCCCTGAGATATACCCAGCATCTCGGCCCACTTTTTTTGTGGTGCATCCGGGTACTGTTCCATGACCTTAGTCAGCCGGAGGAGTGTTTCCTTGCTTCGTGTCCACTTTGGTTTAATCGCTATTTCTTTTTCAGTGTTTACTTCCTCCAACGCAGCGGCCACTTCTGCCGCTCCCCCTTCAGGCAATTTCTCGTTTCCGGAAACCTGTTCTAAACATGAACCACAAATGAAATAATCCTTAAAATAAGACAACCCTTCCGTGGAAGAGCAAAACATGCACTCCAGGGTTCGATATTTCCTCAATGTCAGACGTTCATTTGCGTCATCTACAAAATATTCAATCGGATCGCCAATATCAATTCCAAGTGTGCGCCGCAATTCCATCGGTAATACAATACGACCCAAAGCATCCACCTTACGTACCATTCTGTTATTTCTATTTTTCCTCATAACAATTACCTCTCATTTTTTCCTTATTATACCATATTAAATATTCCACCTCATTCGGCCCTTAGTCATTTTTTTAATCGGCCATACTCTAAATGTTCGGGTTTTAAACAAAAACAAGCCAGCTGCTGGAGCTGGCCATGCGTCTAAATTGTCTTAAAAACCGAACATTAGAATTCCCATCCTAAAAGTTTATGTAGTTCGCTTGGATCAAATCGATTCCGATCTCGCTTTAACAGTTCTACAATAGCAGCCGCTTCACCGGCTAAGAGAGACTTATACTCGTCAAACGTCTCGCCGTCGCTCTCCCAAACCCTTGCCACAAAAACGGCTGGTCCACAGACACTTACCTGAGCCGCTCCCAAAGACAATGTGAAATTAACCGGCTTGCGGATAAGAGCTGCTGAATCTCCAACAGCCAGATATAAATCGTTCCCCAGCTTGGAATGATCACGCCGGGACTCTCCAAACAGTTCTTGTCCATATGCGCCATACAATGACGAAATTTCCTTAATTACCGGTTCCTGTCCCGGTAGCACTTCTACCACTTTAATCATATTCAACCTCCTTTCGCAGATTTGATAAGACTCAGAATACTGTCAATTGTACTCCCATCAAGTCCCGATAACCAAGCAATCGTATCATGCTCTTCTCTTGTAAGGCTCCGTCCAATACAAGCCTGGACGCTATCCATCAACGGTATATACCGCTCCACTTACCATTGCTCCATGCCCAAACCGTCCGGCCGTAAGGACGCTACCTTTCGTGTGACTAGGCTCCACCGTATTCCCAAATTTGCCCAGGCATAAGCGTGGTTAGATTGATCCGTGGCCGTCTCAGGTGCTTTCCCCTTTTCTTGGCTTCAGCAATCCCTTCAGCCTGCGCCTGTTTGATCCCCTTACGTTCTTCTTCAGCCAACCAACTTAGGATCTGAAGCACCAGATCCATAATGAGCTGCCCGATCCCCTCTAGCTCCTGATACTTGCACGTATCAAGAATTGGAATGTCGATCACCACGATATGAGTTTTCGCATCGATCAGCCATTGCCACTCTTTTAAAATCTCCTGCTTGTTCCGGCCAAAGCGATTAATAGACTTCACGAATAGCGTGCACCTTCTCACAGCACACGCTTGAGAAGCTGATACTCTGGACGCTGAAAATCTTTTCCGCTTCCCTTATCGGGGTAGTACCAGAGAATCTGACACCACCCGCAAAGCGCACGGAAGTATATGTAAATGTCTGTGTGGAATATACGCTGAGCCCTCGGTCATGTCCAAGCTTGGCATTTTAATGTTTTAACTTCGTCACTGCTACCAGGGGAAGTACCAGCGTCGCTATCATCAGGTGCATACGAATGGGTATAAATATAAAAACCCTCCTAGGTGGAGAGTTTTTGCTATATTGATAGTACTAGCAACAGCCCGGTTCAAGTGTTATTCGTGCTACAGACCCGTTAAGGTGATTGATGATTGATATTTCCTTTTTTAACTTATAGGATATCGAGGCGTTACGCATACTTCTCCCGTGATGTTCGGTGTAACCGCAGTTCCGGCTGCGATGGTTAATAGAATGGTGTCGAACCCAGTTTTTGTAAAACCAAAGCTAGTTCCTGGTGTAATGGTATCAGATTCAATAACGGTCCCCGTCGGGCCCCCAATAAGAAAATCTACCGTTATCGACCTTCCGGCTGGAACTGAGCCAATCTTAACACTTCCAGAAACGAATAAGCTGATTGGATTCAAGTTATTACGATAAAGAATCTGGGTGATTGCAGCCGCGGTTGGTATAACATTGATCGGCGTACAAATTTGATCCTGAACAAACGTCACTTGGTTGCAGCAAGAAAAATTACTTTCAGCAACCATTGGAGCGCGGCTGGAAGAACATTTACAACCCATAAAGTCACTTCCCCTCTTTTTCCCTATTTCCGTACCCTATGTTACTTTCTCAAGTCCCAACCTGCCTGAGCGATTTCACCAGGAAAATAGTCCATTTTCGGGTAAAAGGGGCGGTTTCACTATTTTTATTCAATTTGTGTGTTTAACCAAGGCCTTTAGTCGACTGTAACAATATACCGTTTATATATGGAACGTCCCGTTTGCGAAGGAGGTGTCATGTCATTGGGGAGAAATGTTCAAGTCAATAAACAAACCACGATCGTTAAAGTAAATACGAAAATATCCTGCCGCTCAAGAAAGAAAAAGAAGCACTGCCGCAGAAAAAAAATAAAATGCTTTTGTGAAGAAGTGTGTGGTACGATCTTTCAAAAATGCGATTCTAAACCGCAAGTTTACTTTAGAGCTGTAGAAATACGACCATCCGCTAATGTAAAAATACAGAACGATACTAATTGTGACATGGAAGCGATGATTAGAACTCGGAAAAAGGAGATTACCCAAGTAATCGGACAATCCCAGCAAGTTTCTATCGTTGTCCCGTCCATATCCAGATTAACCATTGTATGCAATGGAGACGGTTCACAAGTATGCAGGGGGCGTTATGACATCAAGCTTCGCATTCGTACACACAGAACACATAGACACTAAGCCACTTCCTTCTACACTCACCTTCTCGCCTCTTGGTTGTTCCCATTGCGTGTACTCGTCACGAAGCCATACTTGGGGCTGCGGATCAGAGTCGAGTTGCCATTTTGAACAGAAAGTTTCCGAAACTCCGTCGCAGCGAGTTGTTTGGCTGTACAGGGATGGAGAAACAAGACGGAATCGACTAAAAATAAATGATCGTACCGCTCATCGATGGCATTATTCCAATAATGCGTCGTTTCGTTACGAATATATTCGTTTTGCCGCCCGGACCGTTTCACTGTAACTCGTTTTATAACTTTGGCGAAGTGACGGAGTAGTTCACTTGCCTGCTCGTCTTGGTTATCGTCTATAAAAAA
The DNA here is from genome assembly GCF_016772475.1 of Paenibacillus sonchi. NCBI lineage: Bacteria > Bacillati > Bacillota > Bacilli > Caryophanales > Paenibacillaceae > Paenibacillus > Paenibacillus sonchi. The sequence continues at coordinate 218,550 of NZ_CP068596.1, forward strand.
GTAGCTGTATTCGATGATGGACTGCTGCTTTAAACGAGAAAGGGAAGATGAAAATTCCTGCAAGACGGCGGGCTTTTAATGAACAGGACAGATGGATTCCAGATACTTTTGGTTATGCAATACGCGTGGATCGGTCGGCCGATAGGAACAGGCGATTTCGTTATGCTGATACGCCAATCGGTATTCGCCCATTCGGTCGTATTATACACAAAGTTGTAGGTGAGGCAGCCATGTTGAGCAGGCCGGGTTGAAAAAAAACTAAATTGCCTTTTGGCTGTTCAAGTTGGGTGGGCAGTTTGTACCAAAGATCGCCGTTTGCAGTTCGTTCTTCAGCAAAAAATGGTACCCTAGCCTACAACAAAGTTCAGCTCGGGGACCTTCATATTGAAAAGATCCTAACGCGCACTCCAATTCCGTCCTGGTCCCCCAGCTCATGGTAACAGTCCGCTAACTTCCCACAGGCTGAAATATTGTCTTCAACTCAGCCTTTCCCTGTGGCAAGAAATTTTTCGTAATAGTAGATCGCCTTCTCATATTTTTGATGATCTACAAGCTCATTCGCATAATAGTACAGGTCTCGTGGGGAAAACTCCTCTCCTCGGGATAAACGTTTTTCATAAATTTTTAGATTTCGGTCACTATCATGACGGAGGCTGTAATGGGTAACGGCAATATCACTGTGCAGAATGTGTCCTCCGACTTCAAGATATTCATGGACCGCGCCGATCCATTGAAAATGTTTCGCTCTTTTCACGAGTCGATTTCGTTTTATGCTGAAGGTCACATTTCCAAATTCGTCGAAACCGAGATGATAGTGCATCGTAACGGAATCAACGGATGGGTCAAGCGTTTCCTTTAGAGTAGCCAGCTTCTGTCTTTCGCTCCCAGTTAAAAAATCGTCGGCGTCAAGCCAAAAAATATAGTCCATGTTGGCCAAGCTGAACGCATAGTTCCGCGCAGCAGCGAAATTCTCGATCCACTCGAAATCAAAAATGTGGTTGGTATACTGACTTACAATCAATTTCGTACCATCCGTAGATCCCGTATCGACAATAATGATTTCATCTACGATGCCCCGAACGGAAGATAAGCATCGGCCGATACTTTCTTCCTCGTTTTTCACAATCATACATAGACTGATGGAAACCAACAGGCTCACCCCCAAAAAGGCGTATTGTTTAGGAGAAAATGTTGAACTTTCCTGATAATCCAAGCTGCGGCCACAAGTTAAATTAAAGCTCCAGTAAACGTAATTGCACCAATAGCACTCGCTGTACCGGTAACAGTTAGTGCAACTAAGGAGTACGTAACATTGCCAGTTCCGGGGGTTAAATCAACATGATCGATACCGGTAGCTTCAAAAGTGTTATTTCCGGCTGCATGCTGGTTAATGCTAAAGATGACAGTCGCCCCGCGAAGAATTCGCAATTGTACGGCTGTATTGCCAGTCGTAGACTCCCAACCGACGATTCCCGTTAACCAAACCCTATTTCCAGCAGCCACTCCCGTTATGGTGATCGTTTTTAGTGTAGTTGCGACCGCGGTTATTGGAATTGCTGAACTCCCTGTTGTATTCGGAGTATTTTCGGATACCTGAAATTGCTGAAAGATACCCGCGGCTCCGGTTGCGCCGGTGAGACCCGTAGCTCCTGTCGCTCCCGTGGCTCCGGTTGCGCCGGTGGGACCCGTAGCTCCTGTCGCTCCCGTGGTGCCGGTTGCACCGGTTAGACCCGTAGCTCCTGTCGCTCCCGTGGCTCCGGTTGCGCCGGTAGGACCCGTAACTCCTGTCTCTCCCGTGGCTCCGGTTGCGCCGGTGGGACCCGTAGCTCCTGTCGCTCCCGTGGCTCCGGTTGCGCCGGTGGGACCCGTAACTCCAGTCGCTCCCGTGGCTCCGGTTGCGCCAGTGGGACCCGTAACTCCAGTCGCTCCCGTGGTGCCGGTTGCACCGGTTAGACCCGTAGCTCCGGTCGCCCCAGTGACTCCGGATGCGCCGGTAGGACCCGTAGCTCCTGTCGCTCCCGTCACGCCGGTGGCTCCTGTCGGGCCAATTCGTCCATGACAACAAGCGAAGTGGGAGTCATTCACATATATCCTCTGTGTCATCTGATCACCCCTTTGCACTTAAAATCTATATACTTCATAGAATGCAAAGTAAGGTAATTGGGGACACGCATTAGTCTTGGTATTTCGCATATTTTTCGGAAATTAGGGCTAATAAAAGTCAAAAATAGCATCCCAATAGATAAAATCTATCCCAAGTATAGGGATCTTCGATTTTTAACTCTATTTCCCTCATATCCCTTAACACTCCTGTAAAAAGTAGGTTTTAAATAAATCTCCTTGTTTAGCATAGGAATTAGAAAAAGTAAAGTTGCGTTTTTTATATTGTAAATGGAACATCAAGCTTTTTGAGATTCTTATTGTCTCAAAAGTGCATAAATTATATGAATTATGAGATCAGTGTTTTACAAGCGTTAATAAATAGCTTCGCTGTAAGGGAGTGTGGGCGGTCGGTGCGAACCGATATTGGAATCCGGATGATGACCTCCCCACCGATTTTGAGAAACGTCGAGAAGAGAACTACAAGACTCTAAAGCAACCATTGGATGCTCATGCCTTTAAAAAGACTCTGAAGCAATCGATGAAAGATGGGTTGGAGAAACTGGATCGTGGGCTATCCAAAAAGAAATAAGTTCGGATTACAGAGAAAGGAAACAGTTGGATCAGTTTGTCACCTTTAAAGCCACAAGCAAAACCCGTTAATCTATCCCGCGTAAAGACAGAGCTACTTCGACGCTGGCCGATGACAAGCCTTCTGGATATCCTGAAGGAGACGGATCTCCGTGTTGGGTTCACTGAACAATTCAAGACGGTCGCCGTACGCGAAACGTTAGATCGAAACACACTACAAAAGAGACTTATCCTGGCTCTATATGGGCTTGGAACCAATACAGGATTGAAACGCGTGAACGCTGGAGAACATGGAGAAAGTTACAAGGATCTACTCTACGTCCGGAGGAAAATCATCCATAAAGATAACCTACGCAACGCCATTCCGAAGTTGTTAATGCATTTTTTTCGCGTGCGGGTGCAAGAATTTTGGGGCGACACCCCAACATCCTGTGCATCGGATTCCAAAAAATTTGGCGCGTGGGATCAGAACTTGATGACAGAATGGCATATTCGCTATACGCAAAGTGAAAGAACTGGCTAAGTATATCCGCGCGGAACGGCCAGACTATGCTTACCTTAAGAGCCCTTTCCAGCACCTTCGGGCAGAGTTGGAAGTCGAGGTGCCCAAGGCAACGAAGGAGCTCCCCTATGTACCCACCGAAAAGGAGCTAAAGCGATATTATGATGTTGTCTGGCAAGCTAAGAATTTTCAAGACATGATGATCGTCAAGACACTTCTGTATTCGGCCGTTCGAGTCAGTGAATTGATTAACATCAAGTTGGTCGATATTGATTTCCCTTACTGCCAGATCCGCATTAATAATGGCATAGGGAGAAAGGATCGGATTGTGCCATTCCTTCAATCGTTTAAGGAAATGTTGGCCATGCATGCTGATACCATGAAAAAGAAGCAAGCCGTATACCCTTTTGAATCATCATGAATAAGAAATATACCGATCGGGGAATCCGCAAAATCTTAGCCAAATATTCGGATGCTGCCGGTATGACTCAAAATTTGTCTCCACACAAGCTGAGACATTTCCTTTTAACCTGGTTAAAAAAACAGGGTATTGATAATGCGCTCTTACAACCGTATTCAGGTCATGAAAGCCGTAAGTCGTTGGAAGTCTATTCAAAGCTGGCGATCACCGATGCACAGCAGGAGTATAATGTGGTTATCAATAAATTCCCCATTTAATTACATCTACTTTGCGGGTGGTGTCAGCTTCGCTGGTACTCCCCCAGGTGGTGGAAACGAAGATTTAACCGTTTCCCATATACCTAACTTCTTCAAAAAGGGGCGGGCATCATGAGAAAAATCCATGAAATACCGTTTTGGCCACTTAACATCAAAAATAAGAAGAACAGGCTTGTGGGTAGGATCCAATATTAAGAAAACGTCTTGAATCGAAGCATTAATCCATTTATTTTTCACTTGCACAGGGAAAATCGGAATTCGAAGGCAATAACCGTGTTGGAATTCCAAAATGTTCGTCCTATCCGCAAAGCCAGAGATGGACTGAAGCCATAGCCTCGCCTCAGCTTGTACAACGTGGGAACTTTCGAACTCTTGGATAGCCTCACCTTTCCTGATATCAAACAAATCGACCATCGGTAAAGAAGAGGCCTGGGCAATGCTTGTTAGGAGCCCCATTGCAAAAAGAATTGGTAGTACTTTCCTTACCATTAGATGATCCCCCCACGATAGTCGTACTTGGTTGTTCCCATATAATTTACCCGCAATAACAAAACCTATACGACAAATAGAAAAAGGAGCCATTCCTGTAATGAATTAATTTGAGGTTTGAAAGAAAAAAGCGCCAACTGTATACTGGGAAACGTTCCGCCAAAGAACAAATTCCAGCGCAGGAGGCACTCAACATGAAGTATAAACAATCAAAGAAACAGAATCAACGGATTACACGAATTTCTGACAAGACCCTTGTCGTGGGCGCAGACATTGCTAAAGAAACGCATGTGGCTCGAGCCATCGACTATCGTGGGATTGAACTGGGGAAGGATTGTGTGTTCTCCAATACCCGTACTGGTCTGGAACAACTGGTGCAGTGGATGAAGGAGCTTCAGCAGGAGCATGCCAAGAGTGACGTCCTCTTTGGCATTGGGCCCACCGGACACTACTGGTTCACCCTAGCGGCGTATTTGGGACAACAAGGCATCTCTTTGGTCATTGTTAATCCGCACCATGTACACAAAAGCAAAGAACTGGAAGACAACTCACCGACTAAAAGTGACTATAAAGATGCCAAAGTCATTGCCGACTTAGTGCGTAACGTGAAATACAGCGAGCCGAAACTTCTCACAAACCTCCATGCAGATCTGCGGATTCTCATGAATCTTCGCGAGAAGATCATGGTAAACCTGGGGCAGGTTACAAAGACGAATGCAGAACTGGCAGGATCGCTTTTTCTTTTATTTCGCTTTATTCAACTATCATCGCTCGTAGGCTATTGTTTTTTTGGTTTTTTCAATAATGTAACGACAAAGGAGGTTTTCCCCATTGAACTTTTCGCCTCAATTTCCCCGCCATGTAATTTAACGATACTTTTAGCAATAGCAAGTCCTAGGCCTGATCCACCCGTGTATTCAGAACGTGACTTTTCTACTCTATAAAATCTCTCAAAAATATAGGGGAGATCCACACTTGGTATTGCCTTTCCATAATTTTTCACTTCAACTTCAACGGTTTGCCTCGAGTCACTTACTATAAGATCAATGTATTTTCCCTCTTTTCCATATCTCATAGCGTTTTGAATAAGGTTTTCAAAAACCCTGGCAATTTTATTGCCATCTCCTACTATGACAGGACTATCAGTCGTTATGAATGTCCTCATCTGCATGCCCGCTTCTTGCATCTGAATCCTATGTTGTACAACTAATTGATTAATCATTTCTTCAATATTAATAAATTGATCGCTTACAAGGGTTTCTTTGTTTTGAACATAGGTATATTCAAACAAATCATTTATTAAATGATGTAAGCGTTCGACCTTTGTATACACAATCTGTATATAACCTCGAAGCTCCACTTCGTCCCTATATTCATCTTCATTTATAAGATTCAAGTATCCGATGATAGAGGTTAGAGGTGATCTAAGGTCATGGGCAACATTCGTCACCAAATCATTTTTAATCTGTTCTGATCTTCGCTCTTCCTCAATGGCCTTCTGGGCTTGAATTACGACATTATTAATGTGGGCAGCAAGTTCATCTAAACCAGCTTCCGCTCTCTCTTCTATTTTATAATCAAAATAACCGTTAGCAATAAGCTCAACTTCACGTATCATACGATTAAATTCAGTTGAAATATAGCGCTTCTTTTCCATTCGATAGAACAAGAACAGATAGAAACAGAGAATCAAGACAAACAAAAGTACAAGTATACCCTTTCCCATTAGAGAAAAAAGGATACTCGCTATGAAATCTAACGCACTATACTGCTGCTCATAATAATAAATCGAAGGAAGTAGCATAGCTACCGTTATCGTTGATGCTATTAGCGATAGCAGAGCATAGAGAATTGCTTTCCAAACTGGGATTGTTTTTATAATGAAAAACGTATTATTTTTCAATTTTATAACCAACTCCCCAAACCGTTTGAATAATCGTTTCTCCTGTTGCAGCAGCAATTTTGTCTCTTAGGTTACTAATATGAACCATAACGGTCTTATTAGATCCTGATCCTATTTCATTCCATACCTTCTCAAAAATCTCTTCTGAGCCGAACACTCTTCCGCGATTTTTGGCTAACAAATATAAAATATCAAATTCAATAGCTGTCAATCTTATTTCTTGTCCCTGAGCATGAACAGCATGGCTTTGTTTATCAATTTTCAAGGAGTGAATATAGATGCTATCTGGATCTTTAACCGTTGGTTGATAATTAGCTCTGCGTAGTAATGCCTTTACTCTCGCTGTTAATTCCAATGGATTAAAAGGCTTGATCATATAATCATCAGCACCTGTCATCAAACCAACAATTTTATCCATGTCTTCTGCTTTTGCACTTAACATCAAGACTGGAATTTCATGCTCTTTTCGAATTTCTCTACAAACATCCAGTCCATTCATTTTAGGCATCATAATATCTAATATCACGAGGTCAATAGAGTGACGCTCCATGAATTGAAGTGCTTCAAGTCCATCCTGCACTGTATAAATTTGATAGCTTTCATTGCGCAAATACACCCCAATTAACTCGGCAATCTCTTTATCATCGTCTACAATAAGTATTTCGGTAGTCATATATTCCCCCTTCAAAACCATGTCCAACGTCACCCTATCATAATCTTATCTTATTCAATAAATTATTCCCATTGCTTCTCTTTAATAGTCCGTTTATTACTATATATCCCAAAATCGCTCCAACGGTATTGGCAATAAGATCATTAATATCTGTGCTCCTGCCGTTGCCAAAAACAATTCTAATCATCATCTGAAATACCTCAATGAATAAACTTAAAAAGAAACCGTGATAAGCTACGTTTTTTAAGGAGTCAAACTTTCTATTGAGCAGTGGCAGATACACACCAAAAGGCATCAACATTATGATATTTAATACAAAGGTTTTTACGTCGATCGTTAATATTGGAATGAAATTAATCGTTTTGTACCCAGGAGTTAGATTAGCATATTTGCCAATATTCACATCGATGGGGAAGAACACTAACTGGATGACACACAGTAAGTAAATACTAAACGTTATTACTATAAAATATTGGCCTACATTTAGTTTTCTTTCTTTCCACGGAGCACCTACAATCAGATACAGAAGAACTAATAAGAATAAGGGTACCAGAAAATATGTTGATTGAATCGTAAACACAATGGATTGTTCCACGTTATTTCCTCCTAATTTATGTGACTGTCTTTCATTAATTTTGACAAGAAAAATGGGACTGATTGAAACAGCCCCATTTTATCAATCCATCATGCTTATTTAGTAACCGGAATGATATGACCATCGATCGATATACTTGTGATCTTCGCTGTATTAAAGAAGACTTTTTTTCCCTCTTGGTCTAAATTATAGTTCCATTTAAACCCTTGATCTAATGTGCTTGCCGAGCCTAAATGAAGTTCAGTATCCTTGCCATCTGACGTCGATATGCTAACTTTGGGGTTATATTTCGGTAATTGATCCGTTTGCCCATCTAAACGATTACCTTCAATGCCAATCCCAATCGTAGAAATATTAATGGTTTGAATGGACAGCTTTTCTTGTTGCTGTGAAAGGGTCTGATCAATTCCGATATTGTACGATGTACTGCTCTCTTGTGCTGTAAATGTATTTTGGAATGGACCTTTAGCAATAACAGCTCCTGTATTATTCACTACTGCATCCGCCTTAATCGTAACTTTATTTCCTTTCAAAGGACTTGGTGTGTCGACATCAAACATGGCGATGATCTTTTTACCATCCTCTGTCACTCGTTGCTCCACCATGTAACTAGCATCCTTTGCCCAATTTAGTTCAGGCGTAGCAATGGCCGCATCTTGAGGGAAAACCGTGCCGTCTTCGTTCTCAAAAGAAACGATGATCATCGCACTATTTTCTCCAATAATGCTTTCTTCTACCGTTGTTTTAATCCCTGCCGTTACGTTAGATTGATTAATCAAAGTCGCAGAATCCCTAGAAATTTCGGTATTTCCATTTCCATTGAAAAACTCTTTGAAAACAGCCTTATCTGTTGAAGCTAGCGCTGAGGTCCCCATCGCCATTAATGATACTGCTGCTATCGCTGTACCCACTACCCACTTTTTCCTTGCATTCTTCGTTGTCTTATTACCATCCTGATTGTTGTTCATTGTACATCCCTCCAATATTTTTTTGGTTGTGTTCTTGGTGAATGTACTTAGTATAAACAGCAGTTTCTAAGTTCCTTTAAAGAACGTTTAAAGATTTAGTAAATTTTCAGGGGAGATCACATAGAGTGGAATCGAAGAATACTTATACTATGCACTGCTGTCCACCGGCTATATCACGAGAAAACTTGCCCTACTTGTGGTACGGTTCACCGCGATGGCTGGAGGGGCAAGTTTTAAGGCTATCCTTAGAAGTGGCCCTTTCTATCACCTCACAAGGTAGTCGAAGTAAACAAACTAAGGCATCTAAGTAGTCTGTATTAATAACAGAGTGACGGACAATGTATCTGGAGGGGATCAAGCTCATTTTAATTCTTATTCACCCTTTGTTTACGCATGCCCAATTCTCCATCTCCCAGCCACCGGCTCCTTCATCATCATCCTCTTCTTCACTTTAACTACAGGATGAAATCCTGCGAATTCATGAGTCTGAGTGAGGATACTGAATCATTTCGAGGGAGCTTAATGAAGCATCGTTAGTCAAATACTTTATTTTTCAGTCTATTTTCTGACAGCTGGAGTAACCTCGCAGCAGGGCGTACCTGCTCTTAGGGGCCGCTCTTGCCACCTTAGAGCAGGTAGCATCAGCCCAATCGTTCTTCAGATATTCGCTTCGGCCAAATTAAAAAAAACGCCCAAGTGGAACAGCTCCACCTGAACGCTTTTGAATTACTGACCTAAGAAGTGCTTGATAAACTCCCCGCCCCAAATGATGACTATTTGAATCAGCATTTGTCGTCCCTCGCGAGTTCTGAAAAAAACTCGCATCCGGCAACACACACTCTGTAAGCCTGTCCACATTTTATGGACGATTGATTTGAATCGCTTCATTGCAGCCCCTCCTTTCTTCTGCACATAGCCAATATTAGTAAGCCAGCCATGAAATTATCAGTAGAGCGTAAAGCGTAAGCAGCTTGCCTATCGATCCAGATACAACATCATAAGCAATCGGACTTTATTTATTACCAAATACATGTCGTATACAGGTCGAAGCTTCTGAAGAGTACCGCCGGCTGTTTACGTCTCTACTTCTCTCATTCAGCTGCTCACTCTCGTATAAAATGGCAGAAGATGATTTCAGGGTTTTTAAACTCAAGCTGAAGGAAGCAAAACCGGGCTTTTTATTATGTATTTTTATCATAAGTAGTTTTATCCCGATTATAACCGTTTGCCAGATCGATCCCTTATAACATCCCAATGGTTACAACCAATTCGCCTGGTTTAAACCAGGCAGAACGTAAAAAGGCGCTCCCCGGAATCAGGAGCGCCTATCTCATATTCAATTATAGATGATTGGAGCGTTCTTCCATGCTGGGGAGTAATATGCATGTTTCTTCGCATCCCATTGCATCGTGACTTCCAGACTTTGATCATGCGAGGTATCCCCCGGACTGCTGCCTTTTGAGAATAGATGCTGTTCAATCCAGCGTATGCTTTCTTCAGGCACAATCGGTTTCTCATAGTGGTGCTCATGGAAGATATAATCAAAGAACGCTAACCGAATTTTTGTTGCAATATGTTCAATTCTATTTTGAACACCTGGAGGACTGTAGGAAGTAATAATGATTGTAACTAACTTGCCCTCTTGTAAATCTTCATCCTGCCCGACTCTCATTTCTACATCACAATTGTAGACCGTGACTTCCCCTGCATCATTTGGAACCAAGTGGCCCGTAAGATAAGGCCATTTGAAACGATAGATTCCTGAATGCAATATTACTTCTGTTTTCATAGTAACATGCTCCCTCTTCATTAGTTTAATTACCTTACTCATATAGTATAAATGGATCGTAACTATTCGAGAAGTGAAGCCGGAATCTGGTTCCACTTGCTTAAAACCAAACGACAGTAGATCAGTGGGCGTTGTCGGTGTTATTCAATTTTTTCACCAACTGACTGACTCGCCCCTGGGATATACCCACCATCTCGGCCCACTTTTTTTGTGGTGCATCCGGGTACAGTTCCATGACCTTAGTCAGCCGGAGGAGTGTTTCCTTGCTTCGTGTCCACTTTGGTTTAATCGCTATTTCTTTTTCAGTATTTACTTCCTCCAACGCAGCGGCCACTTCTGCCGCTCCCCCTTCAGGCAATTTCTCGTTTCCGGAAACCTGTTCTAAACATGAACCACAGATGAAAAAATCCTTAAAATAAGACAACCCTTCCGTGGAAGAGCAAAACATGCACTCCAGGGTTCGATATTTCCTCAATGTCAGACGTTCATTTGCGTCATCTACAAAATATTCCAACGGATCGCCAATATCAATCCCAAGTGTGCGCCGCAATTCCATCGGTAATACAATACGACCCAAAGCATCCACCTTACGTACCATTCTGTTATTTCTATTTTTCCTCATAACAATTACCTCTCATTTTTTCCTTATTATACCATATAAAATATTTCACCTCATTCGCCCCTTAGTCATCGGCCATACTTTAAATGTTCGGGTTTTAAACAAAAACAAGCCAGCTGCAGGAACTGGCCATGCGTCTAAATTGTCTTAAAAACCGAACATTAGAGTTCCCATCCTAAAAGTTTATGTAATTCGCTTGGATCAAATCGATTCCGATCTCGACTTTAGAGCATAGCGCAGCGAAGTGCGCATGATGCCGTCATGCCTTCCCCGACCTCGCCCGCAGCGCGTTTGACCTGGCCTTAGGCTCCGTGCGGGGTGTGAAGCGACGGACTGGAACCTAGAGGGCGCTTTTGCCCGGCTTAGGCGCTCTGGTTATCGGCCGGAGTAACCCCGCAGCGGGGTGTACCAGCTCTTAGGCGGCGCTTTTCAGACGACTTAGAGCCGGTAGCCTCAGCCCGACCGGTCGTTTGCTTCCTTCCGCTCTTGGGTTTCTGGCCGAAACACAAAAAGCACCCAAGTGAACACTGCTTCACTTGGACGTATCATTCCGTTTCCACCAGCGTCATTTCGCCGTTCAAAGATTAGAAAAAGAAAAAGGTTGTAGATTACCCTCTGAATTCTCCCTATTAGATGAGAAGCAGAACGGCGCGCCAGCTTCCAAGCTACTCATCTCACACAAATAAAGGAGAGAAAAACAATGAACAGACATGGTGCAGTACGAACGATTACCAAAGCAGCCTCTTATACTGGAGTGACGACGAAACTCATTTTGCCTACAACAATAAACGCCGTCAACGGCTATGTTGACTGGTATATCGGTATTGGTGAGAGGGTCATCGAGAGTGGTATTTCGTATTCCTACGAAGGATTTAAAGTTTTTCTTGGTGCTTCCTACAATGGGGCGCGAACGTATTATGATTCCAGAGTGGTTTCCAGCCTGTCCAAAGGCCAAACGGTAGATTTGAAACTGACATACGATCACTCGACGCATCGGGCAACCTTGTATGTAAATGGTTCTCCCCTGCCTTGGACAAATAATGTGGACATCGGGAAAGCTCATAATGCTCTGGGCACCTATAACAAAGTTAAAATGATTCATGGTGTGCAAGATCAGGGCGGCAGCTCGTACAGCCAAGCCAGCTTCTCGCAAACTCAGCTGCGCATGGACACCGCGGGAGCGAACTACAATACGTGGACGGACAATCTTTCCGAAACAGGCCGCGTAGTGGTCGATAAGGATTCCGATCCAGCCAGCGCCAACCAATTCGCCATCTACAGCTTCGCTCCACTCATTACCAAGCTTGACCCAGCCTAACCGGAGCAGTCATATCTAAATCAAAGAAGAAACTTCTATAAGGGAAGTTTCTTCTTTGATTTTAGTAACCTTTTGGATTTCCGTGCGTCTATAATACAGGAAGGGGAGACCATAAATGGAACAAGGAGGATATAATAACGTGAACAAAATATTGAAAAGAGGATTCATCGGATGTCTCATCGCATCCCTGCTGATCGCAGGAAGCCCCTTGACTACGGGAACGGCTTCCGCAGCTTCCTCAGCCATCGAAATTATGATAAATAATGATTTCGCGGATACGGATGTAGCCCCGTATATTACCAATGGAACTACCATGGTTCCTTTGCAAGTAGCTCAAAAAATACCCGGTAGCTCGGTACAATGGAATAACGCGTCCAAGACCGTCACCCTTACCCGAGACGGCGAAACCATCACTTTAGTGGCGGGCCAAAAAACAGCGAAAATCGGGAATAAAGAAGTGAAACTGGAAGCGGCCTCAACCCTAAAACAAGGGCGTGTCATGGTTCCCTTGCGTTTTATCGCGGAATCCACAGGGGCGTATGTCTTGTGGAATCCCAAACAACGGGTCGTATTCGTCGCCAAATCCAGTGAGGAACTAAAGAAACAATTTGCATCGTCCAATCTGGCCGAAGCCCGAACCGCAGCGCTGAAATTTCCTGTGGTCAGCTCGTTAGAAATGTTTCCCGTTCTGGACGAGAGTCAAGGGCAAAAATACTACTTCCCGGAAGGAAAAGCTGACCAGTTCTTCTTAGGTGGCGGCGACAGCATTTCATATTACGAAGTTGTGGGAAACCACAGCGAGGAAAAATGGACGGCCACCTTTGATTCGGTTAAAGCCTCTAGCGGCCTGTTCTTCCTGCCCCGAAAAATCACCAACCAGGATGGCGAGCTTCCTAAAATAACGAAGCGCGTAGTCTTTTACAACTTTATGGGACCCATCGGGGAAGCCACTTACGGGTTTGTGGAATCTAACGGAGAAGTCACTACCCTGGGGCAGCAGGAGATGAAGTTAAATCAGTTTTTCAACATTCCGGAAGAGAAAAAATCTTAAAACATATCCACACACAAAGCGGGCAGCGCCAAGGCGTTGCCCGCTTATTCATGATGTGTCTTCAAAAGCTCCGTCACAATATGGGAAACTGCATCCTCCCGCGGGATGCGTATACGTTGACTGACGGCTTCAATATCCTCCTGGAACAATCCGATTATTTTTAGTATGGCCTCGGGCTGCTGCTGTTTGGCCGCATGCAGCAGCTCTACAAATTCACGGTCTGTGATAGCTGCTGTATCATTTTTCGTTTCCATTTGTTGACCCCCTGTTGACTCATATGCAGTTGGACCGCGACCTCGGCTTCTGTCATTTTGCAGGATCACTCTCCCTTTGGCCGGCAGCGTGTCCAACAATTGCTCGACGGATAGTCGGTTAATCATGTCCTCCGCTTCATCCCGTTGAACCGGGCTGATATCAAAAAATGCACACTCATTCCGAAAGGTTTTTTTACTCCGATATTGCAAGCGCCAACCAATCCGATACACTTCTCTGCGATAGCGTTGTATCATTTGCTGCTCCATCCCATTCTCCACCTCTTTTTAACCAAAATTTTTGACGAGCTCGAACAAGCAAAGACGCATCTCGACGATTTTGTCAATCGGATCATCCAGGACATCGAGGAGACGCTGGCCAAACTAAAAACGCTTATCGGCCTCCTCACTACTAAAACGATTCCCGAAGCCGTTTCAGCTGTTCGCGATTTCGCACTCGATGTTTACCAGTCGCCCTTCTGGATATCATCAGATGTTCTAAACGCGTTGGTGAATATAGATCTCATCCCAGAAGCCGTTGTGAATAAGCTAAAAGTGTCAGAGGGACGAGTGAAGATGGATTCTCACTAATTGAAGAAAGCGGCCCACTTGGAAGCCTTTCGTTTTGAAGGTCGTACAAGAAGTTACTCGCGATGATCGTACCCAAACTGTGGCTAATAATAAACAACGGAGCGTTGGGCCCCACACGCTGCGCTAGCTCCTGAAGCTTCTCGTAAATGCGCAAGTGGATTGCATTATAGATGTAGTTCGTTTCATCTTATGGGGAAGTGGCTGATAGGCGATCGCATCGCCTAAAAAGCTTATTGCGAACCCGCGAGCATCAATATGCTCGTCCCAGTGTAAATTGTTAGGTGCGAGCTTCTCTTTAAGCTCATCCTCAATACGATCGGTAATATCGGCCCAATAAATGCCTTCGCTAATCAATTCGATCTCTTGGCAAATCTCGGATAGCCTTACCCGTATTGCTCCCGCCATCGTTTCGTGAAATTATTCTTTTTGCTTCCCAATGCCGTGTAGGCCGGCTACCCGCGGTTGGCCGCCGTAGGATGTTTAGACTCTATAGTGGGTAGATCAGTTTAATTAGATTTTCACTGATGAACCAAGAATCGGAGATATGCTTACCATTTTCGATGCGGTCATCTTTCACAACAAAAAGATAGTTCATCCCTTCTATCGGCATCCACTTAGAGAATTTTCCCTTCTCTAATCTCTCCATCCTCCAAGTAAACCTCAATCTTTTGGTTCTTTTGTAAAGCAGGGAAAAACTTAGTCATATCTTGTCTACTCCTCTATCTAAGTATTTTTCTTAACATGAAAAGAAGCACCGCCAACAGACCCAAATAGGTCCGTAGGCGGTGCTTCCGCTTTTCCGTATTAAGTTAATACCATTATATCCATTCCAATATTTGTAGGCAATACCTAAATAAACTCTCAATATCAGAAGAAAATAAAGAATTAGACCAGCTACCCACATAGCAGGTATTTTTTTGTTTCCCACACTTCGCGCGCTTAACGAGCTGAAGCCCACAAAAAAAGGCTCGCCCTATTGACGAACCTTGGCAGCAGATCGGTCCTGCTTTAATTTAGCTATAGCATCGCTGACCATCTTGTCGCGCTTGGGATTGGAGCCGGGCATCGATTGCTCAACGAAATGACCGTCAGCATATCGACGAGCAGCATCATCAAGACTCATTTTCTTCTTCATGATCAATCACCTCTTAGGATAAGTATAGCATAACCAGGTGCTCTGCGACAGGTTCATCGATAACCATAAGTCCACCGCTAATGTGCGATGCTCCAATGACATCCACGTAATATTGCATAAGGCGCTGCTTCTTCTTTGACTGGAAAGCAACAGCCCCTTCAAAGTCAAGTTCCATGCTTCGCTTGCATGCAAAGGACATCAGATGCTCACCGATCAAATCGAACTCCTTGCGCTCACTCGGGACACTCTCAATAAGATGTACCCAAACATGATCCTCTTTACACTCAAGAGCTATAGCTCCTTGTATTACATCATTGCCGCGTACAACCATCTTATACACTTCGATTCCGCGCTGGCCAAAATAAACTGACCAGTCGAAGCCTTTTTCCCAATCATGCATCTGATCTTCAATATCGTATGGTTGCAGCGCTAGAAACGAAATAGGGTATTTCTCGCCGCTGCTGATATGTAGTAACACGATTCCACCTCCCGTAATATAGATTACGTCAGGATGCGGGGGTAGGCAATAGCATCACCATTGATCAGTGCATGAAACATTAGATTTTTGTTATAGGTATTAAACAACTAATTGCGCCTGCTGCGAAGAACCGCTGAGTGCCACCCTGTCGTCCAGCTCTCTGTGCCCGACCCAAAATCCAACTATGTTCCTGGACTTCTCTGAAAGTCATACAGGGACGACAAATGAATCATTTCCTGCAGCTGGCTGACGGTAGGCGTTCTATTCGATGTGAACAGGTGCACATCCAGATGATATTAACCTACAATACATTAGTGATATCTTAAATATCTAGATATCTTGGATATCTTGTTAATAACTAGTACTTGTAAGTGATGTTTTACTCTTAAGTATGGGACGATGGCAGTAGCCCATTTCTAATGAAAATTAATTTTTCCTAAACAACAGAAAAACACTCCGTTATAGGAGTGTTAGCTGTTCGACTATGTTTTCATTCCGTGTAGTATTAATAGTATTGCTAGACATTAAAAGTAGTCTGGAAGGTTTAAACTCACAATAGACTGTTCCAGTTTCATCTGTGTGAAATTCGTATCCCTCAAGTAAATTAAGTTCAACCATATTTTCACAAGCCTCTTTTACGATGTCTTTCCTTTTTTGAGGCCTATTTGCTTTTGCTCCCATAAGAGTAACGATCTCTTCTAGGCTCCATCTCCTATTTCCTTGAGCCACCTGTGCTGGTAGAAACAGATAAAGGTTTTGAGCAGTGCTGGTGTTCAAGTCTTCTAGGATGGCTAAGCTTAGATATGCAAATGCCCCTGCCTGAAGAGAGCGATAAACAGCGTCTGAAAACATAATCTTAAAGGTTTTCTGTCGATCTCTACGCCCAATGGATTGGAGAATGTTGATACGATCTAGTGACTCAATCAGCCCCTGTTTATAGTAATAAGTAAATTCAAATTTACTGTCCTGCAATACCTCTAAAGATTCCCAAATTTCTTTATAGGTTTTCCCTCCTGTGTCTCTACCAATCGCTTTGGCCAACGAAAAAATTGTGAATTCGAACTCTTTTTCTTTGCCGCTTTCTTCCCAAAGCTTATGAATTCCGATAAGAACTTTTGCGTCCTGGAGAGTTAATTCTTTTTTAGCCGGATGATAGATCTTAGTTCTTCGATTATCTCGAACCAAGGTTTCTCCATCATCAGCGATTTCAGAGGACTTGTTCCTAGACTTCGAGATAGAACTGATTGCACCGGTCGAGAAAATGTCCCCATAGGGATGAGATGGCTTACTATAGTAAGCTGCTCGGCGAAGTTCTTGTGACTTTTGCCAAATAATTTGTCTAACCTCGTGTTTAAAAATCTGAGTGTTTATTTCATTTAGCTCGGAATCGGATAATTTTTGCGAAGCGATTATCTTGTGAAGCTCTAGCTCCTTCTGACCTTCTTCGCGAATGTGACGTTGAGCTTCTATTTTGGATTTTCCTTTTAATTCTTCAGCGGCATCGTTTATTAAAGTTTGGACTGTTACATCATCCTTTGGAAGTCCTAAAGATATGATTTTCGTGATCCAAGTTTCTATATTAGACTTTCTGGGCGGCATTTAAGTACAGCTCCTTTCATACCGAAAAGGTATTCCAATATTGATAGAATAACACAAGTTGAAACATCAAGATATATTTGAACGAATACATCTAGCTATCACAGATTCAATAATTTCGAAATCACTTTGAAATTGTATGTATTTCAAAAAAAGCTTGATTCAATGTATGTTCAATGCAAGTATTCTTTGTTTAAGCACCAAAACAAGCGTCCTTTCAACCCCGATAAACTGTCCTTTCAGCCCCGAGTATGTAAAAAAAATTCATATTTTTTTCGTCCTTTCAGCCCCGATAAAGCGTCCTTTCAACCCCGATACTTTCTTCCAAAATGTCCTTTCAACCCCGATGAAGCGTCCTTTCAACCCCGATACTTAGCCAGTTGTCCTTTCAACCCCGATATCTTGACGGTACATTTCACAAAAAATAAAATGAGGACAAGCTAAATTAGCAGCATATGCCACTATTCAAGAAAATATGCCGTATAAAAAAAGCTCCCCGAAGGGAGCAGGCCAAAGGCCGACGCAAAATTACATTTAGGTTAGATCGAGCCGTATACTCGACAACCTCAAACATCCACAGGAACTGTTTTCTGCAAAAAAACAGAACCCCTGGGGCCGTGTTAAAGTCGCTTAAAAATACTATTAACCAGCCGATTCTCTAATTATACGTAAGAATATGCTCTTATTCAAGGGTTTTCGGCTCAACGGAGGGGACTAATTCGTGATAAAGAATGAACCTGCAGCTAAATCAAGCTTATTAAGTGATTTAAAAGGAATCCTTGATACAGCTGAGCTTAAGACCTATGAAAAGATGATTATGGTTGTTATCAAAGTTTACCAAGCTGAGTATGGCAATGCTTTCCCTGACTATGATACTATTGCTGCTGCTGGTGGGATGTGCAAACGGAAAGCTCAGTACGTTGTAAAGCATTTAGCTGATCGGGATCTGATTGATGTAAAACAGCGATTCAAGGATATGCCTGATGGATCAAAGAAGCAGACTTCAAACCAATATCTATCCCAGGATCCTGAAATAAATAATAATAAAAAAATGCACCCGGTGCATGCATCTGATGCACCGAACAAGAAAGTATATGCACAAGATGCACCCTATAAAAAAGGGTTTGAGCATTTAGATTCTTTTAAGTCTTATACCTCTACAGAATTAAAGATAAAGATTGAGGATGAAGAATCGCGCATGCGCGAAAGAGAACCACACCAATATGCATGTTATGCAGATGTCTATGAAAAAATGATTATACAACAAGGGACAGGAGTCCTTTGTTTCCACCAAGAAGAATTTCTGAACTGCTGTCTGCAGTTTGGCTTACCGCATTCCATGGTCAGTGAGATTTATAAACATGTTGATATTGCCATTCAGAAGTATCATTTCAACTCGATTTATCGTACATTTGTAAAATTCTCTGAGGGCTTGCTGAAGAAACAGATCGTAAATCCTATTGCTTGGTTTGTAACAACTTTCCGCAATGAAGATTTAAAAGTGAGAACGGAATTACAAATGGAGCACACACGTTTTGTATCTTAATTTTCGTTTTGATACAAGTAACAGCATTAGGATCTTTACTGAAAAGATCGCAGTGAATAAAAAGAGCTTATACTGTACGGGTTAAAGTTATTGATGAACCATAATCGACAAGGACCTGCTCCATTGCTAGCTCACTGCAGGAAATGCACCTTGCGCGGCTGGGTGTGGATGTTCGGAGCTGGTGCAGCAGATCGTTCAGCTGGTGCGTCTGCCAATCATGGTGCAGAGACGCCAACATTGGCATGGCAACCGTGCTGAACCGAAGCTTTCGGAGTGACAATCGGAAGTGAGATGCAGCTATGATTACGCAGTTAGTCGCCGCCGGCAGAGCAGTCTGGCAAACCGGAGCTCCGGAGTGTTAACCAGGAATGCAGCAGATCCTCCGATGCAACTGGCCACCATCGCCGGCTTGGCGATCTGGCCGATCCGGAACCTTCAGAGTGACAACCAGGAGTAAGCTTCTTCTGTAGGCTGTCACGCCCGGCGTACGGGGGAACCCTTGGGCGGGGCATTGCCCTCCTTATTGTCTAGCCATGTCAGGAGACAAGCTAGAACGCAGAACTGTCTACTGTGGCTCTGTCGCATCCGGCCAAATTTTGAAACAACTTGATAATGTGGGGCTACGACCTTCACCACAGCATTCAAGGTGGTTTTAAGTGTACCTCTATATCTTCTAGTATGTATGCTTCATTAGATAGAAAAAAGAGCAGCTATTTAGCTACTCTCTTCTGTGTTGATTGATAAAATTGATTCAACAGAACATCTAGTTCGGTTGATAACTTTATATGTTCATCTGTAAATCCAGATTCTAAAATATACGGGAGTGCATTTAGTTCTGCCCGTTTATGTTCTATTGCTTGCTGGAGATTCATCTGGTCCATAGTTATTCCTCCCTGACTCAAAATTAGTTATTCTTCAACTTTTCCAGAGTTTTTCATCGTGAAGGATTCCAGAGAGAGTAATTGATTTCCACCAATGATTAAATGCATCATTGATTGAATCTCTCTCTTCACTTTGGGGATAAGGACCTCCAAACGTTGTACCTGTGACTAGATAAGAATTAGTCATTCCACGTTTGGCCAATTCATCTTCAATCCAAGCTTCGAACGCACGAGCGAATAATTCATGGTCTCTCTTCCAGTAAGCTCCTCGTGCTGCTGCATCTAAATAGAACGAGGATAAATCAGTCGGGATAAGAATATACTCAGGTTTGCTGCCTGTTCTTTCGGATATCATTTGGCAATACATGAATCCAATTTCAGACAATTGCTTTGTTGAGCAATTATAACGATCCTTAACGCACAGCAAGGCTTCGTTAATGTTAAACTCATGCTTTTCAAGTAACGAAACAATACTTTCTCTATACCTGTAAGTAGGCTTGGGGAATGGATCAGGTAGTATAAGCTTTTTGCTACCGGTACCATTCTTGATTTCCTTCATTAATTCTGAAAATGAAGTCCGGACAGAGTAAGGTAAATACTCTCCCGGTTTATTTCCCGACACCGACAATAATTTGCCGTTCGTAAATTTATGAGAAAACGAAAAAAGATTAAAGTCGAGTGCATGGGCCCACTCATGGCATTGGGATCCTCCGCCCCTAAATTTGGTCAAGTTCATCACATTATTTAGAGGTTCGTAATGCGCACTGGCATTCCCGCTTCCTCTTGACCCAAAAGCAAGACCTAACTTGCCGTAAATTGAAATACACTTTCGCGGAATTGAAAGAATATCGGCTAAATCCGCCCATGCGTTACCACTGCAAAGCACATGGAATTTACCTGCCGCATCCTCCATCCATCGTCCAAATTGGATTCCTCTGAATCCATAATGTTCGATTAAATCCTCAGGATTATTTACTCCCGAAGGCGTCTGAGACATGCGAATAACCTCATCAGGAATTTTTCGCTCCCAGCGTTCTTTGTTTGTTCGACTAGCTCCCTTCCCCTTTGTCTGAAGCCATTTCCAATCGGCTCCTTTTTCTGAAAATGCTTGCTGAATCAGGTTCTTATATCCGGGTAAGGTTCTTCTTCTCGAACGTGAAACAAACAATGATACGAACGAGTTTCCGAGAGAAAGCCAGTAGCTAAAATTTTTGAGATCAGGTTCTTTCCTTAAAATAAGAGGATAGCGAGACCGATCTCCTTTAATTACCTCTTCTTTGATCTCCATCAGTGTAGCAACAAACTTTTCCTGGTCTGAACACTCTCTCAGCCTATTTTGTAGATCAAGAAGAGCTGTAATAAAATCACTACGCTTTTCGATAGAATCCTCAGGTCGTTGGGATACTTTGCGTAAGATCAATTTGACTCCGTAGGCTGCTTCTGAAGTAAACCCGTATTCCTGGAGACTTTCTGGCATAAAGTCTATCAGTATAGAATCTTTACAAACCATTTGAAATGCTTCAGATGGATTCTCCTCAACCTGCTCCAACCACTCTGTTGAAAACTTTGGAATCTGGGATAAGTGCTTACGCGCACCTTTAAGTTCCTCTCCGCAGTCATAGGCATAATTCTTTAGTAATTTCTTCTGAGAAGTACTGGCCACGGCTGTTTTTTTAGTGTGTGTTGGGAAATAATCAAATAAGTTAAAAGCAAGTTGTTCGTTCATCATTCATTCCTCCATAGATTCCCCCCACTGACGGGGGGATTTGTAATCTTCCCGCCAGCTGGACTAGCTATGGCTTATTAAAATTTGGAATGCAGACTCTATTTCTTCTCTTTATCCTGGATTAAAATACTGCATCCTTGGCTCCTCTCTTTTTGGGCATAAAAAAGAGACAAAAAAACACACATGTCTCCTGTGTGTACTTTGTCTCCAAATTAAACCCATTATTTAGCTAAAGCAGGCTTTAGCTTCCCCATCTCTGCCAGATCCTATGAACGGCTAAGAAAATTAATACGATTACGTAATATAGTTAGTATAGTACAGGATGCAAATAAATGTAAATGTTTTTTCTGAGTACATTTAAATAACAATTGATACTCCGTCCGCTTGGAGACGCCTTTCATCTTGATCCAACCACGATCGGAAATAACCTTGTAGGTGGAGCTGCTATCTGCGGATGTTCTTCCGGATCTGACGCCTGCCGGCACCACAAATCAAATTTCTAGATGATAATAGGGATATCTAAAAACCCTCTATTTTTAAAGGGATATCTAAGATATCTGGATATCTCATGTTTATTTATGATTTTATGTAGTGTATAATAATATTATTGATGGAATTTTGGGAGGGGCTTATAGATGGCGGAAGAGAAGTTAGAAAAGACGCAAAAATTATATAAACCTACGGTAGCAGCGCGTGAGCTTGCTGAACGACTCTTTAAAGAGTCTGGAATTGAGTTTGAGGGAGACTTTTTCGCACACGTAATGGCGACATATGAGTTACAACAGATGAAAACTAGTCTTGGGGCAGGTTATCAAAAACAAATTTCTTCGTTGGAGTATCATCTGAAGAGTGTGGCCGAACATTTTACTTCAATGCTGCAGACTGAACATTCGGAACGACAAGAATTGATTGAAGGTTACGAAGAAAAAGTAGTTAATTTATCTGGGGAATTAACTGCACAGCAAGATGAGATTTCTCATTTGAAGCATAAACTGGCAGAATCAGACGAGCATGCAGGTAAGACTTTAGATGAAAATACGGAATTGAGAAAGTACATTACGAGTATTGAAAACTTAAATTCTAAAAACGAACAGATTCTTATAGAGAATAAGGATCGGATCGAAAGACTGTCGAAGATGGTTTTAGATGGACAGGACGCAATCACAAAAAAACAAGAACTGGAAACTAAGGTATCTGAGTTACTACAGATATCTAACGAACAGAATAGAACTATTGAGCAAATGACTGCTAGTCAGAAGGAGTTCTCTGAGGCAGTTAAACGCGACCAGAAAAAAGCTGAAGAACAGCATGCTGATCGTTTAAAGGAAACCAAATTGAGCGCAAAGCTAGAAGCGGATCAAGCTATGGTTGAATTGAAACGTGTTCTGCAAGATGAGCTTGCCGCTGCACGAAACGAACATGCCTCTGATCTACGGAAACTCTATGCTGAAATAGATGGCCTACGGCAGCAACTTGCTGATGCAAGACAAACAGCCACGGCAAATGCATTTGTTAATACCCCGCCTCCAAAGTCAAATACGGATAATTAACTGATTTATCATTAAAAAACTCCAGATCGACGGTCTGGAGTTTTTAGTCTGAACAGAAAATTTAGTGAACGGGCTCTTTGATATGTAACTAGATGAGCGGAGTTAGGTTCCATTAGAGAAACAGAGCAAAAACCTTTCAACTGCGTCTCTGCTCTGTTATTTGGTTAGTGAATTATTGTAGCATATTCTATCTCAGGAGATTTCTCTGGAGATACCCATACTTCATTCCAACTTAATGAGAATCCCAAGCCGGCTTCAGCTTCAGCAGCTGCTAGTAAAAGGGTATTACCCATTTCTTCTTCTGCATCCATTGGAACGGCGTTGCCTAAATATTCTCTGGCTTTAGCGTCTGTACAGCCTTCTAGTTGGAAAGGCCGTCCATCTGGTAGATGGGATGGAAAGCTTTGCAGCATTGCTAGTTCATACGTGGTTAATGGACGATGCCAAGTTCCATCCTGAGCTATAATCATCCACACACCCTGCTCATTATCTGCAGGAATACGTGGATCAGCAACAGCTGCCGCAGCGGCATGTACATCAGCGCTCCCTATGATCGTTTTTGAAGGTTGCTCCCAGCTCTGCACCCCATAACTATCCGCTCGTGGAGAACATTTGATGCGTGGGTCAGCAATGAGCTGTGCTCCATTCTGAACATCTGTAGACCCGGTGACCGTAGCAGCTGGCATATCGGTGTCTTGCATCCGAAATTGATCCGTATAGCGGCCAGGTCTGTCCGGAACCCGGGGATCTGCAATCGCAATTGCTCCACTTCCAAGTCGTGTTCCCGTTACACATGGAGCAGTTTCGTAAGCAGGAACGATCCGATATTGCGCTGGATGGCGTCCAGGACGTTCGGTAAGAGATGGATCGGCAACACATGCAGCGCCTTGATTCGGACCCGCTGAACCGGTTACACATACAGCTGTGGTATCCATCGGCTGAATCTTGAGAATATTGTTTTTACCTTCTCCACCAATATGTAAGCGCGGATCTGCAATGGCCGCAACTCCATTACTTCGCCCGGGGCCGGCTGTGCTTGTGACAGCTCGACTTGGCTCGTTCCAGTCCGATACTTCGAAAGCACCTCTCCTAGGTTCATGGACAACTCGTAGGCTTTCATAGTCCACTTTATTCAGGTCTCTCCAGTCCCCACCAGATGGAATGAGGGCTAGACGCATCCATGTTTTCCACTGAAGTCGAGGAAGGCGGTGAAGTGGTCCACCAGCTACAACATCTCCAGGCATCGGCAAATTTTGAATGACATCTCCAATTGAACGGAGTGGTTTCCGTACCGGATAGTAGATGTAGTTAGGGATTTGTTTTGGATCGCGGGCTAAAATCAGGAACCGTACGCGATTTTGCCCCAAACCTCCGATCTCTCCGAGGTTGTGATCTGCGCGGATACTGATTTCGTAACCGAATCGTGTCAATAATTTCTTGATCTGTTTTAATAAAGATTTTCCGCGCGAAGTGATACGAGGGACATTTTCTAATTGAATAATTGCTGGGATTTTTCCCCGTATTCGTAGCAAGCCCTTAAGGATAACTCAAGACCATGGACTGTCAAAAAGTTTAAAGCCTGATATTTGTCTGAAGCAGATCTTTCTTGCGGCAGCAGACCGCTGAGCCCTTTGCACGGAGGACTTAAGAACAGGAAGAAAGGCACCTGCTTTTTGAAGGCTAACCATACATCCCAAGGAGTCATTTCTTGCCAGTCCTCAGGTGGTTGATGACCGTGCCAGGCTTCATACTGCCATCTTTTGAATAAATCCATTACAATAGAGGTCTTTTCTCCAGTTATTAAATCGTGATTTAAACATGCAACAGGGTCACTGTCGATGGCACACAATACCTTGAATTTGTAGACCTTCCCCCATACTCTACCTTTGATTTCTGAGCTCCTCCAGTTGCTCCTCCAATGCCGGCGAATAAAAAAGCAGATGTTTTATATTGAATGTTATCCATTACTTGCATTTTCAACATTCCTTTCATGTTCATTTATTGGTTTGGCTATTAAAATGAAAATGCCAACTGACCTGCAGAAATTTTCCGGCTTGGTTCTGCCAACACAATTGGAATAGTCGCAGTTTCTTCGTCAAAGCCCTCTACCTCACCAGGCTTAGCAAACCAAGGAGCATAGAAAAGCATCTGAATCTTGCATAACTTCACGGCTATTCCAGAGATGTCTTGTCCTGAACCACGTAAGAAAAAATTAGAAGCAGGGAGAAGCATTGCACCACAACCAATGCATGGATCATGAACGGTTTTTCGTTTTAAAACATCAGGGTCGTCATTACCAATCGTGATGCTTACCATTAATTGAGTAATGTTAAATGGTGTTGGATAATACCCCAGGCCCTTTTTGTAGCCCTTCCCTGTCTGTTCACATAAGAGATAGGACAAGTAATCAGTAGGGTTATCCAACACTAGAAACAGGTCAAATACCTTATAATAGTGCTCATTTAAGCCCGCTGATATATTTGGATAGCTCTCTCCTGCAGCAAGGCCCCATAAAAGCCAATCGGCAAATGTGTCGATGTTCGCTTCATGATGGTTTAAGCACTTTGAAAGCATTTTTGTTGTAGCCACTGAGGAATCAGAAAAAGTATCTACCCATGTTATCTGTGGAATTGCTCCACTACCGATAATGGTTCCTTTATGCAGAATGTCCAACCAGTAGCCCCAGCGTCCCCAGAGTAAATCGTCATACCCCAATAGAAAAGGTAGGAGCCAACCTCTTTTGTTACCGACATCGGTATGATTCGCCGGTAAACCGCCGATCGCTTTCGCATTCACATTTACTTCATAATGAAGCTTATGAAGTTGATCTTGTGAAAACCTCTCCATTCGATATAAACGTTTCTTATCTTGCTCCTTCGACATACTGTAATCTCTCCTCAATATTCCTCCCGCTTCTGCACACGGGAGGTGAATATCCCTGTGCAGAGGGTTGGCCATACGGAAGACGCTAGTGTCTTGTGGGCATAAAAAGGGAAACAAAAAAACACACTTATCGTGTGTTTATAGTGTCTCCGTCATTTTGAACCCATTATTTTTGCTGCCTAAGCAGTAACCCCATCCCTGCAAAATCGTTTGAAGCGCAAGGAAAATAAAAATGATTCTTCTTATATCCTATATCATATATGCGATATTTTTTATTTGCAATGATTTCAAAATTAATATTGATAGTATTCTTCTGCTGCTGCTCAATAAAGAAAATAATGTTGAAGACTAAAATTGATCTACAATGAAGTGTGAGCTGCCGTCGCTTGATCCGGCCGCCGTTCCCGCTGTGTTGACGCAAAGCCGGCGACCAGTCTACAATTTTATTTTCTTTTGGCAATAAGAGCCATCGAAGAACCCCACCGGCTAGCGGTGGGGCTTATGCATAAAAATAGCGTTTTACAGTTTGAACTATCACAATAGGTAAAGATCCGGCTCTACTACACTTTTCTAATAAAGTAGAAAAAAGCTCATGTCAGCTGGTTAATAAACTCGAGGTTTACATTCCTTTTATTAAGAATTCGTTGTATGGCTTCTTGATCTTGATTGGAGAATTGGTCTACCCCAGTTCCGTATGGATCGAAAATTGGGTGACATAACAACCGATTAAATCCGTTTCGTTGAATTGGGAGAAGCGCATAAATGGCTTCTCTAAATCTTCGGGTCACTGCAAATCCCTCTATATTTTCGCGCTGCAGAACCATCTGATAAGCAGTAAGAACTTCGCTATGCCGCCATTCAATATTCAAAGTCTTCATAGTCCTGAGGAGGATTGTGCGGCAATCAATGGTGAGATCGCCAATACCCTTGCCGATTTTACTCGGTATGCCTGATGCAACAGAACCACCTATACGCTGGAAACCAAAGATCCCTCCGTAGCGGATATCTTGAGCAACACATTTAACGATTGAACGGAATTGATAGTATTTTTCATACTCTGGGTATTCCTTTATCAAATTTCCGAGACTCTTGTCTTTGGACAATGTGCAGAGATAACAACCCATGCGGGCATTTTTCCCGCAACTCATTATGGCTTCGTTATCATCAACCACAGCGGCTCCCAATGGACATTCGCTTCCAGCGGCGCCGCTATAGAATGCTAATAGGTCTGTATTCCGGGCACCTTTTTTCCAAGGCGCGCGATTAAAGGCGAGATATGTGACAACCTCCTGCCGGGTCCAGTCCCGGATTGGACTTGCTGTACGTATGTCCTCAACTGGATGTTTACCATACAGATCATCTCCAAAGTACTTTTTGAGACTTCGCTTGCGGTTTCCGCTTTCGCTGTCCCGGCTTCCTAATACCAAACAAGTGCTCACCGATCCTTCCTGTAGAAAGGTCGTTTCTAAAAACTTTCTAGCAGGATTGATTTTGAGACGTCTAACGCAGTAGCGGAATGTGCTTGAAGGACATTGATAAGCTTTTCCGATCATACAGACTAATAATGTCTCTTCCTCATCCGGTTCAACAATGTGAAATTCAATCCAGGGAAAATTATTTTGTAGGGTGTCTTGAAGTTCATGGATGATTTTTTGTATTCCAGGGTTTTCAACAAGCGTATCCGCGGTGATAATCCATATCTTTTTGGATGGATCTGGATTCTTTATGACATGTTCGATCATCAGCTGTAAGGTAAGTCGAGAATCCACTCCACCTGAATGAAGCAGACCAATCAAAGAATGTTCATCATAAATTTTCTTGATCAGTCCCCTTGTCATTTCAATCAGAAGCGGATCTACATTATCCAGCAAATCAAGGCTCTCTCCGGATACTATCGAAGCTGTTTTTCTTACAATTTCGATCTGGTCGATATCTAGATCAAACTGCAGCTGGAAACGGTCTGTCGGAAAAGGAATGCAAACATCATGTGCTCCATAAGGTACGATTGAATTTTGTAAATAAATTTCAATAAGCAAGCTGCAGTCAGCACTGAAACAATAAATTTGAAATTTATGTTTCGGGCTTTGCAGGCTAAGATCCTCTGATTGATCAATGAACGCATCAATCGCAGCTTGTTCAGGAATATAGATACGAAAATCAATCTCTTCTAAAAACTTGAATAGTTCTCCGGCCGTGGAATGCTGATTAAAGATCTGTGACCAGGAGTACCCGCTGTCAGGTGCGATGCATTCCTCACGGGGAACATCTGAATCGAGAAAATGATGAAGAACATAATAGAGATCCTTTTTGAATACAGCAGACCATTCGCGGACCACTCCATGAAATTTAAAATCCATTCTCGCTAACTGATCCCAAACTAAAGTTGAGGATGCGTTATACCTTTTTAATTGATCTGTCACTTTTACCGTAGTCTGATTATCTGCATATGAATATGCCTCCAATTGACTTACCTCCTTTTTTTGGCATAAAAAAAGAGACACAGAAAAACACACCTGTCGTGTGTTCTGTGTCTCCAATTTAAAACCGTCTCTTTGCGAAAGCATCCAACTCTGCTAAATCATAATGAAATGCAGAGAAAATGATTAATAGTGTTATTGATTATATAATAGATGCGCTCGCAAAAATTATCAATTACATCTTCAATCTTTAGTAAATAAAGTTGGGTAAGTGTGGATATTCATAACAGAATGATGCCTACGGGGAATCTCGGAACGTTGAGCGCGAGCTGTGGCATCTTCCACCCCTGGCGTCGCCGGCAGCTGTAGAAAGAAAATAAAGTCATAGACTGAAGCAACTAGTTATCCCGTACGCCCCGCCGGTTTCGCCGGAAGCAACTAGGCGCGCAGTGTTGCAGCAGCTGTCCATCCCGCCCGGCGTCACCGGTGCCGCACGGGAGCAACCAGGTGCGCAATGCTGTAGCAGCTGTCCATCCCGCCGGCGCCGTCCGTTCAATTTCATAGCGGTCTACCAGTCTACAACATTATTTCTCAGTCAATACTCTATTTTCTTTCAACAACAGCAGGGAGTGGACTTTTTCCGGATGCCCGGATACATCTGTGATGAAGAATTAAATTGGGAAAACGTGACCAGTCTTATCGAAGCTGGTTAATCCTTAAATCATCAACAGTATTAGTTACTAACTGCCAACCTCTCGCCCTTTTTCCCTACTCTACTACAGCCGTGACAGCTCCCATGTAGATTAAGAAGGAACACCAAGAGGGCATGCTGCAATTCTGATCATCTGACTGTGGTCCCCTCCCCTGTATATTGCTGATTGAATTCATCCACGAATTCAGGAGTGATCATCATGGACTTTCTTCGCTTTTTGCCATCCAGTTTGCTCATACCTTGTGCCTCCTAGTGGTGTATATAAAGCCGGGTATTAATGAACTATGGATTGCACATATTTCTCAGCTAACCCAGTGATTCCACATACCCTTCATTATCTCATCATGATATGTTTTTGTTGGAGGTTGTTGTCTATATGTTAAACCAGCCGATTAAACCGATGTTACTGTATCCGTTGACTCCTGATCAGATGAAAAACTGGAGCTACAATAGCTTGAAATGGGATGGCTTTAGAACATTAATACACTATGAGAATGGTAAGGCTCGGGCATTTACAAGACATGGAACCGAAATTACTTCCAGGTTTCCAGAGCTGCTCAATATAAAACTTCCCGTTAAATCTGCAATCTTGGATGGGGAATGCATTGCATTTGATTTAACACAGTCTGCAGAGCAGCCACCGAAGTACTGGTGGGATGATGCAATGAAGAGATTTAATACCAAAACGGAGGCTGCCGTAAAACGAATTTCCGCTCGATTTAGAGCTCATTTTCCATTATGGGATTTACTCTGGCTAGATGGGATTTCCTTGGTAAACAAGAGCTTTAAGGAGCGTAGAGAGATCTTAGCCTCAGTTGTAACCCCATCTGAAACCTTATCTATTACCCCAATATATAAAGATGGCAGAGAACTATTCCAGAAGGCTAAGGCGCTTGGATTAGAAGGGGTCTGTCAGTACAATCCGGATGCTCCAATGGTTCTGAATGGACGTTCCGAACATCACGTCGTCAAGGTAAAAGCATATCAGTATGTTACTTGTCAGATCGTATCAATAAGGAAGCAAGGAAAATTCGGGTGGGGTCTATCTATTAATGGTAATTATGCTGGTCTACTTGAGTTTCCGCCAAGCAGTGATGCTATTCGTAAGTTAAATCAGATAACCAAGCAACTCACCCGCGGTGAAGGTAAGGGGTGGGTTTATCTTGAGCCGTTAATCAGCTGTAACATCAAATTTCAGTGTTTCACCAAAAACGGTAAACTTCGTTCTCCGAAGTTCGAGGGATTCTGTACAGCTATTTCAGCATAAAAAATATAAAAAAACAAGCAGACTGCGAGTTAATTTTCGGCAGACTGCTTGTTTTTTTGAGCAATATCTAATGTGATTACTCATTATCTTTGGTCAGATATTCATCTATTTCATTTGTGACTTCATTTGCTTCAGGGTCATCAATATTATCAATAAGATGATCTTGTTTCAGTTTCAGGTTATGGAAATTGAATGTTGTAGATGTCGAGGAAACAGAAGTGCATTACCTCACCGGGAGCCTACAAACAGACCTGTCTTTTTCATACGCAATCGTCAATGCTACAAAGCCGGTAATTTTAATCGAGTGTAATCGGCATTGCTGCTTATAAGGGTGAAAAAATATCAACCACTAATTTTTAGATCGAGCCCAAAAAATCATTACTTTTAGACCATAAACTATAATATTTTCCTAAATCTATAGACCCGAATTGTGTCGAATGTTAGTATTTAGATAAATAGTACATAGGAGGTTTATAATGGAAGGATTAGAAGAAGCGCCTGTAGCTAAGAATAATAAATCGAAGATAGTTATAACTCTAATCATCGTTTCACTTATTCTTGCTGCTATTGTAATCTACAGTAACTATAGTAAGGGGCAGTCAAATTATCGGAAGCATATTCAAAATGCCGAGGATCTTTTTAGTAGTGGGGATTACGATTCTGCATATGAACAGATAAAAGATGATAATCTCAAGAATAACGATTTGAAATTACTTGAAAAAATTAAATTACTAAAATCTTCAAAAATGTACTTAGCTAATGATGATCAACTAGATCCCGCTAATGGTGAAGCAGACTATAAATCAATACTTATTAATTTATTATCAGGCATATCTTTTTTTAAAGAAAATTCGATTAGTGCTGATGAATTAGGTGTGAGTGAGGAATTAGAAGAAATATATAATCAGTACTTAGAACAGCTCTCCCAATACTATGGACTTAAAGAAGAGAAAATAGAAGAAATTCAAGCTATGTCAGGTGAAGAAAAGGAGTTAAATATTAATCGAATTGTCCCGAGAGCTAAACAGAGAATACATAGTGCTAAGATGGAAGAGGCAAATAAAGAACTTCGAGAACAAGAAATATTATTGAACCCTATCCAAATTACCGAAAAAAGCGCACAGAGAGATGGAGATTATATGTATGCTACTGGATCAGTTAAAAATGTAAGTTCTAATAGCTATTCTTTTATAAAACTAAAAATTACATATTCCGACGATTCAGGAAATGTTATTGACACTGACTGGACGTATGCAGTTGGTGCTGAGAATTTGTTACCAAATGAACAGCATTCTTTTGATTTTATGACAAAGTATAGAAATGGAATGTCTAAGTATAGAATAGAAGTAGTAGAATTCAATTAAATACATCTAATAAGCCTACATTAATTATAGTAGCCTTTTCTATGCATAAAAATCGGCTCAATCTAAAAATTAGCGATTGATATTTTCACCCTAATAAGCAATGCCGATTACACTCAATTAAAATACCGGCTTTGTAGCATTGACGATTGCGTATGAAATAGTGTCAGCGTTGGTAGGCTTTAATGCGATTGTTTCGTCATTCAACGGTTCGTTTGTCCAACGGCAGCGGGTCCAACATCATGGAGATGACTTTCAGCGAATTCATGACAAGGTGTTGGGTGAACTGATACTTTACGGTAATGCTTATACAACTTACGTTGACGTGAGAAACTCACAAGGAACAAGCAAGGAGATGAATCCTATTCCGAGGAACACGGGAGCTCAGATACACCAAGTTCAGACGCCAATAAAAGAGAAGAATCCACTACTAACCCTGTGACAGGTGAAGTGAATTCTTCTTCAAAAAAAGCCAAGCGTGAAAGGCGCAAATAACACAGTCCTGATATTAATTGCAACGCCCATCGCATATTAATAAAGCAGCGCATTTGTGGCGAGGGGGCTTTACACTCTCTCGCCACATCCATGTAATAATCAATTGTAATTATCAGCAGGTATACTTGCCATACTAAATTTATTATTAGTAATATTTGTATGCTAAGTTTTAGAATTTAGAGCTCCTATGAGAACCTTGAGCCAACAGTTATTACTTTGAATTCAGTTCGATTTTATTAATGAGATCTGACTCGATATTCTTCACATTTCCTACTTTTTTAGACACAGGATATTTGAACATTGATTCAGCCGGATAGGGCTTCAAAAGTTCTAATACCTGCTTCCTATCTGTGCTGCTATCCAGCCATGGTGCCACGGATTCTGGCTGGAGGATCACCGGCATCCGATCGTGAATTGGCTGAACAAGTGCGTTTGCAGTGGTTGTAATGATCGTGCAGCTCCGAATCAACTTTCCGGTTGGATCCTTCCATTCATCAAATAGCCCTGCGAAGCCATAAACTCTTCCTGAATCGACTTGAAATCGATAAGGTTGCTTTTCTTTTCCATCTGTTTTCCACTCATAGAAACCATCCGCAACTAAAATTATTCGATTCCTAGAGAGTAGATTTCGGAAGGCGGGCTTGGATTCTACAGTCTCAGCTCGAGCATTTATCATCGAGTATCCAATCTTTACATCTTTTGCCCAGCGGGGAACCAGGCCCCAGCGATATCCGTCCATTATTCTCGTACCTTCATCATTTGAGATAACAGCGACCGTTTGTGACGGCGCAATATTATATCTCGCTGTGTAATCCATTAAATTTTTTTCTATTGAAAATGTTTGGATTATATCATCCAATTCAGTTGTTAAGGTGAACCGTCCACACATAAAATCACTCCTTGGTATTATGTATCCGAAATACCAACCTCTTAAACTATCTTATAATAGTTCTCCGGATCTTCATTCGATGAACGATTATGGTATCATTTGAATTCATTGTCCTGCTGCTGCACAGTTTTGCCAAGGCCGAACTCGAATAGAACGTCTTCGCAAGCGGTACCGGTTTTGATTTACCGAAAGGGGTTGGCCGTCGCTGTCAGCTTAATGCCAAAGTCTATCATTGTGCAGACGGTGCAATTATCTATTCTTATCATTTAGCCGCTTCAGAATCGCGTCCCTCTTCTCTTTTCTATCACGCATAATTTCAGCTTGAGTGCGATCAGCGACTTTGATGGACTTCTTAATAAATGGGATTACCTTCTTGGATTTATTCATACTATCCTTTCCTTTCAGTCAAAATCTAGTATGCATTATTCACATAAATAAGATTTTTAGACGTAGGATAGAAAAA
Source organism: Paenibacillus sonchi (assembly GCF_016772475.1). NCBI lineage: Bacteria > Bacillati > Bacillota > Bacilli > Caryophanales > Paenibacillaceae > Paenibacillus > Paenibacillus sonchi. The sequence continues at coordinate 252,067 of NZ_CP068596.1, forward strand.
TTCTGCTCCTCAGGACGATAAATACTAGGGTCATGGGGGCATCGCATTCTAAATTACCGAAAGGTTTAATTCTCATAGGGTGTTTCCGTCCGAATTCGGCCAAGAACATCCAGGAGCGGAATAAGTTCGGGTATGCCGCATGTGCCCGTTTCGCCTGACTTTTTGGCTAGGAGCAGCCAAAAGCTGCTGCGTAGGGCGTGCAATCATCCCTGTTTCTCTGCTTCGGCTGGGAGTAACAAAAAGGTTGAGCTGCAGCATTGAGCACTCCTCTACCGTCGTTTCCACCCAGCTCCGGCGGGACCAACCAGGTGTTTAACTGCCCAGTTAGCTGATACCCGAGGTATTTTACTTCGCGGCTCTGATCGGGAGCAATCATTAGTGTGGATCTGTAACAGTTTGCACTCCACGGCGTCTGTTTCCGCCCGGCTTTGGCCGGGAGCAACCAGCGGTGCGGTGGTGGAGGACAGGGTCTATTTCAGCCCGGTTCAAACTGGTACGAATCAGATGTGGAACTGCATCAGCTGTCATGCTGCTGGCGCCACCTCCGCTCGGCGCTGGCCCGTAGCAGTTATGAGTGCGGAACTGAAGTTGCTTAGCATGCAGGGGATGAGCTGCATCAGCTGGCGCGCTGAAGACATCTATTTCTACCCAGCTTGGCTGGGACAACCTGTGGGTCGGTACGCCACTGCCGTCTGTTTCCACCAGTACGGCGGTGGTGAACAACCGAGTACGCGGACCTGCTGCGGCTAGCGTGCCGCCGGTGTTCGCTCCAGCCGGGAGCAACCAGTAGCGCACATTTCAGAAGCTGACCGATCCCGTCTAATGCCACCGGTGCTTCCCAGAAGCAACCGGCCAGTCCATTGGCAGTCATCGTGTGTACGACGTGAATGCCGGCTTTTGAGCAGTACCGGTACGCCACCAAACTGAGGTTTACTGCTTTCGGTCAGAGCAACAAACAGGCCGAGGTTCTCCCGGCCTGTTTGTTGTGTACCCAAAATATTCATATTGGTCATCCAATTGTTACACCAACCGTATTCCTTTCTCGAAGTGCCACCTTTATCATTTCCAAAGCATTTCTTGCTCTAAATTCTACAAAATCTCGATCATAGCCGGTATGTTGTTTAATTATATCGAAATGTTCCAATAAAATAAGAAATTCTCTTTCCAGCTTTTCTAATTCTTCATCAAAAACATAGATATCTGTTTCTTTTAATGAATAGATTAACTCACAACCAAGCTCATGTATAATCTTATGCCCCCAGAGAGTTTTTCTACAAGACTCGAAGCCAAATAAATCATTATGCGGTTCTGGTACCTGCTGTTCTAATAAATGAGTATCTATAGGAATAGATATATCCTTCTTTTGAATTAAACTAACCATCAAACTCATATCCTTATCTCCCCCTCATCATAATCAACCAGATTATAGCCCATTCCCCTATAAGTTTCAGTGTAAACAGTGTTCTGTTAAAATAAAGTATTAGTCTAGAGTTGTTGATTTAAAAACGTATTTAAATTGAAGAAATGACATCTTTTAGAAAATATGTTTTAGGCTAATCCATTAAATAAAGCAGCGGTAGAACAATGCTAGATAAATAAAGCCTTAGACTGCCGCTTTTGATATTCAACTAACGTTTCCCATTAGCTTAATGAAGCCCCGCGAGTCTAATACTTTATTTTCTTTGAATAGTATCTCCGTTTATCCGGTTTCAAATTCCCAGGTACCTGCATTGTATTTGAAAAGATTCTTAGTCTTTTATTTTATCACCACATAGCAAAATCAGCCGATCACGTATGATTTCAAATAATTTAAAATTATCTGTTGTAAATAAGGCTGCTTACACTCCTTATATATGAAGGCGATATGGCGCCGAGGCCAAGACGTTAGGGAATAGCGTGCTGAGGTGATTCCCCCAGTATTGCTCTTCAAAAACACAAAATAGGAGTGGTAAAAAATGGCTTTATATGAATATGCTAAATTTGTAAAGGTTCTTGCAAGTAATAGCGGACGCGGATTCCAGGCTACGATACAGCTGCCAAGTGCAAAGACCATGCCTTCTATTGGATCGTATATTACGGCTTATGTAGGACTAGGGCCGCTTGAAGCAGGTGTTTCTGTTCAGAACAGTCCGGACTTTAAGGATCCTTCCGGTGCTTATAAATGGCATTGGACCGTTGCTTCTGAAACTGCAAGTGAGATCGGTGACTCCGGCCCTAACCTGCAGTTTAGTGACGGGGAAATCATCAATCTGAAGGTAACTATCGACGAAACTGTAAGCAGCCCTACCTACAAAAAAATGATATTCCAGGTAAATAATCATACAGTCTACACGACTGCTAATAACTACCTGAATCAGAACTTTACTAATGCACGAATCATTTTGGCGACGGACCAGCAGAACTATACTTCCTTGCCGACAAGTCTGCCTGCATGGAATACCTTTCATAATCAATTTAGCGTCTCCAATATGAGCTATAAAAACACCGCAAATACTTGGGTAGCTATCAATTCTACAAACACCGCAGGAGGAGCTCCTGAGCTGTTCCACACTCCGCGGGCAAGTCAAGGTTATACGGGTTCAACTCCTGCACCAGCCAACTATACTGTTACTTCCGATTTGGCTAACTCCCGGATCTACGCCTCACTTAAAGCTTAAGTTAGGACACGGCAATAGCACAAACTGGCACCGATATTTTATCGGTGCCAGTTTTTTAGATATAGCAATATATTTTTACACTATATAGGATTACGATCTAATCGGTTGTTCCTCATCAATCTCTCTAACAAAGTTCTTATTCTGAATCACCTCAGAACTGCTCTTTTGCGATCCCAGCTCCGACATCTGTCCATCAGAATTTGCAAATCCATATTGAATCATATAAGTAAACAGGTCTACATTAAAAAAGACATATCTCTCGGACAACTGGGGCGCTGTCCCATACTGTTTTTCGACTTGATATCCGAACAACTTAGTGATATCTTTTGCTGCAGATTTCTTAGTGGTATCTAGATTGGCTTCCCACATCAGCTTGGCTTGACCGCCTTTAATCTCATAATAATAAACAAGATCTGCTGTTTGGATAAAATAACTGTCCGATTTTCCTTCCGGAAAATAATAGGTTGAATTCAAACCTTCGTCATCTGCTGTCAACATGGGCATTCCCGAATTATTGATAGGAAACTGTAAAGCAGCAATCCTGGATATCGCAAGGTTATTACTTTTGTAATTTTCATTCAGAACTGAATTCGCACGTTCAGAAATATTGATCTGCTTGTTTGATGGATTTAATTCCACATTGTAATTTAATGACTCCGACACAAACCGAACTGGAACAAGGGTTCTTCCGTTTATTACTGTAACAGGTACATCTAAGCTAACGGATTTATTATTAACTAACGCTATACTTTTACCTGCGGTGAGCAGAACAGTGGAATTTTCTTTTTGCAGTTTGAGCTGTTTGGTCGCAGCATTCCAATTCATCTTGATCCCTTTGAAATTTTGGATGGCTTTCACAGGAATAAGCACCCGTCCTGAGACCACCTGTCCATCATAAGTCGTACTGGAACCGCTTATAGACACTTTATAGGAAGTACTGTTGGCAAATGAAGAGCCCAGCAATGTAGACGACAGGGCTACAGTAAGCAGAAAACTGGCTGCTACTTTCTTTTTCATTTATTTATCCTCCTTTTTGAAACATTCTGGTTATGACTTACTCCAAGTATCCTGAAAATTCAGATATTTATAAAGACGCTGTTCAACCCGAAAAGTTGCAATAGATGGGTTATTTTATAATATATAAATAATTAAAGCATATCATCCTCATTTATTCATTTCACGTAAAATTCAAGGGTCCTTGCCGAGGATGGTGGGTGGACGGGTTCTTGTCTCGGACTCTACTCACTTCAAGGCGAATGCGAATAAAACACCAATACACGTAACAAATGGTACTGCAAAATACCAAGGATTATGTGGACGAGTTCAAAGCTGCCGTCGAAGCAGACCGGAAATACCATGGAAAAAAGCCCTGAAACCTAGAGAGGAAGTGAACGAAGAAAAAGAAATTAAAGTGAGCAAGACGGATCCCGACAGCGGGTATATGATTCGCGACGTTAAGCCGGAAGGCTTCTTTTATCTGGATCACCGGACGGTAGATAT
>NZ_CP068597.1 GCF_016772475.1 Paenibacillus sonchi
AAGGCGATACCCGTGCCTATAAAATCCGCTTCCCGAACGGCACGGTCGATGTGTTCCGTGGCTGGGTCAGCAGTATCGGTAAGGCGGTGACGGCGAAGGAAGTGATCACCCGCACGGTGAAAGTCACCAATGTGGGACGTCCGTCGATGGCAGAAGATCGCAGCACGGTAACAGCGGCAACCGGCATGACCGTGACGCCTGCCAGCACCTCGGTGGTGAAAGGGCAGAGCACCACGCTGACCGTGGCCTTCCAGCCGGAGGGCGTAACCGACAAGAGCTTTCGTGCGGTGTCTGCGGATAAAACAAAAGCCACCGTGTCGGTCAGTGGTATGACCATCACCGTGAACGGCGTTGCTGCAGGCAAGGTCAACATTCCGGTTGTATCCGGTAATGGTGAGTTTGCTGCGGTTGCAGAAATTACCGTCACCGCCAGTTAATCCGGAGAGTCAGCGATGTTCCTGAAAACCGAATCATTTGAACATAACGGTGTGACCGTCACGCTTTCTGAACTGTCAGCCCTGCAGCGCATTGAGCATCTCGCCCTGATGAAACGGCAGGCAGAACAGGCGGAGTCAGACAGCAACCGGAAGTTTACTGTGGAAGACGCCATCAGAACCGGCGCGTTTCTGGTGGCGATGTCCCTGTGGCATAACCATCCGCAGAAGACGCAGATGCCGTCCATGAATGAAGCCGTTAAACAGATTGAGCAGGAAGTGCTTACCACCTGGCCCACGGAGGCAATTTCTCATGCTGAAAACGTGGTGTACCGGCTGTCTGGTATGTATGAGTTTGTGGTGAATAATGCCCCTGAACAGACAGAGGACGCCGGGCCCGCAGAGCCTGTTTCTGCGGGAAAGTGTTCGACGGTGAGCTGAGTTTTGCCCTGAAACTGGCGCGTGAGATGGGGCGACCCGACTGGCGTGCCATGCTTGCCGGGATGTCATCCACGGAGTATGCCGACTGGCACCGCTTTTACAGTACCCATTATTTTCATGATGTTCTGCTGGATATGCACTTTTCCGGGCTGACGTACACCGTGCTCAGCCTGTTTTTCAGCGATCCGGATATGCATCCGCTGGATTTCAGTCTGCTGAACCGGCGCGAGGCTGACGAAGAGCCTGAAGATGATGTGCTGATGCAGAAAGCGGCAGGGCTTGCCGGAGGTGTCCGCTTTGGCCCGGACGGGAATGAAGTTATCCCCGCTTCCCCGGATGTGGCGGACATGACGGAGGATGACGTAATGCTGATGACAGTATCAGAAGGGATCGCAGGAGGAGTCCGGTATGGCTGAACCGGTAGGCGATCTGGTCGTTGATTTGAGTCTGGATGCGGCCAGATTTGACGAGCAGATGGCCAGAGTCAGGCGTCATTTTTCTGGTACGGAAAGTGATGCGAAAAAAACAGCGGCAGTCGTTGAACAGTCGCTGAGCCGACAGGCGCTGGCTGCACAGAAAGCGGGGATTTCCGTCGGGCAGTATAAAGCCGCCATGCGTATGCTGCCTGCACAGTTCACCGACGTGGCCACGCAGCTTGCAGGCGGGCAAAGTCCGTGGCTGATCCTGCTGCAACAGGGGGGGCAGGTGAAGGACTCCTTCGGCGGGATGATCCCCATGTTCAGGGGGCTTGCCGGTGCGATCACCCTGCCGATGGTGGGGGCCACCTCGCTGGCGGTGGCGACCGGTGCGCTGGCGTATGCCTGGTATCAGGGCAACTCAACCCTGTCCGATTTCAACAAAACGCTGGTCCTTTCCGGCAATCAGGCGGGACTGACGGCAGATCGTATGCTGGTCCTGTCCAGAGCCGGGCAGGCGGCAGGGCTGACGTTTAACCAGACCAGCGAGTCACTCAGCGCACTGGTTAAGGCGGGGGTAAGCGGTGAGGCTCAGATTGCGTCCATCAGCCAGAGTGTGGCGCGTTTCTCCTCTGCATCCGGCGTGGAGGTGGACAAGGTCGCTGAAGCCTTCGGGAAGCTGACCACAGACCCGACGTCGGGGCTGACGGCGATGGCTCGCCAGTTCCATAACGTGTCGGCGGAGCAGATTGCGTATGTTGCTCAGTTGCAGCGTTCCGGCGATGAAGCCGGGGCATTGCAGGCGGCGAACGAGGCCGCAACGAAAGGGTTTGATGACCAGACCCGCCGCCTGAAAGAGAACATGGGCACGCTGGAGACCTGGGCAGACAGGACTGCGCGGGCATTCAAATCCATGTGGGATGCGGTGCTGGATATTGGTCGTCCTGATACCGCGCAGGAGATGCTGATTAAGGCAGAGGCTGCGTATAAGAAAGCAGACGACATCTGGAATCTGCGCAAGGATGATTATTTTGTTAACGATGAAGCGCGGGCGCGTTACTGGGATGATCGTGAAAAGGCCCGTCTTGCGCTTGAAGCCGCCCGAAAGAAGGCTGAGCAGCAGACTCAACAGGACAAAAATGCGCAGCAGCAGAGCGATACCGAAGCGTCACGGCTGAAATATACCGAAGAGGCGCAGAAGGCTTACGAACGGCTGCAGACGCCGCTGGAGAAATATACCGCCCGTCAGGAAGAACTGAACAAGGCACTGAAAGACGGGAAAATCCTGCAGGCGGATTACAACACGCTGATGGCGGCGGCGAAAAAGGATTATGAAGCGACGCTGAAAAAGCCGAAACAGTCCAGCGTGAAGGTGTCTGCGGGCGATCGTCAGGAAGACAGTGCTCATGCTGCCCTGCTGACGCTTCAGGCAGAACTCCGGACGCTGGAGAAGCATGCCGGAGCAAATGAGAAAATCAGCCAGCAGCGCCGGGATTTGTGGAAGGCGGAGAGTCAGTTCGCGGTACTGGAGGAGGCGGCGCAACGTCGCCAGCTGTCTGCACAGGAGAAATCCCTGCTGGCGCATAAAGATGAGACGCTGGAGTACAAACGCCAGCTGGCTGCACTTGGCGACAAGGTTACGTATCAGGAGCGCCTGAACGCGCTGGCGCAGCAGGCGGATAAATTCGCACAGCAGCAACGGGCAAAACGGGCCGCCATTGATGCGAAAAGCCGGGGGCTGACTGACCGGCAGGCAGAACGGGAAGCCACGGAACAGCGCCTGAAGGAACAGTATGGCGATAATCCGCTGGCGCTGAATAACGTCATGTCAGAGCAGAAAAAGACCTGGGCGGCTGAAGACCAGCTTCGCGGGAACTGGATGGCAGGCCTGAAGTCCGGCTGGAGTGAGTGGGAAGAGAGCGCCACGGACAGTATGTCGCAGGTAAAAAGTGCAGCCACGCAGACCTTTGATGGTATTGCACAGAATATGGCGGCGATGCTGACCGGCAGTGAGCAGAACTGGCGCAGCTTCACCCGTTCCGTGCTGTCCATGATGACAGAAATTCTGCTTAAGCAGGCAATGGTGGGGATTGTCGGGAGTATCGGCAGCGCCATTGGCGGGGCTGTTGGTGGCGGCGCATCCGCGTCAGGCGGTACAGCCATTCAGGCCGCTGCGGCGAAATTCCATTTTGCAACCGGAGGATTTACGGGAACCGGCGGCAAATATGAGCCAGCGGGGATTGTTCACCGTGGTGAGTTTGTCTTCACGAAGGAGGCAACCAGCCGGATTGGCGTGGGGAATCTTTACCGGCTGATGCGCGGCTATGCCACCGGCGGTTATGTCGGTACACCGGGCAGCATGGCAGACAGCCGGTCGCAGGCGTCCGGGACGTTTGAGCAGAATAACCATGTGGTGATTAACAACGACGGCACGAACGGGCAGATAGGTCCGGCTGCTCTGAAGGCGGTGTATGACATGGCCCGCAAGGGTGCCCGTGATGAAATTCAGACACAGATGCGTGATGGTGGCCTGTTCTCCGGAGGTGGACGATGAAGACCTTCCGCTGGAAAGTGAAACCCGGTATGGATGTGGCTTCGGTCCCTTCTGTAAGAAAGGTGCGCTTTGGTGATGGCTATTCTCAGCGAGCGCCTGCCGGGCTGAATGCCAACCTGAAAACGTACAGCGTGACGCTTTCTGTCCCCCGTGAGGAGGCCACGGTACTGGAGTCGTTTCTGGAAGAGCACGGGGGCTGGAAATCCTTTCTGTGGACGCCGCCTTATGAGTGGCGGCAGATAAAGGTGACCTGCGCAAAATGGTCGTCGCGGGTCAGTATGCTGCGTGTTGAGTTCAGCGCAGAGTTTGAACAGGTGGTGAACTGATGCAGGATATCCGGCAGGAAACACTGAATGAATGCACCCGTGCGGAGCAGTCGGCCAGCGTGGTGCTCTGGGAAATCGACCTGACAGAGGTCGGTGGAGAACGTTATTTTTTCTGTAATGAGCAGAACGAAAAAGGTGAGCCGGTCACCTGGCAGGGGCGACAGTATCAGCCGTATCCCATTCAGGGGAGCGGTTTTGAACTGAATGGCAAAGGCACCAGTACGCGCCCCACGCTGACGGTTTCTAACCTGTACGGTATGGTCACCGGGATGGCGGAAGATATGCAGAGTCTGGTCGGCGGAACGGTGGTCCGGCGTAAGGTTTACGCCCGTTTTCTGGATGCGGTGAACTTCGTCAACGGAAACAGTTACGCCGATCCGGAGCAGGAGGTGATCAGCCGCTGGCGCATTGAGCAGTGCAGCGAACTGAGCGCGGTGAGTGCCTCCTTTGTACTGTCCACGCCGACGGAAACGGATGGCGCTGTTTTTCCGGGACGTATCATGCTGGCCAACACCTGCACCTGGACCTATCGCGGTGACGAGTGCGGTTATAGCGGTCCGGCTGTCGCGGATGAATATGACCAGCCAACGTCCGATATCACGAAGGATAAATGCAGCAAATGCCTGAGCGGTTGTAAGTTCCGCAATAACGTCGGCAACTTTGGCGGCTTCCTTTCCATTAACAAACTTTCGCAGTAAATCCCATGACACAGACAGAATCAGCGATTCTGGCGCACGCCCGGCGATGTGCGCCAGCGGAGTCGTGCGGCTTCGTGGTAAGCACGCCGGAGGGGAAAGATATTTCCCCTGCGTGAATATCTCCGGTGAGCCGGAGGCGTATTTCCGTATGTCGCCGGAAGACTGGCTGCAGGCAGAAATGCAGGGTGAGATTGTGGCGCTGGTCCACAGCCACCCCGGTGGTCTGCCCTGGCTGAGTGAGGCCGACCGGCGGCTGCAGGTGCAGAGTGATTTGCCGTGGTGGCTGGTCTGCCGGGGGACGATTCATAAGTTCCGCTGTGTGCCGCATCTCACCGGGCGGCGCTTTGAGCACGGTGTGACGGACTGTTACACACTGTTCCGGGATGCTTATCATCTGGCGGGGATTGAGATGCCGGACTTTCATCGTGAGGATGACTGGTGGCGTAACGGCCAGAATCTCTATCTGGATAATCTGGAGGCGACGGGGCTGTATCAGGTGCCGTTGTCAGCGGCACAGCCGGGCGATGTGCTGCTGTGCTGTTTTGGTTCATCAGTGCCGAATCACGCCGCAATTTACTGCGGCGACGGCGAGCTGCTGCACCATATTCCTGAACAACTGAGCAAACGAGAGAGGTACACCGACAAATGGCAGCGACGCACACACTCCCTCTGGCGTCACCGGGCATGGCGCGCATCTGCCTTTACGGGGATTTACAACGATTTGGTCGCCGCATCGACCTTCGTGTGAAAACGGGGGCTGAAGCCATCCGGGCACTGGCCACACAGCTCCCGGCGTTTCGTCAGAAACTGAGCGACGGCTGGTATCAGGTACGGATTGCCGGGCGGGACGTCAGCACGTCCGGGTTAACGGCGCAGTTACATGAGACTCTGCCTGATGGCGCTGTAATTCATATTGTTCCCAGAGTCGCCGGGGCCAAGTCAGGTGGCGTATTCCAGATTGTCCTGGGGGCTGCCGCCATTGCCGGATCATTCTTTACCGCCGGAGCCACCCTTGCAGCATGGGGGGCAGCCATTGGGGCCGGTGGTATGACCGGCATCCTGTTTTCTCTCGGTGCCAGTATGGTGCTCGGTGGTGTGGCGCAGATGCTGGCACCGAAAGCCAGAACTCCCCGTATACAGACAACGGATAACGGTAAGCAGAACACCTATTTCTCCTCACTGGATAACATGGTTGCCCAGGGCAATGTTCTGCCTGTTCTGTACGGGGAAATGCGCGTGGGGTCACGCGTGGTTTCTCAGGAGATCAGCACGGCAGACGAAGGGGACGGTGGTCAGGTTGTGGTGATTGGTCGCTGATGCAAAATGTTTTATGTGAAACCGCCTGCGGGCGGTTTTGTCATTTATGGAGCGTGAGGAATGGGTAAAGGAAGCAGTAAGGGGCATACCCCGCGCGAAGCGAAGGACAACCTGAAGTCCACGCAGTTGCTGAGTGTGATCGATGCCATCAGCGAAGGGCCGATTGAAGGTCCGGTGGATGGCTTAAAAAGCGTGCTGCTGAACAGTACGCCGGTGCTGGACACTGAGGGGAATACCAACATATCCGGTGTCACGGTGGTGTTCCGGGCTGGTGAGCAGGAGCAGACTCCGCCGGAGGGATTTGAATCCTCCGGCTCCGAGACGGTGCTGGGTACGGAAGTGAAATATGACACGCCGATCACCCGCACCATTACGTCTGCAAACATCGACCGTCTGCGCTTTACCTTCGGTGTACAGGCACTGGTGGAAACCACCTCAAAGGGTGACAGGAATCCGTCGGAAGTCCGCCTGCTGGTTCAGATACAACGTAACGGTGGCTGGGTGACGGAAAAAGACATCACCATTAAGGGCAAAACCACCTCGCAGTATCTGGCCTCGGTGGTGATGGGTAACCTGCCGCCGCGCCCGTTTAATATCCGGATGCGCAGGATGACGCCGGACAGCACCACAGACCAGCTGCAGAACAAAACGCTCTGGTCGTCATACACTGAAATCATCGATGTGAAACAGTGCTACCCGAACACGGCACTGGTCGGCGTGCAGGTGGACTCGGAGCAGTTCGGCAGCCAGCAGGTGAGCCGTAATTATCATCTGCGCGGGCGTATTCTGCAGGTGCCGTCGAACTATAACCCGCAGACGCGGCAATACAGCGGTATCTGGGACGGAACGTTTAAACCGGCATACAGCAACAACATGGCCTGGTGTCTGTGGGATATGCTGACCCATCCGCGCTACGGCATGGGGAAACGTCTTGGTGCGGCGGATGTGGATAAATGGGCGCTGTATGTCATCGGCCAGTACTGCGACCAGTCAGTGCCGGACGGCTTTGGCGGCACGGAGCCGCGCATCACCTGTAATGCGTACCTGACCACACAGCGTAAGGCGTGGGATGTGCTCAGCGATTTCTGCTCGGCGATGCGCTGTATGCCGGTATGGAACGGGCAGACGCTGACGTTCGTGCAGGACCGACCGTCGGATAAGACGTGGACCTATAACCGCAGTAATGTGGTGATGCCGGATGATGGCGCGCCGTTCCGCTACAGCTTCAGCGCCCTGAAGGACCGCCATAATGCCGTTGAGGTGAACTGGATTGACCCGAACAACGGCTGGGAGACGGCGACAGAGCTTGTTGAAGATACGCAGGCCATTGCCCGTTACGGTCGTAATGTTACGAAGATGGATGCCTTTGGCTGTACCAGCCGGGGGCAGGCACACCGCGCCGGGCTGTGGCTGATTAAAACAGAACTGCTGGAAACGCAGACCGTGGATTTCAGCGTCGGCGCAGAAGGGCTTCGCCATGTACCGGGCGATGTTATTGAAATCTGCGATGATGACTATGCCGGTATCAGCACCGGTGGTCGTGTGCTGGCGGTGAACAGCCAGACCCGGACGCTGACGCTCGACCGTGAAATCACGCTGCCATCCTCCGGTACCGCGCTGATAAGCCTGGTTGACGGAAGTGGCAATCCGGTCAGCGTGGAGGTTCAGTCCGTCACCGACGGCGTGAAGGTAAAAGTGAGCCGTGTTCCTGACGGTGTTGCTGAATACAGCGTATGGGAGCTGAAGCTGCCGACGCTGCGCCAGCGACTGTTCCGCTGCGTGAGTATCCGTGAGAACGACGACGGCACGTATGCCATCACCGCCGTGCAGCATGTGCCGGAAAAAGAGGCCATCGTGGATAACGGGGCGCACTTTGACGGCGAACAGAGTGGCACGGTGAATGGTGTCACGCCGCCAGCGGTGCAGCACCTGACCGCAGAAGTCACTGCAGACAGCGGGGAATATCAGGTGCTGGCGCGATGGGACACACCGAAGGTGGTGAAGGGCGTGAGTTTCCTGCTCCGTCTGACCGTAACAGCGGACGACGGCAGTGAGCGGCTGGTCAGCACGGCCCGGACGACGGAAACCACATACCGCTTCACGCAACTGGCGCTGGGGAACTACAGGCTGACAGTCCGGGCGGTAAATGCGTGGGGGCAGCAGGGCGATCCGGCGTCGGTATCGTTCCGGATTGCCGCACCGGCAGCACCGTCGAGGATTGAGCTGACGCCGGGCTATTTTCAGATAACCGCCACGCCGCATCTTGCCGTTTATGACCCGACGGTACAGTTTGAGTTCTGGTTCTCGGAAAAGCAGATTGCGGATATCAGACAGGTTGAAACCAGCACGCGTTATCTTGGTACGGCGCTGTACTGGATAGCCGCCAGTATCAATATCAAACCGGGCCATGATTATTACTTTTATATCCGCAGTGTGAACACCGTTGGCAAATCGGCATTCGTGGAGGCCGTCGGTCGGGCGAGCGATGATGCGGAAGGTTACCTGGATTTTTTCAAAGGCAAGATAACCGAATCCCATCTCGGCAAGGAGCTGCTGGAAAAAGTCGAGCTGACGGAGGATAACGCCAGCAGACTGGAGGAGTTTTCGAAAGAGTGGAAGGATGCCAGTGATAAGTGGAATGCCATGTGGGCTGTCAAAATTGAGCAGACCAAAGACGGCAAACATTATGTCGCGGGTATTGGCCTCAGCATGGAGGACACGGAGGAAGGCAAACTGAGCCAGTTTCTGGTTGCCGCCAATCGTATCGCATTTATTGACCCGGCAAACGGGAATGAAACGCCGATGTTTGTGGCGCAGGGCAACCAGATATTCATGAACGACGTGTTCCTGAAGCGCCTGACGGCCCCCACCATTACCAGCGGCGGCAATCCTCCGGCCTTTTCCCTGACACCGGACGGAAAGCTGACCGCTAAAAATGCGGATATCAGTGGCAGTGTGAATGCGAACTCCGGGACGCTCAGTAATGTGACGATAGCTGAAAACTGTACGATAAACGGTACGCTGAGGGCGGAAAAAATCGTCGGGGACATTGTAAAGGCGGCGAGCGCGGCTTTTCCGCGCCAGCGTGAAAGCAGTGTGGACTGGCCGTCAGGTACCCGTACTGTCACCGTGACCGATGACCATCCTTTTGATCGCCAGATAGTGGTGCTTCCGCTGACGTTTCGCGGAAGTAAGCGTACTGTCAGCGGCAGGACAACGTATTCGATGTGTTATCTGAAAGTACTGATGAACGGTGCGGTGATTTATGATGGCGCGGCGAACGAGGCGGTACAGGTGTTCTCCCGTATTGTTGACATGCCAGCGGGTCGGGGAAACGTGATCCTGACGTTCACGCTTACGTCCACACGGCATTCGGCAGATATTCCGCCGTATACGTTTGCCAGCGATGTGCAGGTTATGGTGATTAAGAAACAGGCGCTGGGCATCAGCGTGGTCTGAGTGTGTTACAGAGGTTCGTCCGGGAACGGGCGTTTTATTATAAAACAGTGAGAGGTGAACGATGCGTAATGTGTGTATTGCCGTTGCTGTCTTTGCCGCACTTGCGGTGACAGTCACTCCGGCCCGTGCGGAAGGTGGACATGGTACGTTTACGGTGGGCTATTTTCAAGTGAAACCGGGTACATTGCCGTCGTTGTCGGGCGGGGATACCGGTGTGAGTCATCTGAAAGGGATTAACGTGAAGTACCGTTATGAGCTGACGGACAGTGTGGGGGTGATGGCTTCCCTGGGGTTCGCCGCGTCGAAAAAGAGCAGCACAGTGATGACCGGGGAGGATACGTTTCACTATGAGAGCCTGCGTGGACGTTATGTGAGCGTGATGGCCGGACCGGTTTTACAAATCAGTAAGCAGGTCAGTGCGTACGCCATGGCCGGAGTGGCTCACAGTCGGTGGTCCGGCAGTACAATGGATTACCGTAAGACGGAAATCACTCCCGGGTATATGAAAGAGACGACCACTGCCAGGGACGAAAGTGCAATGCGGCATACCTCAGTGGCGTGGAGTGCAGGTATACAGATTAATCCGGCAGCGTCCGTCGTTGTTGATATTGCTTATGAAGGCTCCGGCAGTGGCGACTGGCGTACTGACGGATTCATCGTTGGGGTCGGTTATAAATTCTGATTAGCCAGGTAACACAGTGTTATGACAGCCCGCCGGAACCGGTGGGCTTTTTTGTGGGGTGAATATGGCAGTAAAGATTTCAGGAGTCCTGAAAGACGGCACAGGAAAACCGGTACAGAACTGCACCATTCAGCTGAAAGCCAGACGTAACAGCACCACGGTGGTGGTGAACACGGTGGGCTCAGAGAATCCGGATGAAGCCGGGCGTTACAGCATGGATGTGGAGTACGGTCAGTACAGTGTCATCCTGCAGGTTGACGGTTTTCCACCATCGCACGCCGGGACCATCACCGTGTATGAAGATTCACAACCGGGGACGCTGAATGATTTTCTCTGTGCCATGACGGAGGATGATGCCCGGCCGGAGGTGCTGCGTCGTCTTGAACTGATGGTGGAAGAGGTGGCGCGTAACGCGTCCGTGGTGGCACAGAGTACGGCAGACGCGAAGAAATCAGCCGGCGATGCCAGTGCATCAGCTGCTCAGGTCGCGGCCCTTGTGACTGATGCAACTGACTCAGCACGCGCCGCCAGCACGTCCGCCGGACAGGCTGCATCGTCAGCTCAGGAAGCGTCCTCCGGCGCAGAAGCGGCATCAGCAAAGGCCACTGAAGCGGAAAAAAGTGCCGCAGCCGCAGAGTCCTCAAAAAACGCGGCGGCCACCAGTGCCGGTGCGGCGAAAACGTCAGAAACGAATGCTGCAGCGTCACAACAATCAGCCGCCACGTCTGCCTCCACCGCGGCCACGAAAGCGTCAGAGGCCGCCACTTCAGCACGAGATGCGGTGGCCTCAAAAGAGGCAGCAAAATCATCAGAAACGAACGCATCATCAAGTGCCGGTCGTGCAGCTTCCTCGGCAACGGCGGCAGAAAATTCTGCCAGGGCGGCAAAAACGTCCGAGACGAATGCCAGGTCATCTGAAACAGCAGCGGAACGGAGCGCCTCTGCCGCGGCAGACGCAAAAACAGCGGCGGCGGGGAGTGCGTCAACGGCATCCACGAAGGCGACAGAGGCTGCGGGAAGTGCGGTATCAGCATCGCAGAGCAAAAGTGCGGCAGAAGCGGCGGCAATACGTGCAAAAAATTCGGCAAAACGTGCAGAAGATATAGCTTCAGCTGTCGCGCTTGAGGATGCGGACACAACGAGAAAGGGGATAGTGCAGCTCAGCAGTGCAACCAACAGCACGTCTGAAACGCTTGCTGCAACGCCAAAGGCGGTTAAGGTGGTAATGGATGAAACGAACAGAAAAGCCCACTGGACAGTCCGGCACTGACCGGAACGCCAACAGCACCAACCGCGCTCAGGGGAACAAACAATACCCAGATTGCGAACACCGCTTTTGTACTGGCCGCGATTGCAGATGTTATCGACGCGTCACCTGACGCACTGAATACGCTGAATGAACTGGCCGCAGCGCTCGGGAATGATCCAGATTTTGCTACCACCATGACTAACGCGCTTGCGGGTAAACAACCGAAGAATGCGACACTGACGGCGCTGGCAGGGCTTTCCACGGCGAAAAATAAATTACCGTATTTTGCGGAAAATGATGCCGCCAGCCTGACTGAACTGACTCAGGTTGGCAGGGATATTCTGGCAAAAAATTCCGTTGCAGATGTTCTTGAATACCTTGGGGCCGGTGAGAATTCGGCCTTTCCGGCAGGTGCGCCGATCCCGTGGCCATCAGATATCGTTCCGTCTGGCTACGTCCTGATGCAGGGGCAGGCGTTTGACAAATCAGCCTACCCAAAACTTGCTGTCGCGTATCCATCGGGTGTGCTTCCTGATATGCGAGGCTGGACAATCAAGGGGAAACCCGCCAGCGGTCGTGCTGTATTGTCTCAGGAACAGGATGGAATTAAGTCGCACACCCACAGTGCCAGTGCATCCGGTACGGATTTGGGGACGAAAACCACATCGTCGTTTGATTACGGGACGAAAACAACAGGCAGTTTCGATTACGGCACCAAATCGACGAATAACACGGGGGCTCATGCTCACAGTCTGAGCGGTTCAACAGGGGCCGCGGGTGCTCATGCCCACACAAGTGGTTTAAGGATGAACAGTTCTGGCTGGAGTCAGTATGGAACAGCAACCATTACAGGAAGTTTATCCACAGTTAAAGGAACCAGCACACAGGGTATTGCTTATTTATCGAAAACGGACAGTCAGGGCAGCCACAGTCACTCATTGTCCGGTACAGCCGTGAGTGCCGGTGCACATGCGCATACAGTTGGTATTGGTGCGCACCAGCATCCGGTTGTTATCGGTGCTCATGCCCATTCTTTCAGTATTGGTTCACACGGACACACCATCACCGTTAACGCTGCGGGTAACGCGGAAAACACCGTCAAAAACATTGCATTTAACTATATTGTGAGGCTTGCATAATGGCATTCAGAATGAGTGAACAACCACGGACCATAAAAATTTATAATCTGCTGGCCGGAACTAATGAATTTATTGGTGAAGGTGACGCATATATTCCGCCTCATACCGGTCTGCCTGCAAACAGTACCGATATTGCACCGCCAGATATTCCGGCTGGCTTTGTGGCTGTTTTCAACAGTGATGAGGCATCGTGGCATCTCGTTGAAGACCATCGGGGTAAAACCGTCTATGACGTGGCTTCCGGCGACGCGTTATTTATTTCTGAACTCGGTCCGTTACCGGAAAATTTTACCTGGTTATCGCCGGGAGGGGAATATCAGAAGTGGAACGGCACAGCCTGGGTGAAGGATACGGAAGCAGAAAAACTGTTCCGGATCCGGGAGGCGGAAGAAACAAAAAAAAGCCTGATGCAGGTAGCCAGTGAGCATATTGCGCCGCTTCAGGATGCTGCAGATCTGGAAATTGCAACGAAGGAAGAAACCTCGTTGCTGGAAGCCTGGAAGAAGTATCGGGTGTTGCTGAACCGTGTTGATACATCAACTGCACCTGATATTGAGTGGCCTGCTGTCCCTGTTATGGAGTAATCGTTTTGTGATATGCCGCAGAAACGTTGTATGAAATAACGTTCTGCGGTTAGTTAGTATATTGTAAAGCTGAGTATTGGTTTATTTGGCGATTATTATCTTCAGGAGAATAATGGAAGTTCTATGACTCAATTGTTCATAGTGTTTACATCACCGCCAATTGCTTTTAAGACTGAACGCATGAAATATGGTTTTTCGTCATGTTTTGAGTCTGCTGTTGATATTTCTAAAGTCGGTTTTTTTTCTTCGTTTTCTCTAACTATTTTCCATGAAATACATTTTTGATTATTATTTGAATCAATTCCAATTACCTGAAGTCTTTCATCTATAATTGGCATTGTATGTATTGGTTTATTGGAGTAGATGCTTGCTTTTCTGAGCCATAGCTCTGATATCCAAATGAAGCCATAGGCATTTGTTATTTTGGCTCTGTCAGCTGCATAACGCCAAAAAATATATTTATCTGCTTGATCTTCAAATGTTGTATTGATTAAATCAATTGGATGGAATTGTTTATCATAAAAAATTAATGTTTGAATGTGATAACCGTCCTTTAAAAAAGTCGTTTCTGCAAGCTTGGCTGTATAGTCAACTAACTCTTCTGTCGAAGTGATATTTTTAGGCTTATCTACCAGTTTTAGACGCTCTTTAATATCTTCAGGAATTATTTTATTGTCATATTGTATCATGCTAAATGACAATTTGCTTATGGAGTAATCTTTTAATTTTAAATAAGTTATTCTCCTGGCTTCATCAAATAAAGAGTCGAATGATGTTGGCGAAATCACATCGTCACCCATTGGATTGTTTATTTGTATGCCAAGAGAGTTACAGCAGTTATACATTCTGCCATAGATTATAGCTAAGGCATGTAATAATTCGTAATCTTTTAGCGTATTAGCGACCCATCGTCTTTCTGATTTAATAATAGATGATTCAGTTAAATATGAAGGTAATTTCTTTTGTGCAAGTCTGACTAACTTTTTTATACCAATGTTTAACATACTTTCATTTGTAATAAACTCAATGTCATTTTCTTCAATGTAAGATGAAATAAGAGTAGCCTTTGCCTCGCTATACATTTCTAAATCGCCTTGTTTTTCTATCGTATTGCGAGAATTTTTAGCCCAAGCCATTAATGGATCATTTTTCCATTTTTCAATAACATTATTGTTATACCAAATGTCATATCCTATAATCTGGTTTTTGTTTTTTTGAATAATAAATGTTACTGTTCTTGCGGTTTGGAGGAATTGATTCAAATTCAAGCGAAATAATTCAGGGTCAAAATATGTATCAATGCAGCATTTGAGCAAGTGCGATAAATCTTTAAGTCTTCTTTCCCATGGTTTTTTAGTCATAAAACTCTCCATTTTGATAGGTTGCATGCTAGATGCTGATATATTTTAGAGGTGATAAAATTAACTGCTTAACTGTCAATGTAATACAAGTTGTTTGATCTTTGCAATGATTCTTATCAGAAACCATATAGTAAATTAGTTACACAGGAAATTTTTAATATTATTATTATCATTCATTATGTATTAAAATTAGAGTTGTGGCTTGGCTCTGCTAACACGTTGCTCATAGGAGATATGGTAGAGCCGCAGACACGTCGTATGCAGGAACGTGCTGCGGCTGGCTGGTGAACTTCCGATAGTGCGGGTGTTGAATGATTTCCAGTTGCTACCGATTTTACATATTTTTTGCATGAGAGAATTTGTACCACCTCCCACCGACCATCTATGACTGTACGCCACTGTCCCTAGGACTGCTATGTGCCGGAGCGGACATTACAAACGTCCTTCTCGGTGCATGCCACTGTTGCCAATGACCTGCCTAGGAATTGGTTAGCAAGTTACTACCGGATTTTGTAAAAACAGCCCTCCTCATATAAAAAGTATTCGTTCACTTCCGATAAGCGTCGTAATTTTCTATCTTTCATCATATTCTAGATCCCTCTGAAAAAATCTTCCGAGTTTGCTAGGCACTGATACATAACTCTTTTCCAATAATTGGGGAAGTCATTCAAATCTATAATAGGTTTCAGATTTGCTTCAATAAATTCTGACTGTAGCTGCTGAAACGTTGCGGTTGAACTATATTTCCTTATAACTTTTACGAAAGAGTTTCTTTGAGTAATCACTTCACTCAAGTGCTTCCCTGCCTCCAAACGATACCTGTTAGCAATATTTAATAGCTTGAAATGATGAAGAGCTCTGTGTTTGTCTTCCTGCCTCCAGTTCGCCGGGCATTCAACATAAAAACTGATAGCACCCGGAGTTCCGGAAACGAAATTTGCATATACCCATTGCTCACGAAAAAAAATGTCCTTGTCGATATAGGGATGAATCGCTTGGTGTACCTCATCTACTGCGAAAACTTGACCTTTCTCTCCCATATTGCAGTCGCGGCACGATGGAACTAAATTAATAGGCATCACCGAAAATTCAGGATAATGTGCAATAGGAAGAAAATGATCTATATTTTTTGTCTGTCCTATATCACCACAAAATGGACATTTTTCACCTGATGAAACAAGCATGTCATCGTAATATGTTCTAGCGGGTTTGTTTTTATCTCGGAGATTATTTTCATAAAGCTTTTCTAATTTAACCTTTGTCAGGTTACCAACTACTAAGGTTGTAGGCTCAAGAGGGTGTGTCCTGTCGTAGGTAAATAACTGACCTGTCGAGCTTAATATTCTATATTGTTGTTCTTTCTGCAAAAAAGTGGGGAAGTGAGTAATGAAATTATTTCTAACATTTATCTGCATCATACCTTCCGAGCATTTATTAAGCATTTCGCTATAAGTTCTCGCTGGAAGAGGTAGTTTTTTCATTGTACTTTACCTTCATCTCTGTTCATTATCATCGCTTTTAAAACGGTTCGACCTTCTAATCCTATCTGACCATTATAATTTTTTAGAATGGTTTCATAAGAAAGCTCTGAATCAACGGACTGCGATAATAAGTGGTGGTATCCAGAATTTGTCACTTCAAGTAAAAACACCTCACGAGTTAAAACACCTAAGTTCTCACCGAATGTCTCAATATCCGGACGGATAATATTTATTGCTTCTCTTGACCGTAGGACTTTCCACATGCAGGATTTTGGAACCTCTTGCAGTACTACTGGGGAATGAGTTGCAATTATTGCTACACCATTGCGTGCATCGAGTAAGTCGCTTAATGTTCGTAAAAAAGCAGAGAGCAAAGGTGGATGCAGATGAACCTCTGGTTCATCGAATAAAACTAATGACTTTTCGCCAACGACATCTACTAATCTTGTGATAGTAAATAAAACAATTGCATGTCCAGAGCTCATTCGAAGCAGATATTTCTGGATATTGTCATAAAACAATTTAGTGAATTTATCATCGTCCACTTGAATCTGTGGTTCATTACGTCTTAACTCTTCATATTTAGAAATGAGGCTGATGAGTTCCATATTTGAAAAGTTTTCATCACTACTTAGTTTTTTGATAGCTTCAAGCCAGAGTTGTCTTTTTCTATCTACTCTCATACAACCAATAAATGCTGAAATGAATTCTAAGCGGAGATCGCCTAGTGATTTTAAACTATTGCTGGCAGCATTCTTGAGTCCAATATAAAAGTATTGTGTACCTTTTGCTGGGTCAGGTTGTTCTTTAGGAGGAGTAAAAGGATCAAATGCACTAAACGAAACTGAAACAAGCGATCGAAAATATCCCTTTGGGATTCTTGACTCGATAAGTCTATTATTTTCAGAGAAAAAATATTCATTGTTTTCTGGGTTGGTGATTGCACCAATCATTCCATTCAAAATTGTTGTTTTACCACACCCATTCCGCCCGATAAAAGCATGAATGTTCGTGCTGGGCATAGAATTAACCGTCACCTCAAAAGGTATAGTTAAATCACTGAATCCGGGAGCACTTTTTCTATTAAATGAAAAGTGGAAATCTGACAATTCTGGCAAACCATTTAACACACGTGCGAACTGTCCATGAATTTCTGAAAGAGTTACCCCTCTAAGTAATGAGGTGTTAAGGACGCTTTCATTTTCAATGTCGGCTAATCGATTTGGCCATACTACTAAATCCTGAATAGCTTTAAGAAGGTTATGTTTAAAACCATCGCTTAATTTGCTGAGATTAACATAGTAGTCAATGCTTTCACCTAAGGAAAAAAACATTTCAGGGAGTTGACTGAATTTTTTATCTATTAATGAATAAGTGCTTACTTCTTCTTTTTGACCTACAAAACCAATTTTAACATTTCCGATATCGCATTTTTCACCATGCTCATCAAAGACAGTAAGATAAAACATTGTAACAAAGGAATAGTCATTCCAACCATCTGCTCGTAGGAATGCCTTATTTTTTTCTACTGCAGGAATATACCCGCCTCTTTCAATAACACTAAACTCCAACATATAGTAACCCTTAATTTTATTAAAATAACCGCAATTTATTTGGCGGCAACACAGGATCTCTCTTTTAAGTTACTCTCTATTACATACGTTTTCCATCTAAAAATTAGTAGTATTGAACTTAACGGGGCATCGTATTGTAGTTTTCCATATTTAGCTTTCTGCTTCCTTTTGGATAACCCACTGTTATTCATGTTGCATGGTGCACTGTTTATACCAACGATATAGTCTATTAATGCATATATAGTATCGCCGAACGATTAGCTCTTCAGGCTTCTGAAGAAGCGTTTCAAGTACTAATAAGCCGATAGATAGCCACGGACTTCGTAGCCATTTTTCATAAGTGTTAACTTCCGCTCCTCGCTCATAACAGACATTCACTACAGTTATGGCGGAAAGGTATGCATGCTGGGTGTGGGGAAGTCGTGAAAGAAAAGAAGTCAGCTGCGTCGTTTGACATCACTGCTATCTTCTTACTGGTTATGCAGGTCGTAGTGGGTGGCACACAAAGCTTTGCACTGGATTGCGAGGCTTTGTGCTTCTCTGGAGTGCGACAGGTTTGATGACAAAAAATTAGCGCAAGAAGACAAAAATCACCTTGCGCTAATGCTCTGTTACAGGTCACTAATACCATCTAAGTAGTTGATTCATAGTGACTGCATATGTTGTGTTTTACAGTATTATGTAGTCTGTTTTTTATGCAAAATCTAATTTAATATATTGATATTTATATCATTTTACGTTTCTCGTTCAGCTTTTTTATACTAAGTTGGCATTATAAAAAAGCATTGCTTATCAATTTGTTGCAACGAACAGGTCACTATCAGTCAAAATAAAATCATTATTTGATTTCAATTTTGTCCCACTCCCTGCCTCTGTCATCACGATACTGTGATGCCATGGTGTCCGACTTATGCCCGAGAAGATGTTGAGCAAACTTATCGCTTATCTGCTTCTCATAGAGTCTTGCAGACAAACTGCGCAACTCGTGAAAGGTAGGCGGATCCCCTTCGAAGGAAAGACCTGATGCTTTTCGTGCGCGCATAAAATACCTTGATACTGTGCCGGATGAAAGCGGTTCGCGACGAGTAGATGCAATTATGGTTTCTCCGCCAAGAATCTCTTTGCATTTATCAAGTGTTTCCTTCATTGATATTCCGAGAGCATCAATATGCAATGCTGTTGGGATGGCAATTTTTACGCCTGTTTTGCTTTGCTCGACATAAAGATATCCATCTACGATATCAGACCACTTCATTTCGCATAAATCACCAACTCGTTGCCCGGTAACAACAGCCAGTTCCATTGCAAGTCTGAGCCAACATGGTGATGATTCTGCTGCTTGATAAATTTTCAGGTATTCGTCAGCCGTAAGTCTTGATCTCCTTACCTCTGATTTTGCTGCGCGAGTGGCAGCGACATGGTTTGTTGTTATATGGCCTTCAGCTATTGCCTCTCGGAATGCATCGCTCAGTGTTGATCTGATTAACTTGGCTGACGCCGCCTTGCCCTCGTCTATGTATCCATTGAGCATTGCCGCAATTTCTTTTGTGGTGATGTCTTCAAGTGGAGCATCAGGCAGACCCCTCCTTATTGCTTTAATTTTGCTCATGTAATTTATGAGTGTCTTCTGCTTGATTCCTCTGCTGGCCAGGATTTTTTCGTAGCGATCAAGCCATGAATGTAACGTAACGGAATTATCACTGTTGATTCTCGCTGTCAGAGGCTTGTGTTTGTGTCCTGAAAATAACTCAATGTTGGCCTGTATAGCTTCAGTGATTGCGATTCGCCTGTCTCTGCCTAATCCAAACTCTTTACCCGTCCTTGGGTCCCTGTAGCAGTAATATCCATTGTTTCTTATATAAAGGTTAGGGGGTAAATCCCGGCGCTCATGACTTCGCCTTCTTCCCATTTCTGATCCTCTTCAAAAGGCCACCTGTTACTGGTCGATTTAAGTCAACCTTTACCGCTGATTCGTGGAACAGATACTCTCTTCCATCCTTAACCGGAGGTGGGAATATCCTGCATTCCCGAACCCATCGACGAACTGTTTCAAGGCTTCTTGGACGTCGCTGGCGTGCGTTCCACTCCTGAAGTGTCAAGTACATCGCAAAGTCTCCGCAATTACACGCAAGAAAAAACCGCCATCAGGCGGCTTGGTGTTCTTTCAGTTCTTCAATTCGAATATTGGTTACGTCTGCATGTGCTATCTGCGCCCATATCATCCAGTGGTCGTAGCAGTCGTTGATGTTCTCCGCTTCGATAACTCTGTTGAATGGCTCTCCATTCCATTCTCCTGTGACTCGGAAGTGCATTTATCATCTCCATAAAACAAAACCCGCCGTAGCGAGTTCAGATAAAATAAATCCCCGCGAGTGCGAGGATTGTTATGTAATATTGGGTTTAATCATCTATATGTTTTGTACAGAGAGGGCAAGTATCGTTTCCACCGTACTCGTGATAATAATTTTGCACGGTATCAGTCATTTCTCGCACATTGCAGAATGGGGATTTGTCTTCATTAGACTTATAAACCTTCATGGAATATTTGTATGCCGACTCTATATCTATACCTTCATCTACATAAACACCTTCGTGATGTCTGCATGGAGACAAGACACCGGATCTGCACAACATTGATAACGCCCAATCTTTTTGCTCAGACTCTAACTCATTGATACTCATTTATAAACTCCTTGCAATGTATGTCGTTTCAGCTAAACGGTATCAGCAATGTTTATGTAAAGAAACAGTAAGATAATACTCAACCCGATGTTTGAGTACGGTCATCATCTGACACTACAGACTCTGGCATCGCTGTGAAGACGACGCGAAATTCAGCATTTTCACAAGCGTTATCTTTTACAAAACCGATCTCACTCTCCTTTGATGCGAATGCCAGCGTCAGACATCATATGCAGATACTCACCTGCATCCTGAACCCATTGACCTCCAACCCCGTAATAGCGATGCGTAATGATGTCGATAGTTACTAACGGGTCTTGTTCGATTAACTGCCGCAGAAACTCTTCCAGGTCACCAGTGCAGTGCTTGATAACAGGAGTCTTCCCAGGATGGCGAACAACAAGAAACTGGTTTCCGTCTTCACGGACTTCGTTGCTTTCCAGTTTAGCAATACGCTTACTCCCATCCGAGATAACACCTTCGTAATACTCACGCTGCTCGTTGAGTTTTGATTTTGCTGTTTCAAGCTCAACACGCAGTTTCCCTACTGTTAGCGCAATATCCTCGTTCTCCTGGTCGCGGCGTTTGATGTATTGCTGGTTTCTTTCCCGTTCATCCAGCAGTTCCAGCACAATCGATGGTGTTACCAATTCATGGAAAAGGTCTGCGTCAAATCCCCAGTCGTCATGCATTGCCTGCTCTGCCGCTTCACGCAGTGCCTGAGAGTTAATTTCGCTCACTTCGAACCTCTCTGTTTACTGATAAGTTCCAGATCCTCCTGGCAACTTGCACAAGTCCGACAACCCTGAACGACCAGGCGTCTTCGTTCATCTATCGGATCGCCACACTCACAACAATGAGTGGCAGATATAGCCTGGTGGTTCAGGCGGCGCATTTTTATTGCTGTGTTGCGCTGTAATTCTTCTATTTCTGATGCTGAATCAATGATGTCTGCCATCTTTCATTAATCCCTGAACTGTTGGTTAATACGCTTGAGGGTGAATGCGAATAATAAAAAAGGAGCCTGTAGCTCCCTGATGATTTTGCTTTTCATGTTCATCGTTCCTTAAAGACGCCGTTTAACATGCCGATTGCCAGGCTTAAATGAGTCGGTGTGAATCCCATCAGCGTTACCGTTTCGCGGTGCTTCTTCAGTACGCTACGGCAAATGTCATCGACGTTTTTATCCGGAAACTGCTGTCTGGCTTTTTTTGATTTCAGAATTAGCCTGACGGGCAATGCTGCGAAGGGCGTTTTCCTGCTGAGGTGTCATTGAACAAGTCCCATGTCGGCAAGCATAAGCACACAGAATATGAAGCCCGCTGCCAGAAAAATGCATTCCGTGGTTGTCATACCTGGTTTCTCTCATCTGCTTCTGCTTTCGCCACCATCATTTCCAGCTTTTGTGAAAGGGATGCGGCTAACGTATGAAATTCTTCGTCTGTTTCTACTGGTATTGGCACAAACCTGATTCCAATTTGAGCAAGGCTATGTGCCATCTCGATACTCGTTCTTAACTCAACAGAAGATGCTTTGTGCATACAGCCCCTCGTTTATTATTTATCTCCTCAGCCAGCCGCTGTGCTTTCAGTGGATTTCGGATAACAGAAAGGCCGGGAAATACCCAGCCTCGCTTTGTAACGGAGTAGACGAAAGTGATTGCGCCTACCCGGATATTATCGTGAGGATGCGTCATCGCCATTGCTCCCCAAATACAAAACCAATTTCAGCCAGTGCCTCGTCCATTTTTTCGATGAACTCCGGCACGATCTCGTCAAAACTCGCCATGTACTTTTCATCCCGCTCAATCACGACATAATGCAGGCCTTCACGCTTCATACGCGGGTCATAGTTGGCAAAGTACCAGGCATTTTTTCGCGTCACCCACATGCTGTACTGCACCTGGGCCATGTAAGCTGACTTTATGGCCTCGAAACCACCGAGCCGGAACTTCATGAAATCCCGGGAGGTAAACGGGCATTTCAGTTCAAGGCCGTTGCCGTCACTGCATAAACCATCGGGAGAGCAGGCGGTACGCATACTTTCGTCGCGATAGATGATCGGGGATTCAGTAACATTCACGCCGGAAGTGAATTCAAAC
Source organism: Paenibacillus sonchi (assembly GCF_016772475.1). Taxonomy (NCBI): domain Bacteria; kingdom Bacillati; phylum Bacillota; class Bacilli; order Caryophanales; family Paenibacillaceae; genus Paenibacillus; species Paenibacillus sonchi. The sequence goes on from NZ_CP068597.1 coordinate 22,499, forward strand.
AGGGTTCTGGCGTCGTTCTCGTACTGTTTTCCCCAGGCCAGTGCTTTAGCGTTAACTTCCGGAGCCACACCGGTGCAAACCTCAGCAAGCAGGGTGTGGAAGTAGGACATTTTCATGTCAGGCCACTTCTTTCCGGAGCGGGGTTTTGCTATCACGTTGTGAACTTCTGAAGCGGTGATGACGCCGAGCCGTAATTTGTGCCACGCATCATCCCCCTGTTCGACAGCTCTCACATCGATCCCGGTACGCTGCAGGATAATGTCCGGTGTCATGCTGCCACCTTCTGCTCTGCGGCTTTCTGTTTCAGGAATCCAAGAGCTTTTACTGCTTCGGCCTGTGTCAGTTCTGACGATGCACGAATGTCGCGGCGAAATATCTGGGAACAGAGCGGCAATAAGTCGTCATCCCATGTTTTATCCAGGGCGATCAGCAGAGTGTTAATCTCCTGCATGGTTTCATCGTTAACCGGAGTGATGTCGCGTTCCGGCTGACGTTCTGCAGTGTATGCAGTATTTTCGACAATGCGCTCGGCTTCATCCTTGTCATAGATACCAGCAAATCCGAAGGCCAGACGGGCACACTGAATCATGGCTTTATGACGTAACATCCGTTTGGGATGCGACTGCCACGGCCCCGTGATTTCTCTGCCTTCGCGAGTTTTGAATGGTTCGCGGCGGCATTCATCCATCCATTCGGTAACGCAGATCGGATGATTACGGTCCTTGCGGTAAATCCGGCATGTACAGGATTCATTGTCCTGCTCAAAGTCCATGCCATCAAACTGCTGGTTTTCATTGATGATGCGGGACCAGCCATCAACGCCCACCACCGGAACGATGCCATTCTGCTTATCAGGAAAGGCGTAAATTTCTTTCGTCCACGGATTAAGGCCGTACTGGTTGGCAACGATCAGTAATGCGATGAACTGCGCATCGCTGGCATCACCTTTAAATGCCGTCTGGCGAAGAGTGGTGATCAGTTCCTGTGGGTCGACAGAATCCATGCCGACACGTTCAGCCAGCTTCCCAGCCAGCGTTGCGAGTGCAGTACTCATTCGTTTTATACCTCTGAATCAATATCAACCTGGTGGTGAGCAATGGTTTCAACCATGTACCGGATGTGTTCTGCCATGCGCTCCTGAAACTCAACATCGTCATCAAACGCACGGGTAATGGATTTTTTGCTGGCCCCGTGGCGTTGCAAATGATCGATGCATAGCGATTCAAACAGGTGCTGGGGCAGGCCTTTTTCCATGTCGTCTGCCAGTTCTGCCTCTTTCTCTTCACGGGCGAGCTGCTGGTAGTGACGCGCCCAGCTCTGAGCCTCAAGACGATCCTGAATGTAATAAGCGTTCATGGCTGAACTCCTGAAATAGCTGTGAAAATATCGCCCGCGAAATGCCGGGCTGATTAGGAAAACAGGAAAGGGGGTTAGTGAATGCTTTTGCTTGATCTCAGTTTCAGTATTAATATCCATTTTTTATAAGCGTCGACGGCTTCACGAAACATCTTTTCATCGCCAATAAAAGTGGCGATAGTGAATTTAGTCTGGATAGCCATAAGTGTTTGATCCATTCTTTGGGACTCCTGGCTGATTAAGTATGTCGATAAGGCGTTTCCATCCGTCACGTAATTTACGGGTGATTCGTTCAAGTAAAGATTCGGAAGGGCAGCCAGCAACAGGCCACCCTGCAATGGCATATTGCATGGTGTGCTCCTTATTTATACATAACGAAAAACGCCTCGAGTGAAGCGTTATTGGTATGCGGTAAAACCGCACTCAGGCGGCCTTGATAGTCATATCATCTGAATCAAATATTCCTGATGTATCGATATCGGTAATTCTTATTCCTTCGCTACCATCCATTGGAGGCCATCCTTCCTGACCATTTCCATCATTCCAGTCGAACTCACACACAACACCATATGCATTTAAGTCGCTTGAAATTGCTATAAGCAGAGCATGTTGCGCCAGCATGATTAATACAGCATTTAATACAGAGCCGTGTTTATTGAGTCGGTATTCAGAGTCTGACCAGAAATTATTAATCTGGTGAAGTTTTTCCTCTGTCATTACGTCATGGTCGATTTCAATTTCTATTGATGCTTTCCAGTCGTAATCAATGATGTATTTTTTGATGTTTGACATCTGTTCATATCCTCACAGATAAAAAATCGCCCTCACACTGGAGGGCAAAGAAGATTTCCAATAATCAGAACAAGTCGGCTCCTGTTTAGTTACGAGCGACATTGCTCCGTGTATTCACTCGTTGGAATGAATACACAGTGCAGTGTTTATTCTGTTATTTATGCCAAAAATAAAGGCCACTATCAGGCAGCTTTGTTGTTCTGTTTACCAAGTTCTCTGGCAATCATTGCCGTCGTTCGTATTGCCCATTTATCGACATATTTCCCATCTTCCATTACAGGAAACATTTCTTCAGGCTTAACCATGCATTCCGATTGCAGCTTGCATCCATTGCATCGCTTGAATTGTCCACACCATTGATTTTTATCAATAGTCGTAGTCATACGGATAGTCCTGGTATTGTTCCATCACATCCTGAGGATGCTCTTCGAACTCTTCAAATTCTTCTTCCATATATCACCTTAAATAGTGGATTGCGGTAGTAAAGATTGTGCCTGTCTTTTAACCACATCAGGCTCGGTGGTTCTCGTGTACCCCTACAGCGAGAAATCGGATAAACTATTACAACCCCTACAGTTTGATGAGTATAGAAATGGATCCACTCGTTATTCTCGGACGAGTGTTCAGTAATGAACCTCTGGAGAGAACCATGTATATGATCGTTATCTGGGTTGGACTTCTGCTTTTAAGCCCAGATAACTGGCCTGAATATGTTAATGAGAGAATCGGTATTCCTCATGTGTGGCATGTTTTCGTCTTTGCTCTTGCATTTTCGCTAGCAATTAATGTGCATCGATTATCAGCTATTGCCAGCGCCAGATATAAGCGATTTAAGCTAAGAAAACGCATTAAGATGCAAAACGATAAAGTGCGATCAGTAATTCAAAACCTTACAGAAGAGCAATCTATGGTTTTGTGCGCAGCCCTTAATGAAGGCAGGAAGTATGTGGTTACATCAAAACAATTCCCATACATTAGTGAGTTGATTGAGCTTGGTGTGTTGAACAAAACTTTTTCCCGATGGAATGGAAAGCATATATTATTCCCTATTGAGGATATTTACTGGACTGAATTAGTTGCCAGCTATGATCCATATAATATTGAGATAAAGCCAAGGCCAATATCTAAGTAACTAGATAAGAGGAATCGATTTTCCCTTAATTTTCTGGCGTCCACTGCATGTTATGCCGCGTTCGCCAGGCTTGCTGTACCATGTGCGCTGATTCTTGCGCTCAATACGTTGCAGGTTGCTTTCAATCTGTTTGTGGTATTCAGCCAGCACTGTAAGGTCTATCGGATTTAGTGCGCTTTCTACTCGTGATTTCGGTTTGCGATTCAGCGAGAGAATAGGGCGGTTAACTGGTTTTGCGCTTACCCCAACCAACAGGGGATTTGCTGCTTTCCATTGAGCCTGTTTCTCTGCGCGACGTTCGCGGCGGCGTGTTTGTGCATCCATCTGGATTCTCCTGTCAGTTAGCTTTGGTGGTGTGTGGCAGTTGTAGTCCTGAACGAAAACCCCCCGCGATTGGCACATTGGCAGCTAATCCGGAATCGCACTTACGGCCAATGCTTCGTTTCGTATCACACACCCCAAAGCCTTCTGCTTTGAATGCTGCCCTTCTTCAGGGCTTAATTTTTAAGAGCGTCACCTTCATGGTGGTCAGTGCGTCCTGCTGATGTGCTCAGTATCACCGCCAGTGGTATTTATGTCAACACCGCCAGAGATAATTTATCACCGCAGATGGTTATCTGTATGTTTTTTATATGAATTTATTTTTTGCAGGGGGGCATTGTTTGGTAGGTGAGAGATCTGAATTGCTATGTTTAGTGAGTTGTATCTATTTATTTTTCAATAAATACAATTGGTTATGTGTTTTGGGGGCGATCGTGAGGCAAAGAAAACCCGGCGCTGAGGCCGGGTTATTCTTGTTCTCTGGTCAAATTATATAGTTGGAAAACAAGGATGCATATATGAATGAACGATGCAGAGGCAATGCCGATGGCGATAGTGGGTATCATGTAGCCGCTTATGCTGGAAAGAAGCAATAACCCGCAGAAAAACAAAGCTCCAAGCTCAACAAAACTAAGGGCATAGACAATAACTACCGATGTCATATACCCATACTCTCTAATCTTGGCCAGTCGGCGCGTTCTGCTTCCGATTAGAAACGTCAAGGCAGCAATCAGGATTGCAATCATGGTTCCTGCATATGATGACAATGTCGCCCCAAGACCATCTCTATGAGCTGAAAAAGAAACACCAGGAATGTAGTGGCGGAAAAGGAGATAGCAAATGCTTACGATAACGTAAGGAATTATTACTATGTAAACACCAGGCATGATTCTGTTCCGCATAATTACTCCTGATAATTAATCCTTAACTTTGCCCACCTGCCTTTTAAAACATTCCAGTATATCACTTTTCATTCTTGCGTAGCAATATGCCATCTCTTCAGCTATCTCAGCATTGGTGACCTTGTTCAGAGGCGCTGAGAGATGGCCTTTTTCTGATAGATAATGTTCTGTTAAAATATCTCCGGCCTCATCTTTTGCCCGCAGGCTAATGTCTGAAAATTGAGGTGACGGGTTAAAAATAATATCCTTGGCAACCTTTTTTATATCCCTTTTAAATTTTGGCTTAATGACTATATCCAATGAGTCAAAAAGCTCCCCTTCAATATCTGTTGCCCCTAAGACCTTTAATATATCGCCAAATACAGGTAGCTTGGCTTCTACCTTCACCGTTGTTCGGCCGATGAAATGCATATGCATAACATCGTCTTTGGTGGTTCCCCTCATCAGTGGCTCTATCTGAACGCGCTCTCCACTGCTTAATGACATTCCTTTCCCGATTAAAAAATCTGTCAGATCGGATGTGGTCGGCCCGAAAACAGTTCTGGCAAAACCAATGGTGTCGCCTTCAACAAACAAAAAAGATGGGAATCCCAATGATTCGTCATCTGCGAGGCTGTTCTTAATATCTTCAACTGAAGCTTTAGAGCGATTTATCTTCTGAACCAGACTCTTGTCATTTGTTTTGGTAAAGAGAAAAGTTTTTCCATCGATTTTATGAATATACAAATAATTGGAGCCAACCTGCAGGTGATGATTATCAGCCAGCAGAGAATTAAGGAAAACAGACAGGTTTATTGAGCGCTTATCTTTCCCTTTATTTTTGCTGCGGTAAGTCGCATAAAAACCATTCTTCATAATTCAATCCATTTACTATGTTATGTTCTGAGGGGAGTGAAAATTCCCCTAATTCGATGAAGATTCTTGCTCAATTGTTATCAGCTATGCGCCGACCAGAACACCTTGCCGATCAGCCAAACGTCTCTTCAGGCCACTGACTAGCGATAACTTTCCCCACAACGGAACAACTCTCATTGCATGGGATCATTGGGTACTGTGGGTTTAGTGGTTGTAAAAACACCTGACCGCTATCCCTGATCAGTTTCTTGAAGGTAAACTCATCACCCCCAAGTCTGGCTATGCAGAAATCACCTGGCTCAACAGCCTGCTCAGGGTCAACGAGAATTAACATTCCGTCAGGAAAGCTTGGCTTGGAGCCTGTTGGTGCGGTCATGGAATTACCTTCAACCTCAAGCCAGAATGCAGAATCACTGGCTTTTTTGGTTGTGCTTACCCATCTCTCCGCATCACCTTTGGTAAAGGTTCTAAGCTTAGGTGAGAACATCCCTGCCTGAACATGAGAAAAAACAGGGTACTCATACTCACTTCTAAGTGACGGCTGCATACTAACCGCTTCATACATCTCGTAGATTTCTCTGGCGATTGAAGGGCTAAATTCTTCAACGCTAACTTTGAGAATTTTTGTAAGCAATGCGGCGTTATAAGCATTTAATGCATTGATGCCATTAAATAAAGCACCAACGCCTGACTGCCCCATCCCCATCTTGTCTGCGACAGATTCCTGGGATAAGCCAAGTTCATTTTTCTTTTTTTCATAAATTGCTTTAAGGCGACGTGCGTCCTCAAGCTGCTCTTGTGTTAATGGTTTCTTTTTTGTGCTCATACGTTAAATCTATCACCGCAAGGGATAAATATCTAACACCGTGCGTGTTGACTATTTTACCTCTGGCGGTGATAATGGTTGCATGTACTAAGGAGGTTGTATGGAACAACGCATAACCCTGAAAGATTATGCAATGCGCTTTGGGCAAACCAAGACAGCTAAAGATCTCGGCGTATATCAAAGCGCGATCAACAAGGCCATTCATGCAGGCCGAAAGATTTTTTTAACTATAAACGCTGATGGAAGCGTTTATGCGGAAGAGGTAAAGCCCTTCCCGAGTAACAAAAAAACAACAGCATAAATAACCCCGCTCTTACACATTCCAGCCCTGAAAAAGGGCATCAAATTAAACCACACCTATGGTGTATGCATTTATTTGCATACATTCAATCAATTGTTATCTAAGGAAATACTTACATATGGTTCGTGCAAACAAACGCAACGAGGCTCTACGAATCGAGAGTGCGTTGCTTAACAAAATCGCAATGCTTGGAACTGAGAAGACAGCGGAAGCTGTGGGCGTTGATAAGTCGCAGATCAGCAGGTGGAAGAGGGACTGGATTCCAAAGTTCTCAATGCTGCTTGCTGTTCTTGAATGGGGGTCGTTGACGACGACATGGCTCGATTGGCGCGACAAGTTGCTGCGATTCTCACCAATAAAAAACGCCCGGCGGCAACCGAGCGTTCTGAACAAATCCAGATGGAGTTCTGAGGTCATTACTGGATCTATCAACAGGAGTCATTATGACAAATACAGCAAAAATACTCAACTTCGGCAGAGGTAACTTTGCCGGACAGGAGCGTAATGTGGCAGATCTCGATGATGGTTACGCCAGACTATCAAATATGCTGCTTGAGGCTTATTCGGGCGCAGATCTGACCAAGCGACAGTTTAAAGTGCTGCTTGCCATTCTGCGTAAAACCTATGGGTGGAATAAACCAATGGACAGAATCACCGATTCTCAACTTAGCGAGATTACAAAGTTACCTGTCAAACGGTGCAATGAAGCCAAGTTAGAACTCGTCAGAATGAATATTATCAAGCAGCAAGGCGGCATGTTTGGACCAAATAAAAACATCTCAGAATGGTGCATCCCTCAAAACGAGGGAAAATCCCCTAAAACGAGGGATAAAACATCCCTCAAATTGGGGGATTGCTATCCCTCAAAACAGGGGGACACAAAAGACACTATTACAAAAGAAAAAAGAAAAGATTATTCGTCAGAGAATTCTGGCGAATCCTCTGACCAGCCAGAAAACGACCTTTCTGTGGTGAAACCGGATGCTGCAATTCAGAGCGGCAGCAAGTGGGGGACAGCAGAAGACCTGACCGCCGCAGAGTGGATGTTTGACATGGTGAAGACTATCGCACCATCAGCCAGAAAACCGAATTTTGCTGGGTGGGCTAACGATATCCGCCTGATGCGTGAACGTGACGGACGTAACCACCGCGACATGTGTGTGCTGTTCCGCTGGGCATGCCAGGACAACTTCTGGTCCGGTAACGTGCTGAGCCCGGCCAAACTCCGCGATAAGTGGACCCAACTCGAAATCAACCGTAACAAGCAACAGGCAGGCGTGACAGCCAGCAAACCAAAACTCGACCTGACAAACACAGACTGGATTTACGGGGTGGATCTATGAAAAACATCGCCGCACAGATGGTTAACTTTGACCGTGAGCAGATGCGTCGGATCGCCAACAACATGCCGGAACAGTACGACGAAAAGCCGCAGGTACAGCAGGTAGCGCAGATCATCAACGGTGTGTTCAGCCAGTTACTGGCAACTTTCCCGGCGAGCCTGGCTAACCGTGACCAGAACGAAGTGAACGAAATCCGTCGCCAGTGGGTTCTGGCTTTTCGGGAAAACGGGATCACCACGATGGAACAGGTTAACGCAGGAATGCGCGTAGCCCGTCGGCAGAATCGACCATTTCTGCCATCACCCGGGCAGTTTGTTGCATGGTGCCGGGAAGAAGCATCCGTTACCGCCGGACTGCCAAACGTCAGCGAGCTGGTTGATATGGTTTACGAGTATTGCCGGAAGCGAGGCCTGTATCCGGATGCGGAGTCTTATCCGTGGAAATCAAACGCGCACTACTGGCTGGTTACCAACCTGTATCAGAACATGCGGGCCAATGCGCTTACTGATGCGGAATTACGCCGTAAGGCCGCAGATGAGCTTGTCCATATGACTGCGAGAATTAACCGTGGTGAGGCGATCCCTGAACCAGTAAAACAACTTCCTGTCATGGGCGGTAGACCTCTAAATCGTGCACAGGCTCTGGCGAAGATCGCAGAAATCAAAGCTAAGTTCGGACTGAAAGGAGCAAGTGTATGACGGGCAAAGAGGCAATTATTCATTACCTGGGGACGCATAATAGCTTCTGTGCGCCGGACGTTGCCGCGCTAACAGGCGCAACAGTAACCAGCATAAATCAGGCCGCGGCTAAAATGGCACGGGCAGGTCTTCTGGTTATCGAAGGTAAGGTCTGGCGAACGGTGTATTACCGGTTTGCTACCAGGGAAGAACGGGAAGGAAAGATGAGCACGAACCTGGTTTTTAAGGAGTGTCGCCAGAGTGCCGCGATGAAACGGGTATTGGCGGTATATGGAGTTAAAAGATGACCATCTACATTACTGAGCTAATAACAGGCCTGCTGGTAATCGCAGGCCTTTTTATTTGGGGGAGAGGGAAGTCATGAAAAAACTAACCTTTGAAATTCGATCTCCAGCACATCAGCAAAACGCTATTCACGCAGTACAGCAAATCCTTCCAGACCCAACCAAACCAATCGTAGTAACCATTCAGGAACGCAACCGCAGCTTAGACCAAAACAGGAAGCTATGGGCCTGCTTAGGTGACGTCTCTCGTCAGGTTGAATGGCATGGTCGCTGGCTGGATGCAGAAAGCTGGAAGTGTGTGTTTACCGCAGCATTAAAGCAGCAGGATGTTGTTCCTAACCTTGCCGGGAATGGCTTTGTGGTAATAGGCCAGTCAACCAGCAGGATGCGTGTAGGCGAATTTGCGGAGCTATTAGAGCTTATACAGGCATTCGGTACAGAGCGTGGCGTTAAGTGGTCAGACGAAGCGAGACTGGCTCTGGAGTGGAAAGCGAGATGGGGAGACAGGGCTGCATGATAAATGTCGTTAGTTTCTCCGGTGGCAGGACGTCAGCATATTTGCTCTGGCTAATGGAGCAAAAGCGACGGGCAGGTAAAGACGTGCATTACGTTTTCATGGATACAGGTTGTGAACATCCAATGACATATCGGTTTGTCAGGGAAGTTGTGAAGTTCTGGGATATACCGCTCACCGTATTGCAGGTTGATATCAACCCGGAGCTTGGACAGCCAAATGGTTATACGGTATGGGAACCAAAGGATATTCAGACGCGAATGCCTGTTCTGAAGCCATTTATCGATATGGTAAAGAAATATGGCACTCCATACGTCGGCGGCGCGTTCTGCACTGACAGATTAAAACTCGTTCCCTTCACCAAATACTGTGATGACCATTTCGGGCGAGGGAATTACACCACGTGGATTGGCATCAGAGCTGATGAACCGAAGCGGCTAAAGCCAAAGCCTGGAATCAGATATCTTGCTGAACTGTCAGACTTTGAGAAGGAAGATATCCTCGCATGGTGGAAGCAACAACCATTCGATTTGCAAATACCGGAACATCTCGGTAACTGCATATTCTGCATTAAAAAATCAACGCAAAAAATCGGACTTGCCTGCAAAGATGAGGAGGGATTGCAGCGTGTTTTTAATGAGGTCATCACGGGATCCCATGTGCGTGACGGACATCGGGAAACGCCAAAGGAGATTATGTACCGAGGAAGAATGTCGCTGGACGGTATCGCGAAAATGTATTCAGAAAATGATTATCAAGCCCTGTATCAGGACATGGTACGAGCTAAAAGATTCGATACCGGCTCTTGTTCTGAGTCATGCGAAATATTTGGAGGGCAGCTTGATTTCGACTTCGGGAGGGAAGCTGCATGATGCGATGTTATCGGTGCGGTGAATGCAAAGAAGATAACCGCTTCCGACCAAATCAACCTTACTGGAATCGATGGTGTCTCCGGTGTGAAAGAACACCAACAGGGGTGTTACCACTACCGCAGGAAAAGGAGGACGTGTGGCGAGACAGCGACGAAGTATCACCGACATAATCTGCGAAAACTGCAAATACCTTCCAACGAAACGCACCAGAAATAAACCCAAGCCAATCCCAAAAGAATCTGACGTAAAAACCTTCAACTACACGGCTCACCTGTGGGATATCCGGTGGCTAAGACGTCGTGCGAGGAAAACAAGGTGATTGACCAAAATCGAAGTTACGAACAAGAAAGCGTCGAGCGAGCTTTAACGTGCGCTAACTGCGGTCAGAAGCTGCATGTGCTGGAAGTTCACGTGTGTGAGCACTGCTGCGCAGAACTGATGAGCGATCCGAATAGCTCGATGCACGAGGAAGAAGATGATGGCTAAACCAGCGCGAAGACGATGTAAAAACGATGAATGCCGGGAATGGTTTCACCCTGCATTCGCTAATCAGTGGTGGTGCTCTCCAGAGTGTGGAACCAAGATAGCACTCGAACGACGAAGTAAAGAACGCGAAAAAGCGGAAAAAGCAGCAGAGAAGAAACGACGACGAGAGGAGCAGAAACAGAAAGATAAACTTAAGATTCGAAAACTCGCCTTAAAGCCCCGCAGTTACTGGATTAAACAAGCCCAACAAGCCGTAAACGCCTTCATCAGAGAAAGAGACCGCGACTTACCATGTATCTCGTGCGGAACGCTCACGTCTGCTCAGTGGGATGCCGGACATTACCGGACAACTGCTGCGGCACCTCAACTCCGATTTAATGAACGCAATATTCACAAGCAATGCGTGGTGTGCAACCAGCACAAAAGCGGAAATCTCGTTCCGTATCGCGTCGAACTGATTAGCCGCATCGGGCAGGAAGCAGTAGACGAAATCGAATCAAACCATAACCGCCATCGCTGGACTATCGAAGAGTGCAAGGCGATCAAGGCAGAGTACCAACAGAAACTCAAAGACCTGCGAAATAGCAGAAGTGAGGCCGCATGACGTTCTCAGTAAAAACCATTCCAGACATGCTCGTTGAAACATACGGAAATCAGACAGAAGTAGCACGCAGACTGAAATGTAGTCGCGGTACGGTCAGAAAATACGTTGATGATAAAGACGGGAAAATGCACGCCATCGTCAACGACGTTCTCATGGTTCATCGCGGATGGAGTGAAAGAGATGCGCTATTACGAAAAAATTGATGGCAGCAAATACCGAAATATTTGGGTAGTTGGCGATCTGCACGGATGCTACACGAACCTGATGAACAAACTGGATACGATTGGATTCGACAACAAAAAAGACCTGCTTATCTCGGTGGGCGATTTGGTTGATCGTGGTGCAGAGAACGTTGAATGCCTGGAATTAATCACATTCCCCTGGTTCAGAGCTGTACGTGGAAACCATGAGCAAATGATGATTGATGGCTTATCAGAGCGTGGAAACGTTAATCACTGGCTGCTTAATGGCGGTGGCTGGTTCTTTAATCTCGATTACGACAAAGAAATTCTGGCTAAAGCTCTTGCCCATAAAGCAGATGAACTTCCGTTAATCATCGAACTGGTGAGCAAAGATAAAAAATATGTTATCTGCCACGCCGATTATCCCTTTGACGAATACGAGTTTGGAAAGCCAGTTGATCATCAGCAGGTAATCTGGAACCGCGAACGAATCAGCAACTCACAAAACGGGATCGTGAAAGAAATCAAAGGCGCGGACACGTTCATCTTTGGTCATACGCCAGCAGTGAAACCACTCAAGTTTGCCAACCAAATGTATATCGATACCGGCGCAGTGTTCTGCGGAAACCTAACATTGATTCAGGTACAGGGAGAAGGCGCATGAGACTCGAAAGCGTAGCTAAATTTCATTCGCCAAAAAGCCCGATGATGAGCGACTCACCACGGGCCACGGCTTCTGACTCTCTTTCCGGTACTGATGTGATGGCTGCTATGGGGATGGCGCAATCACAAGCCGGATTCGGTATGGCTGCATTCTGCGGTAAGCACGAACTCAGCCAGAACGACAAACAAAAGGCTATCAACTATCTGATGCAATTTGCACACAAGGTATCGGGAAATACCGTGGTGTGGCAAAGCTTGAAGGAAATACTAAGGCAAAGGTACTGCAAGTGCTCGCAACATTCGCTTATGCGGATTATTGCCGTAGTGCCGCGACGCCGGGGGCAAGATGCAGAGATTGCCATGGTACAGGCCGTGCGGTTGATATTGCCAAAACAGAGCTGTGGGGGAGAGTTGTCGAGAAAGAGTGCGGAAGATGCAAAGGCGTCGGCTATTCAAGGATGCCAGCAAGCGCAGCATATCGCGCTGTGACGATGCTAATCCCAAACCTTACCCAACCCACCTGGTCACGCACTGTTAAGCCGCTGTATGACGCTCTGGTGGTGCAATGCCACAAAGAAGAGTCAATCGCAGACAACATTTTGAATGCGGTCACACGTTAGCAGCATGATTGCCACGGATGGCAACATATTAACGGCATGATATTGACTTATTGAATAAAATTGGGTAAATTTGACTCAACGATGGGTTAATTCGCTCGTTGTGGTAGTGAGATGAAAAGAGGCGGCGCTTACTACCGATTCCGCCTAGTTGGTCACTTCGACGTATCGTCTGGAACTCCAACCATCGCAGGCAGAGAGGTCTGCAAAATGCAATCCCGAAACAGTTCGCAGGTAATAGTTAGAGCCTGCATAACGGTTTCGGGATTTTTTATATCTGCACAACAGGTAAGAGCATTGAGTCGATAATCGTGAAGAGTCGGCGAGCCTGGTTAGCCAGTGCTCTTTCCGTTGTGCTGAATTAAGCGAATACCGGAAGCAGAACCGGATCACCAAATGCGTACAGGCGTCATCGCCGCCCAGCAACAGCACAACCCAAACTGAGCCGTAGCCACTGTCTGTCCTGAATTCATTAGTAATAGTTACGCTGCGGCCTTTTACACATGACCTTCGTGAAAGCGGGTGGCAGGAGGTCGCGCTAACAACCTCCTGCCGTTTTGCCCGTGCATATCGGTCACGAACAAATCTGATTACTAAACACAGTAGCCTGGATTTGTTCTATCAGTAATCGACCTTATTCCTAATTAAATAGAGCAAATCCCCTTATTGGGGGTAAGACATGAAGATGCCAGAAAAACATGACCTGTTGGCCGCCATTCTCGCGGCAAAGGAACAAGGCATCGGGGCAATCCTTGCGTTTGCAATGGCGTACCTTCGCGGCAGATATAATGGCGGTGCGTTTACAAAAACAGTAATCGACGCAACGATGTGCGCCATTATCGCCTAGTTCATTCGTGACCTTCTCGACTTCGCCGGACTAAGTAGCAATCTCGCTTATATAACGAGCGTGTTTATCGGCTACATCGGTACTGACTCGATTGGTTCGCTTATCAAACGCTTCGCTGCTAAAAAAGCCGGAGTAGAAGATGGTAGAAATCAATAATCAACGTAAGGCGTTCCTCGATATGCTGGCGTGGTCGGAGGGAACTGATAACGGACGTCAGAAAACCAGAAATCATGGTTATGACGTCATTGTAGGCGGAGAGCTATTTACTGATTACTCCGATCACCCTCGCAAACTTGTCACGCTAAACCCAAAACTCAAATCAACAGGCGCCGGACGCTACCAGCTTCTTTCCCGTTGGTGGGATGCCTACCGCAAGCAGCTTGGCCTGAAAGACTTCTCTCCGAAAAGTCAGGACGCTGTGGCATTGCAGCAGATTAAGGAGCGTGGCGCTTTACCTATGATTGATCGTGGTGATATCCGTCAGGCAATCGACCGTTGCAGCAATATCTGGGCTTCACTGCCGGGCGCTGGTTATGGTCAGTTCGAGCATAAGGCTGACAGCCTGATTGCAAAATTCAAAGAAGCGGGCGGAACGGTCAGAGAGATTGATGTATGAGCAGAGTCACCGCGATTATCTCCGCTCTGGTTATCTGCATCATCGTCTGCCTGTCATGGGCTGTTAATCATTACCGTGATAACGCCATTACCTACAAAGCCCAGCGCGACAAAAATGCCAGAGAACTGAAGCTGGCGAACGCGGCAATTACTGACATGCAGATGCGTCAGCGTGATGTTGCTGCGCTCGATGCAAAATACACGAAGGAGTTAGCTGATGCTAAAGCTGAAAATGATGCTCTGCGTGATGATGTTGCCGCTGGTCGTCGTCGGTTGCACATCAAAGCAGTCTGTCAGTCAGTGCGTGAAGCCACCACCGCCTCCGGCGTGGATAATGCAGCCTCCCCCCGACTGGCAGACACCGCTGAACGGGATTATTTCACCCTCAGAGAGAGGCTGATCACTATGCAAAAACAACTGGAAGGAACCCAGAAGTATATTAATGAGCAGTGCAGATAGAGTTGCCCATATCGATGGGCAACTCATGCAATTATTGTGAGCAATACACACGCGCTTCCAGCGGAGTATAAATGCCTAAAGTAATAAAACCGAGCAATCCATTTACGAATGTTTGCTGGGTTTCTGTTTTAACAACATTTTCTGCGCCGCCACAAATTTTGGCTGCATCGACAGTTTTCTTCTGCCCAATTCCAGAAACGAAGAAATGATGGGTGATGGTTTCCTTTGGTGCTACTGCTGCCGGTTTGTTTTGAACAGTAAACGTCTGTTGAGCACATCCTGTAATAAGCAGGGCCAGCGCAGTAGCGAGTAGCATTTTTTTCATGGTGTTATTCCCGATGCTTTTTGAAGTTCGCAGAATCGTATGTGTAGAAAATTAAACAAACCCTAAACAATGAGTTGAAATTTCATATTGTTAATATTTATTAATGTATGTCAGGTGCGATGAATCGTCATTGTATTCCCGGATTAACTATGTCCACAGCCCTGACGGGGAACTTCTCTGCGGGAGTGTCCGGGAATAATTAAAACGATGCACACAGGGTTTAGCGCGTACACGTATTGCATTATGCCAACGCCCCGGTGCTGACACGGAAGAAACCGGACGTTATGATTTAGCGTGGAAAGATTTGTGTAGTGTTCTGAATGCTCTCAGTAAATAGTAATGAATTATCAAAGGTATAGTAATATCTTTTATGTTCATGGATATTTGTAACCCATCGGAAAACTCCTGCTTTAGCAAGATTTTCCCTGTATTGCTGAAATGTGATTTCTCTTGATTTCAACCTATCATAGGACGTTTCTATAAGATGCGTGTTTCTTGAGAATTTAACATTTACAACCTTTTTAAGTCCTTTTATTAACACGGTGTTATCGTTTTCTAACACGATGTGAATATTATCTGTGGCTAGATAGTAAATATAATGTGAGACGTTGTGACGTTTTAGTTCAGAATAAAACAATTCACAGTCTAAATCTTTTCGCACTTGATCGAATATTTCTTTAAAAATGGCAACCTGAGCCATTGGTAAAACCTTCCATGTGATACGAGGGCGCGTAGTTTGCATTATCGTTTTTATCGTTTCAATCTGGTCTGACCTCCTTGTGTTTTGTTGATGATTTATGTCAAATATTAGGAATGTTTTCACTTAATAGTATTGGTTGCGTAACAAAGTGCGGTCCTGCTGGCATTCTGGAGGGAAATACAACCGACAGATGTATGTAAGGCCAACGTGCTCAAATCTTCATACAGAAAGATTTGAAGTAATATTTTAACCGCTAGATGAAGAGCAAGCGCATGGAGCGACAAAATGAATAAAGAACAATCTGCTGATGATCCCTCCGTGGATCTGATTCGTGTAAAAAATATGCTTAATAGCACCATTTCTATGAGTTACCCTGATGTTGTAATTGCATGTATAGAACATAAGGTGTCTCTGGAAGCATTCAGAGCAATTGAGGCAGCGTTGGTGAAGCACGATAATAATATGAAGGATTATTCCCTGGTGGTTGACTGATCACCATAACTGCTAATCATTCAAACTATTTAGTCTGTGACAGAGCCAACACGCAGTCTGTCACTGTCAGGAAAGTGGTAAAACTGCAACTCAATTACTGCAATGCCCTCGTAATTAAGTGAATTTACAATATCGTCCTGTTCGGAGGGAAGAACGCGGGATGTTCATTCTTCATCACTTTTAATTGATGTATATGCTCTCTTTTCTGACGTTAGTCTCCGACGGCAGGCTTCAATGACCCAGGCTGAGAAATTCCCGGACCCTTTTTGCTCAAGAGCGATGTTAATTTGTTCAATCATTTGGTTAGGAAAGCGGATGTTGCGGGTTGTTGTTCTGCGGGTTCTGTTCTTCGTTGACATGAGGTTGCCCCGTATTCAGTGTCGCTGATTTGTATTGTCTGAAGTTGTTTTTACGTTAAGTTGATGCAGATCAATTAATACGATACCTGCGTCATAATTGATTATTTGACGTGGTTTGATGGCCTCCACGCACGTTGTGATATGTAGATGATAATCATTATCACTTTACGGGTCCTTTCCGGTGATCCGACAGGTTACGGGGCGGCGACCTCGCGGGTTTTCGCTATTTATGAAAATTTTCCGGTTTAAGGCGTTTCCGTTCTTCTTCGTCATAACTTAATGTTTTTATTTAAAATACCCTCTGAAAAGAAAGGAAACGACAGGTGCTGAAAGCGAGCTTTTTGGCCTCTGTCGTTTCCTTTCTCTGTTTTTGTCCGTGGAATGAACAATGGAAGTCAACAAAAAGCAGCTGGCTGACATTTTCGGTGCGAGTATCCGTACCATTCAGAACTGGCAGGAACAGGGAATGCCCGTTCTGCGAGGCGGTGGCAAGGGTAATGAGGTGCTTTATGACTCTGCCGCCGTCATAAAATGGTATGCCGAAAGGGATGCTGAAATTGAGAACGAAAAGCTGCGCCGGGAGGTTGAAGAACTGCGGCAGGCCAGCGAGGCAGATCTCCAGCCAGGAACTATTGAGTACGAACGCCATCGACTTACGCGTGCGCAGGCCGACGCACAGGAACTGAAGAATGCCAGAGACTCCGCTGAAGTGGTGGAAACCGCATTCTGTACTTTCGTGCTGTCGCGGATCGCAGGTGAAATTGCCAGTATTCTCGACGGGCTCCCCCTGTCGGTGCAGCGGCGTTTTCCGGAACTGGAAAACCGACATGTTGATTTCCTGAAACGGGATATCATCAAAGCCATGAACAAAGCAGCCGCGCTGGATGAACTGATACCGGGGTTGCTGAGTGAATATATCGAACAGTCAGGTTAACAGGCTGCGGCATTTTGTCCGCGCCGGGCTTCGCTCACTGTTCAGGCCGGAGCCACAGACCGCCGTTGAATGGGCGGATGCTAATTACTATCTCCCGAAAGAATCCGCATACCAGGAAGGGCGCTGGGAAACACTGCCCTTTCAGCGGGCCATCATGAATGCGATGGGCAGCGACTACATCCGTGAGGTGAATGTGGTGAAGTCTGCCCGTGTCGGTTATTCCAAAATGCTGCTGGGTGTTTATGCCTACTTTATAGAGCATAAGCAGCGCAACACCCTTATCTGGTTGCCGACGGATGGTGATGCCGAGAACTTTATGAAAACCCACGTTGAGCCGACTATTCGTGATATTCCGTCGCTGCTGGCGCTGGCCCCGTGGTATGGCAAAAAGCACCGGGATAACACGCTCACCATGAAGCGTTTCACTAATGGGCGTGGCTTCTGGTGCCTGGGCGGTAAAGCGGCAAAAAACTACCGTGAAAAGTCGGTGGATGTGGCGGGTTATGATGAACTTGCTGCTTTTGATGATGATATTGAACAGGAAGGCTCTCCGACGTTCCTGGGTGACAAGCGTATTGAAGGCTCGGTCTGGCCAAAGTCCATCCGTGGCTCCACGCCAAAAGTGAGAGGCACCTGTCAGATTGAGCGTGCAGCCAGTGAATCCCCGCATTTTATGCGTTTTCATGTTGCCTGCCCGCATTGCGGGGAGGAGCAGTATCTTAAATTTGGCGACAAAGAGACGCCGTTTGGCCTCAAATGGACGCCGGATGACCCCTCCAGCGTGTTTTATCTCTGCGAGCATAATGCCTGCGTCATCCGCCAGCAGGAGCTGGACTTTACTGATGCCCGTTATATCTGCGAAAAGACCGGGATCTGGACCCGTGATGGCATTCTCTGGTTTTCGTCATCCGGTGAAGAGATTGAGCCACCTGACAGTGTGACCTTTCACATCTGGACAGCGTACAGCCCGTTCACCACCTGGGTGCAGATTGTCAAAGACTGGATGAAAACGAAAGGGGATACGGGAAAACGTAAAACCTTCGTAAACACCACGCTCGGTGAGACGTGGGAGGCGAAAATTGGCGAACGTCCGGATGCTGAAGTGATGGCAGAGCGGAAAGAGCATTATTCAGCGCCCGTTCCTGACCGTGTGGCTTACCTGACCGCCGGTATCGACTCCCAGCTGGACCGCTACGAAATGCGCGTATGGGGATGGGGGCCGGGTGAGGAAAGCTGGCTGATTGACCGGCAGATTATTATGGGCCGCCACGACGATGAACAGACGCTGCTGCGTGTGGATGAGGCCATCAATAAAACCTATACCCGCCGGAATGGTGCAGAAATGTCGATATCCCGTATCTGCTGGGATACTGGCGGGATTGACCCGACCATTGTGTATGAACGCTCGAAAAAACATGGGCTGTTCCGGGTGATCCCCATTAAAGGGGCATCCGTCTACGGAAAGCCGGTGGCCAGCATGCCACGTAAGCGAAACAAAAACGGGGTTTACCTTACCGAAATCGGTACGGATACCGCGAAAGAGCAGATTTATAACCGCTTCACACTGACGCCGGAAGGGGATGAACCGCTTCCCGGTGCCGTTCACTTCCCGAATAACCCGGATATTTTTGATCTGACCGAAGCGCAGCAGCTGACTGCTGAAGAGCAGGTCGAAAAATGGGTGGATGGCAGGAAAAAAATACTGTGGGACAGCAAAAAGCGACGCAATGAGGCACTCGACTGCTTCGTTTATGCGCTGGCGGCGCTGCGCATCAGTATTTCCCGCTGGCAGCTGGATCTCAGTGCGCTGCTGGCGAGCCTGCAGGAAGAGGATGGTGCAGCAACCAACAAGAAAACACTGGCAGATTACGCCCGTGCCTTATCCGGAGAGGATGAATGACGCGACAGGAAGAACTTGCCGCTGCCCGTGCGGCACTGCATGACCTGATGACAGGTAAACGGGTGGCAACAGTACAGAAAGACGGACGAAGGGTGGAGTTTACGGCCACTTCCGTGTCTGACCTGAAAAAATATATTGCAGAGCTGGAAGTGCAGACCGGCATGACACAGCGACGCAGGGGACCTGCAGGATTTTATGTATGAAAACGCCCACCATTCCCACCCTTCTGGGGCCGGACGGCATGACATCGCTGCGCGAATATGCCGGTTATCACGGCGGTGGCAGCGGATTTGGAGGGCAGTTGCGGTCGTGGAACCCACCGAGTGAAAGTGTGGATGCAGCCCTGTTGCCCAACTTTACCCGTGGCAATGCCCGCGCAGACGATCTGGTACGCAATAACGGCTATGCCGCCAACGCCATCCAGCTGCATCAGGATCATATCGTCGGGTCTTTTTTCCGGCTCAGTCATCGCCCAAGCTGGCGCTATCTGGGCATCGGGGAGGAAGAAGCCCGTGCCTTTTCCCGCGAGGTTGAAGCGGCATGGAAAGAGTTTGCCGAGGATGACTGCTGCTGCATTGACGTTGAGCGAAAACGCACGTTTACCATGATGATTCGGGAAGGTGTGGCCATGCACGCCTTTAACGGTGAACTGTTCGTTCAGGCCACCTGGGATACCAGTTCGTCGCGGCTTTTCCGGACACAGTTCCGGATGGTCAGCCCGAAGCGCATCAGCAACCCGAACAATACCGGCGACAGCCGGAACTGCCGTGCCGGTGTGCAGATTAATGACAGCGGTGCGGCGCTGGGATATTACGTCAGCGAGGACGGGTATCCTGGCTGGATGCCGCAGAAATGGACATGGATACCCCGTGAGTTACCCGGCGGGCGCGCCTCGTTCATTCACGTTTTTGAACCCGTGGAGGACGGGCAGACTCGCGGTGCAAATGTGTTTTACAGCGTGATGGAGCAGATGAAGATGCTCGACACGCTGCAGAACACGCAGCTGCAGAGCGCCATTGTGAAGGCGATGTATGCCGCCACCATTGAGAGTGAGCTGGATACGCAGTCAGCGATGGATTTTATTCTGGGCGCGAACAGTCAGGAGCAGCGGGAAAGGCTGACCGGCTGGATTGGTGAAATTGCCGCGTATTACGCCGCAGCGCCGGTCCGGCTGGGAGGCGCAAAAGTACCGCACCTGATGCCGGGTGACTCACTGAACCTGCAGACGGCTCAGGATACGGATAACGGCTACTCCGTGTTTGAGCAGTCACTGCTGCGGTATATCGCTGCCGGGCTGGGTGTCTCGTATGAGCAGCTTTCCCGGAATTACGCCCAGATGAGCTACTCCACGGCACGGGCCAGTGCGAACGAGTCGTGGGCGTACTTTATGGGGCGGCGAAAATTCGTCGCATCCCGTCAGGCGAGCCAGATGTTTCTGTGCTGGCTGGAAGAGGCCATCGTTCGCCGCGTGGTGACGTTACCTTCAAAAGCGCGCTTCAGTTTTCAGGAAGCCCGCAGTGCCTGGGGGAACTGCGACTGGATAGGCTCCGGTCGTATGGCCATCGATGGTCTGAAAGAAGTTCAGGAAGCGGTGATGCTGATAGAAGCCGGACTGAGTACCTACGAGAAAGAGTGCGCAAAACGCGGTGACGACTATCAGGAAATTTTTGCCCAGCAGGTCCGTGAAACGATGGAGCGCCGTGCAGCCGGTCTTAAACCGCCCGCCTGGGCGGCTGCAGCATTTGAATCCGGGCTGCGACAATCAACAGAGGAGGAGAAGAGTGACAGCAGAGCTGCGTAATCTCCCGCATATTGCCAGCATGGCCTTTAATGAGCCGCTGATGCTTGAACCCGCCTATGCGCGGGTTTTCTTTTGTGCGCTTGCAGGCCAGCTTGGGATCAGCAGCCTGACGGATGCGGTGTCCGGCGACAGCCTGACTGCCCAGGAGGCACTCGCGACGCTGGCATTATCCGGTGATGATGACGGACCACGACAGGCCCGCAGTTATCAGGTCATGAACGGCATCGCCGTGCTGCCGGTGTCCGGCACGCTGGTCAGCCGGACGCGGGCGCTGCAGCCGTACTCGGGGATGACCGGTTACAACGGCATTATCGCCCGTCTGCAACAGGCTGCCAGCGATCCGATGGTGGACGGCATTCTGCTCGATATGGACACGCCCGGCGGGATGGTGGCGGGGGCATTTGACTGCGCTGACATCATCGCCCGTGTGCGTGACATAAAACCGGTATGGGCGCTTGCCAACGACATGAACTGCAGTGCAGGTCAGTTGCTTGCCAGTGCCGCCTCCCGGCGTCTGGTCACGCAGACCGCCCGGACAGGCTCCATCGGCGTCATGATGGCTCACAGTAATTACGGTGCTGCGCTGGAGAAACAGGGTGTGGAAATCACGCTGATTTACAGCGGCAGCCATAAGGTGGATGGCAACCCCTACAGCCATCTTCCGGATGACGTCCGGGAGACACTGCAGTCCCGGATGGACGCAACCCGCCAGATGTTTGCGCAGAAGGTGTCGGCATATACCGGCCTGTCCGTGCAGGTTGTGCTGGATACCGAGGCTGCAGTGTACAGCGGTCAGGAGGCCATTGATGCCGGACTGGCTGATGAACTTGTTAACAGCACCGATGCGATCACCGTCATGCGTGATGCACTGGATGCACGTAAATCCCGTCTCTCAGGAGGGCGAATGACCAAAGAGACTCAATCAACAACTGTTTCAGCCACTGCTTCGCAGGCTGACGTTACTGACGTGGTGCCAGCGACGGAGGGCGAGAACGCCAGCGCGGCGCAGCCGGACGTGAACGCGCAGATCACCGCAGCGGTTGCGGCAGAAAACAGCCGCATTATGGGGATCCTCAACTGTGAGGAGGCTCACGGACGCGAAGAACAGGCACGCGTGCTGGCAGAAACCCCCGGTATGACCGTGAAAACGGCCCGCCGCATTCTGGCCGCAGCACCACAGAGTGCACAGGCGCGCAGTGACACTGCGCTGGATCGTCTGATGCAGGGGGCACCGGCACCGCTGGCTGCAGGTAACCCGGCATCTGATGCCGTTAACGATTTGCTGAACACACCAGTGTAAGGGATGTTTATGACGAGCAAAGAAACCTTTACCCATTACCAGCCGCAGGGCAACAGTGACCCGGCTCATACCGCAACCGCGCCCGGCGGATTGAGTGCGAAAGCGCCTGCAATGACCCCGCTGATGCTGGACACCTCCAGCCGTAAGCTGGTTGCGTGGGATGGCACCACCGACGGTGCTGCCGTTGGCATTCTTGCGGTTGCTGCTGACCAGACCAGCACCACGCTGACGTTCTACAAGTCCGGCACGTTCCGTTATGAGGATGTGCTCTGGCCGGAGGCTGCCAGCGACGAGACGAAAAAACGGACCGCGTTTGCCGGAACGGCAATCAGCATCGTTTAACTTTACCCTTCATCACTAAAGGCCGCCTGTGCGGCTTTTTTTACGGGATTTTTTTATGTCGATGTACACAACCGCCCAACTGCTGGCGGCAAATGAGCAGAAATTTAAGTTTGATCCGCTGTTTCTGCGTCTCTTTTTCCGTGAGAGCTATCCCTTCACCACGGAGAAAGTCTATCTCTCACAAATTCCGGGACTGGTAAACATGGCGCTGTACGTTTCGCCGATTGTTTCCGGTGAGGTTATCCGTTCCCGTGGCGGCTCCACCTCTGAATTTACGCCGGGATATGTCAAGCCGAAGCATGAAGTGAATCCGCAGATGACCCTGCGTCGCCTGCCGGATGAAGATCCGCAGAATCTGGCGGACCCGGCTTACCGCCGCCGTCGCATCATCATGCAGAACATGCGTGACGAAGAGCTGGCCATTGCTCAGGTCGAAGAGATGCAGGCAGTTTCTGCCGTGCTTAAGGGCAAATACACCATGACCGGTGAAGCCTTCGATCCGGTTGAGGTGGATATGGGCCGCAGTGAGGAGAATAACATCACGCAGTCCGGCGGCACGGAGTGGAGCAAGCGTGACAAGTCCACGTATGACCCGACCGACGATATCGAAGCCTACGCGCTGAACGCCAGCGGTGTGGTGAATATCATCGTGTTCGATCCGAAAGGCTGGGCGCTGTTCCGTTCCTTCAAAGCCGTCAAGGAGAAGCTGGATACCCGTCGTGGCTCTAATTCCGAGCTGGAGACAGCGGTGAAAGACCTGGGCAAAGCGGTGTCCTATAAGGGGATGTATGGCGATGTGGCCATCGTCGTGTATTCCGGACAGTACGTGGAAAACGGCGTCAAAAAGAACTTCCTGCCGGACAACACGATGGTGCTGGGGAACACTCAGGCACGCGGTCTGCGCACCTATGGCTGCATTCAGGATGCGGACGCACAGCGCGAAGGCATTAACGCCTCTGCCCGTTACCCGAAAAACTGGGTGACCACCGGCGATCCGGCGCGTGAGTTCACCATGATTCAGTCAGCACCGCTGATGCTGCTGGCTGACCCTGATGAGTTCGTGTCCGTACAACTGGCGTAATCATGGCCCTTCGGGGCCATTGTTTCTCTGTGGAGGAGTCCATGACGAAAGATGAACTGATTGCCCGTCTCCGCTCGCTGGGTGAACAACTGAACCGTGATGTCAGCCTGACGGGGACGAAAGAAGAACTGGCGCTCCGTGTGGCAGAGCTGAAAGAGGAGCTTGATGACACGGATGAAACTGCCGGTCAGGACACCCCTCTCAGCCGGGAAAATGTGCTGACCGGACATGAAAATGAGGTGGGATCAGCGCAGCCGGATACCGTGATTCTGGATACGTCTGAACTGGTCACGGTCGTGGCACTGGTGAAGCTGCATACTGATGCACTTCACGCCACGCGGGATGAACCTGTGGCATTTGTGCTGCCGGGAACGGCGTTTCGTGTCTCTGCCGGTGTGGCAGCCGAAATGACAGAGCGCGGCCTGGCCAGAATGCAATAACGGGAGGCGCTGTGGCTGATTTCGATAACCTGTTCGATGCTGCCATTGCCCGCGCCGATGAAACGATACGCGGGTACATGGGAACGTCAGCCACCATTACATCCGGTGAGCAGTCAGGTGCGGTGATACGTGGTGTTTTTGATGACCCTGAAAATATCAGCTATGCCGGACAGGGCGTGCGCGTTGAAGGCTCCAGCCCGTCCCTGTTTGTCCGGACTGATGAGGTGCGGCAGCTGCGGCGTGGAGACACGCTGACCATCGGTGAGGAAAATTTCTGGGTAGATCGGGTTTCGCCGGATGATGGCGGAAGTTGTCATCTCTGGCTTGGACGGGGCGTACCGCCTGCCGTTAACCGTCGCCGCTGAAAGGGGGATGTATGGCCATAAAAGGTCTTGAGCAGGCCGTTGAAAACCTCAGCCGTATCAGCAAAACGGCGGTGCCTGGTGCCGCCGCAATGGCCATTAACCGCGTTGCTTCATCCGCGATATCGCAGTCGGCGTCACAGGTTGCCCGTGAGACAAAGGTACGCCGGAAACTGGTAAAGGAAAGGGCCAGGCTGAAAAGGGCCACGGTCAAAAATCCGCAGGCCAGAATCAAAGTTAACCGGGGGGATTTGCCCGTAATCAAGCTGGGTAATGCGCGGGTTGTCCTTTCGCGCCGCAGGCGTCGTAAAAAGGGGCAGCGTTCATCCCTGAAAGGTGGCGGCAGCGTGCTTGTGGTGGGTAACCGTCGTATTCCCGGCGCGTTTATTCAGCAACTGAAAAATGGCCGGTGGCATGTCATGCAGCGTGTGGCTGGGAAAAACCGTTACCCCATTGATGTGGTGAAAATCCCGATGGCGGTGCCGCTGACCACGGCGTTTAAACAAAATATTGAGCGGATACGGCGTGAACGTCTTCCGAAAGAGCTGGGCTATGCGCTGCAGCATCAACTGAGGATGGTAATAAAGCGATGAAACATACTGAACTCCGTGCAGCCGTACTGGATGCACTGGAGAAGCATGACACCGGGGCGACGTTTTTTGATGGTCGCCCCGCTGTTTTTGATGAGGCGGATTTTCCGGCAGTTGCCGTTTATCTCACCGGCGCTGAATACACGGGCGAAGAGCTGGACAGCGATACCTGGCAGGCGGAGCTGCATATCGAAGTTTTCCTGCCTGCTCAGGTGCCGGATTCAGAGCTGGATGCGTGGATGGAGTCCCGGATTTATCCGGTGATGAGCGATATCCCGGCACTGTCAGATTTGATCACCAGTATGGTGGCCAGCGGCTATGACTACCGGCGCGACGATGATGCGGGCTTGTGGAGTTCAGCCGATCTGACTTATGTCATTACCTATGAAATGTGAGGACGCTATGCCTGTACCAAATCCTACAATGCCGGTGAAAGGTGCCGGGACCACCCTGTGGGTTTATAAGGGGAGCGGTGACCCTTACGCGAATCCGCTTTCAGACGTTGACTGGTCGCGTCTGGCAAAAGTTAAAGACCTGACGCCCGGCGAACTGACCGCTGAGTCCTATGACGACAGCTATCTCGATGATGAAGATGCAGACTGGACTGCGACCGGGCAGGGGCAGAAATCTGCCGGAGATACCAGCTTCACGCTGGCGTGGATGCCCGGAGAGCAGGGGCAGCAGGCGCTGCTGGCGTGGTTTAATG